>NZ_JARUBL010000001.1:2768750-3137500 GCF_029626155.1 Solwaraspora sp. WMMD1047 | reverse complement strand
TCCAGCTCCTCGATCTCGCCGGCGCTGCGGAAACTGAAGTAGCGCAGGTACCGGCCGACGTCGCGGTCGTCGGCGTTGATCCAGAACTGGTAGAAGGCGTACGGGCTGGTCAGCTGGGGGTCCAGCCAGACGGCGCCGCCCTCGGTCTTGCCGAACTTCGTCCCGTCCGCCCGGGTCACCAGCGGCGTGACGAAGGCGTGCACCGGGCCGGCGCCGCGGCGTCGGACGTAGTCCACCCCGGCCGTGATGTTGCCCCACTGGTCGGATCCGCCGAACTGCAGCACGCAGCCGTACCGCCGGTGCAGCTCGAAGAAGTCGTTGGCCTGCAGCAGCTGGTAGCTGAACTCGGTGAAGCTGATTCCGCTCTCCAACCGGCTGCGCACCACGTCGCGGGCCAGCATCCGGTTGACCGGGAAGTGCTTACCGACGTCCCGGAGGAACTCCACCACCGACAGCTGCCCGGTCCAGTCGAGGTTGTTGACCGGGCGGGCGGCGTTCTTCCCGTGGAAGCTGACGAAGGGGGCGAGCTGTTCCCGGATCCGGTCGACCCAGCCGGCCACCACCTCCGGCGGGTTGAGCACCCGCTCCGCACTCTCCTTGGGGTCGCCGATCTGCCCGGTGGCCCCGCCGACCAGCAGCAACGGGCGCAGTCCGGCCTGTTGCAGGCGGCGGGCGGTCAGCACCTGCATGAGGTGGCCGACGTGCAGGCTCGGGCCGGTCGGATCGAAACCCACGTAGAACGTCGCCGGCTCGGCGAGCCGGCTGCGCAGCCCGTCGATGTCGGTGGAGTCCTGGATCAGGCCCCGCCACAACAGGTCGTCGATCAACGACGGCGGATGGGCGGCCGCCGGGGAAGGAATGCTGCTCTCGGTCACCACGGAATTCTCCCCCATCACCATCGACCGACCGCACCGGGTTTTCCCGCCCGCCGACCTGCGGGGGGTGTGCGGGCAGCAGGTGAGCGTCCGCGGGTGGGTAAGCTCGCCGATTGGATGATCATCGTGTGAGGGGGACGCCGGTGCAGACGCCCGACTTCACCGGCGGATTCGCCGGCCTGCTCGGTCTTCGCTTCGACGAGGCGAACGCCGACCGGGTGGTGATCAGATGGCGGTGCCGGCCCGACCTGCTCCAGCCGTACGGCCTTCTGCACGGCGGTGTCTACTGCGCGGTCGTCGAGACGGCGGCCAGCGTCGGTGCCACGCTCTGGCTCGGCGGGCGCGGGAACGTGGTGGGGGTGGCGAACCAGACCGACTTCCTCCGAGCCGTCCGCGACGGCGAGCTGACCGCCGTCGCCACCCCGGTGCAGCGGGGCCGCAGCCAGCAGCTCTGGCAGGTGGAGATCGCCGACGAGCGGGACCGGCTGGTGGCCCGGGGCCAGGTACGCCTGCAGAATCTCTCCTCGCCGCCCCGCCCAGCCAGACCGAAATAGATCAGCGACCGAACGCCCAGGAGCCGGTCGACCGCACCGTCAGGAGCCGGTCGACCGCACCGTCAGGAGCCGGTCGCGGCGTCCACGGCGGGTTCGCTGTTGCTGTCGCTGCGCTCCGCCGGCCGCAGCCGGATCGCCGTGATCGCGTGGTTCTGCACCTGGACCACCTCCAACGCCCAATCGTCGAGATGGACCCGCTCCCCCGGCCCCGAGGGGATCCGGCCGAGCTCGGTGAGCACCAGTCCGGCGACGGTGGTGTAGTCACCGCCCGGCCGGCCGGGCAGCTCGACGCCGATGTCGGTCAGGTCGTGCACCGGGAAGGTGCCGGGGAGCAGGAACGAGCCGTCCGGGTCGCGCCGGACCGCCCGCACGTCCCGGTCGGTCTCGTCGTAGATCTCACCGACGATCTCCTCCAGCACGTCCTCCATCGTGACGATGCCGTCGACCGCGCCGCGCTCGTCGACCACGAAGGCGATGTGCTGGCGTTCCGCCTTGAACTGCCGCAGCGCCTCCACCACCGGCAGCGAGTCGGGCAGCATCATCGGCGACCGCGCGCACTCGTCGACCGGCCGGTCGCCCGGCACCCCCACCAGGTCGCGCAGGTGCACCACCCCGACGGCGTCGTCGAGCAGCCCGTGCCGGACCACCGGCGCCCGGGAATGCCCCGACGCGGCCAACACGATCCGGGCGGCGTCGGCCGTGGTGCCGCTGTCCAGGGAGAAGACCTGCAGCCGGGGCACCAGCACCGCCCGCAGCCGGCGGTCGGCGATCTCCACCGCGCCGGCGATGATGGTCTGCTGCTCGACGGTCAGCCCGTGGTGGCCGGCGACGATGTCCCGCAGCTCGTCCGGGCTGATCTCGTCCCGCTGTGGTTTGGGATCCACCCCGACGAGCCGGACCGCCAGGTCGCTGGTGGCGCCGAGCGCCCAGACCGCCGGCCGGGAGAGGCTGGCCAGCAGGTCGAGCGGGCGGGCGACCACCAGCGCCCACCGCTCGGCCCGCTGCATGGCGATCCGCTTGGGTGCCAGTTCGCCGAAGACCAGCGTCACGAAGGTGAGGACGAGCGTCACCAGGATCACCGAGACCGGTTCGGCCGCCGTACCGAGCGGGCTCAGCAGCGGCGCCACCGGCCGGGCCAGGGAGACCGCCGCGGCCGCCGAGGCGAGGAAGCCGGCCAGGGTGATGCCGATCTGGATGGTGGCGAGGAACCGGTTGGGGTCCTTGGCCAGTCGGGCCAGCACCCGCCCCGAGCGGCTGGCGCGTTCGAGCCGTTGGAGCTGGCTCTCCCGCAACGACACCAGGGCCATCTCGCTGCCGGCGAAGGCGGCGTTGAGGACGACGAGCACGCCGACCAGGGCGAGTTGCGTCCAGTACGTCTGCACTTCCGGGTCTCCTCACAGCTGTCCGCCACCGGCCCGGACGACCGGTTCCAGCGGTACGCGGTGATGTGCCAACTTGCCCCACCACGGTCGGCGCCAATCCTGCCAGCGAGCGACACCGGGCGTCCCGGTAGCCTCGGTCGGGTGGCCGCCCGCTTCGACGTGCTCGTCTTCTCGCGCACCACGGGTTTCCGCCACGACAGCATTCCGGCCGGCATCGAGGCGGTCCGGGAGATCGGCGCGGCGGCCGGGTTCGGGGTCGACGCCACCGAGCATCCGGCCGCCCTCGCCGGGGGTGGTTTGGCACGGTACCGGGTGCTGGTGTTCCTGAACACCAACGGCACGGTGCTCGATCCGCCCGGTCGCCGCGCCGTCGAGGCGTACGTGCGCGGCGGCGGCGGCTTCGTGGGGGTGCACTCGGCGGCCGCCACCGAGTACGACTGGCCGTTCTACGGCCGGCTGGTCGGCGCGTACTTCGACCGGCACCCGGACGTGCAGCCGGCCGTGGTGCGGGTGGCCGACCCGGACCATCCGGCCACGGCGGGGCTGCCGGCGCGCTGGCGGCGGACCGACGAGTGGTACGACTTCCGGGCCGCCCCGGCGGCCGGCACCCGGGTGCTGCTGACCGTGGACGAGTCGACCTACCGCGGTGGTGGGATGGGCGCGGAGCATGCCATCGCCTGGTGCCACGAGTCGCTCGGCGGCCGGGCGTTCTACACCGGACTGGGTCACACCGTCGCCGGGTACTCAGATCCGGACTTCCGGGCCCATCTGGCCGGCGGTATCCGCTGGGTTGTCCGCCCCGGTTGATCGTTGCCGACCCTTTACATTCCTCACAGGAAGGCTTTGTAACGTCAGTTCGATGGGCTGGAAAGATCAATTCACCGTGCGCCTCGCCAGGTCGACCGGAGTGCAGGTCGTTCGACGCGACGGCCGACCGAAACTGATCAGGCGCCCCGAGCGACTCCTGCATCGGCCGGTTTTCATCTTCTCCTCCGTCCGGTCCGGCTCGACCCTGCTGCGGATGATGCTGAACAGCCACTCCGCGATCTACGCGCCGCACGAGCTGCACCTGGGCAAGCTGCGGGCCACCCTCAACGACCGGTACGTCCGGGAGAGCTTCGCCGAGCTGGGCTGGGACGAGAACGAACTGACCCATCTGCTCTGGGACCGGGCCCTGGACGCCGCGTTGCAGCGCAGCGGGAAGACCGTGCTGGTGGAGAAGACCCCGAACCACGTCTTCATGTGGAGCCGGATCGCCAGGTGTTGGACCGATGCCCGGTTCATCTTCCTGCTGCGGCATCCGGCTTCCGTCTTCGACTCGTGGGCGCGGGCCCGCCCCCAGCAGAGCGCCGAGGAGACCGCCGCCAGCGTGCTCAAGTACGGCCGCAGCGTGCAGGAGGCCCGCCAGATGCTGCCCGGCTGCACGGTCCGCTACGAGACCCTGGTCAGCGAACCCGAGGCGGAGACCCGCCGGATCTGCGAGTTTCTCGAGCTGGAGTGGGAGCCGGCGATGCTCGACTACGGCAGCAAGTCGCACGGCTCGATCAAGGCCGGGCTGGGTGACTGGACCGACCGGATCCGCACCGGCAAGGTGCAGGCCCCCCGCGAGGTGCCGGCCGTCGAGCTCACCCCCGAGTTGCGGGACCTGGCGACCAAGTGGGGCTACCCGCTGCCGGCCCGGCCCGCGACCCAGCCGCCGACCCAGCCCGGCCCGGCCGACTGACCACCAGCCGGGTCGCGACCGGACCGGAGCGGCTAACCGATCGGGAGGCGGCGTAGTCCGGCGCCGCCCCCGGTCACCTGGAACAGCTCCACCCGGTTGGCGCCCTCGACGAACAGCGGCTCGGTGATCAGCCCGGCGAAGCGCAGCCGCTCTTCCCGGTCGCGTCCGGCGAGCGCGACGGCGCCGATCCGTCCGTTCAGGGCGATCGCCACCGGGGTGTCCGGCGCGATCGTCTCCGGCAGCGACCCGTACGCCAGTGCCGGGAGGTCGCCGCCGGCCGGCCGCACGTCGGCGTACTCGGCGTGGTTCTCCAACGTCACCGTCGGCCCGCCGTCGGTGACCGGCAGCTCGTCGACCGCCCGCCCGATCAGGCTCAGCTCCGGGATGTCGGGCAGCACCGGCCGGGTGTCGGCGCCCTGCCGGACCGTGGCGAAGTGGGCCGGGTCGCGGATCGTGACGGTGTCGCCGGGTGCGTTGGCGAACCTCTTGTCGCCGGTGGTTCTCGGCGGACCCAGCGCCGATACGCCGTCCACCGGCCAGGGCAACCGCACCTGGGTGTGCTCGGCCACCGTCGGCACCAGGTCCACGTGCTCCCAGTTGCGGTCGTCGACCCGGCCGGCGCGCTGTCCGGGTTCCTTGACCAGCAGCGGCACCCAGGCCAGCTCGGCGGCGGCGCGCTGTTGCGGGTCGAGGGTCCGGGGCGGAGTTCCGTGGCTGAAGCTGACCCCGTGGTCGGAGGTGACGATGATCAGTGATTCGTCGTACTGGCCGGTGGCCCGCAGCGCGCGCATCGTCTCGCCGAGCAGGCGGTCGGTGTAGCCGACCTGTTGCAGGTGGCGTTGGTGCGCCAGCCGCGCCCACCAGCGGCCGTCGATCGGCAGTCCGCGCGGCCCCTGGTAGCGCTGCCCGGAGGGCAGGTAGGCCCAGGGCGAATGCGGCATCAGCAGGTGCAGGAAGCGCAGCGTCGGCTCGGTCGTCGGCCGCAGGCTGGCCAGGAACTCGGTGAACCGGGCCGGCTGACTGTCGCCCAGCCGGTTCATCCGGAACTCCGGTCCGACGTCGGGGTCCCGGTCACCCTCCCGGATGTCCTCGCCCAGCGTCCGCTCCTGGAAGGTGGCCATCGGGTCCCGGGTGCTCTCGTACGGCGAGGCGAGCTCGCCGAGGAGCGCGGCGCTCTCCCGCAGCATCGTGGTCACCCCACCGCGGGGTTGACCGGGCCGGCCGGCGCACCGCTCGGGCGGGCAGAGCTGGGTGATGTTCTCCCATGCCTCGATGCGGTAGGCGTCCCCGAGCAGGGTGAACAGGTTCTCCGGATGGCGCGAGAAGTGCGGCGCGACCGGTTCGGCGCCGGGATAGCGGCCGGTCAGCATCGCCGGTACCGCGAAGGTGGTGGTGCCGCCGACCGCGGTGGCGTTGCGGTACCACGTTGCCTCGTCGGCGAGCCGACCGAAGTTCGGCAGCCGCTCCCGGTCGATCTCGCCGGCGTCGTCGAGCAGCGACATCAGGGGCAGTTCGTCGAAGACCAGGATCACCACCGGCGGATGCGGACCCACCGACTGTCCCGCGGCGACCGACGCGCCGCCGGCCTGCAGCACCACCGGGGACGCCGCCGAGGTGAAGACGAAGAGCAGCCCGAAGACCAGCGGTCCGACCGAGGCGACCCGCAGCACCTGGCGCGGCACGCTGAACCGGGTGCAGCAGACCGCCAGCGCGGCGCCGGTCAGCGCGGCCAGCAGGGCCAGCGGGAGGCCGCGTACGCCGGTGGTGGCCTTGCCGACCTGGACGGCGAGGATCGCGAACAGGATGCCCAGCACGACCGCCTGCGCCGCCGAGCGGACCCGCCGGCCGGCCAGCCGGGCGGTGGCGCCGAGCCCCCACAGCACCAGCGCCGGGGTCAGCGTCACCGCCGCCACCAGCAGCAGGATGTCGCCCACGCCGGCGCGGTGGAAGATGAAGTAGTCCGGGCTGCGCCCGAAGACGTCCAGCAGCGGCTGGGTGACGGCCATCCCGCACAGGGCACTGATCTCCAGGAACGCGAGCAGCTCCCAGCGCAGCCGACCCCGGCCGGTGCCCCGGCCCGGTGACGGCTCGGGATCCGGCCGCGTCGAGTCGGGTGAATCGGTGGTCATCGGCTCAGCCACCGTTGAACTTCTATCACACTGACCTGCGGATCCGGCGGGGATCGCGAATCAGCGACGCGGTGGTCGCCATCGGCCGGTCGTCGGTGCCCGCCTGCGTACCATGCTGGCACGCGACAGTCGGCAGTGGAGGGCGCGGTGACCGGAATCGAGCTGGCCGGCCGGTTCTACCGGTCGGTGGTGGGGCCGTTGCTGGCCGGGCAGCCGCACGCGGCCGCCCTGCTGGGTCCCGGGTCCGAGGTGCTCGGGTACGACGACGAGGTCTCCACCGACCACGACTTCGGCCCCCGGCTGCAGCTGTTCCTGCCGCCCGGCACCGATCCCGACCCGGTCCGCGCGCTCCTGGACCGGTTGCCCGAGCGGTTCGACGGCTACCCGGTGACGTTCCCGGCCCGGGCGCCCGGCGCGGACGGCCCGCCGGGTCGGCCGGGGCACCGGGTGCTCGTCGACACGGCGCCGGACTACTTCACCGCCCGGCTGGGCGTCGATCCGGCCGCCGGGATGGCGCTGGCCGACTGGCTGCTCACCCCGACCCAGCAACTGGCCGCCCTGACCCGGGGCGCGGTCTTCCACGATCCGGCCGACGAACTCGGCGTCCGGCGCCGGGCGCTGCGGTGGTACCCGCCCGACGTCTGGCGGTACGCGCTGGCCGCCGGCTGGCTGCGCGTCGGACAGGCGGAGGCGTTCGTCGGCCGCACCGGCGGCACCGGCGACGACCTCGGCTCCCGGCTGCTGGCCGGCCGGATCGCCCGGGACCTGGTCCGGCTCTCCTTCCTGGTGGCCCGGGTGTGGGCGCCGTACGACAAGTGGTTGGGCCGGGCCTTCCGCGAGCTTGCCGTCGCGACGGCGCTCGATCCGCCGCTGCGCGCCGCGCTGGCCGCCGCCGACTGGCGGGAGCGGGAGGCGGCGCTCTGCGCCGCCGCGAGCGGGCTGGCCGCCGCCACCAACGAGCTCCGGCTGGCGGACCCGGTCGATCCCGCTCCCCGCCGCTTCCACGACCGTGACATCCGGGTGCTCGGCGCGGAGCGGTTCACCACCGCGCTCACCGGGTCGATCGTCGACCCGCAGGTGCGGGCGCTGCTGACCCGGCTCGGCGGGCGGCCCGACGGATCGGTGCCCGCGCTGCCGGGCACCATCGACCAGGCGGTCGACTCGGTCGACGTGCTCACCCACCCGGCGCGCTGCCGGGCGGCGGCCGGTCTGCTCGGCCTGCCCCTCGTCTGATCGGCCGCGGTCGATCATCATCGGTCGCTGACATGCAACGGTTCGGTCGCTTTCGACGTCCAATCGGGGACCACCAACTACCGTTGTGGCCATAACTCAAGGAGGCGTGATGCGCGGAAACCGGCAGATCATGACGGCTGTCCTGGTTTCGCTGCTGTTGGCCGGCTGCGCCGGGTCGGCCGACGACGGATCGGCGACGGCGACCCCGTCCGACGCTCCGGGCGCGGCCGACGCGGAACCGGTCGCCCTGATCGGCCTCTGGGCCGTCGAGGAGGCGGCCCAGGAGGAGGCGGGCGCGGTGCTACGCGTCGCTCCGACCGAATTGTCCCTGTGGCGCGACTGCGGCAACCTGTCCGGTTCCTGGCGGGCCGACACCGGCGGCCTGTTCGTCGCCGCCGTCTACGGCGCCAGCGGATGCGAGCTCGCCGAGGAGCCGACCCCGGCCTGGCTGCGCGAGGCCACCTCGTTCCGGACCGCCGGCGAGGACCGCCTGCTGCTCAACGTCCAGGGTGACGTGCTGGCCCGGCTGGCACCCGGCGGGAAGCCGGAGCCGGCTCCCGACATCCTGCCGGAGCAGGCCGAACCGCCGGTCGTCACCGACGAGGTACGCCGGGCGTTCGCCCCGCCCGCTCCGCTGCCGGCCGACCTCACCCCGCTGCCGGCCCCGGAGGCGCTGCTCGGCCGTTGGGTACCAGCCACCGGTCCGACCGGTGCACCGGACCCCGCGTTCGTGGAGCTGACCGCCGACGGCAGCTGGCGCGGTTCGGACGGCTGCAACGCCCTGGGCGGGCGCTGGGTCGCTGCGTCCGGCGGCCCGCTGCTGGCCACCAGCGGCGCGAGCACGCTTGTCGGCTGCGACAACGTGCCGATCGCGCAGTGGCTGTCGGAGGCGTCGCAGGCCGGCCTGGACGGGGACGTTCTGGTGCTGGTCGACGCCAAGGGCACCGAGCTCGGCCGGCTCAGGCCGGCCGGCTGACCGGTGTCCCCAGCCGCGGGCGGCACCGCGCCGCGGCGGGGGATCCTCCCCGGCCCCTGGCTGCCACCAGGTGGGACCGGCTCAGATCGGACGACGGATCAGCCGCGCCGCCACTTCTGGTTGGCCCCGCCGGTGCACTCCCAGATCGCCAGCCGGGCGCCGTCGGCGCTGTTCCAGCCCTGCACGTCGACGCACTTGTTGGCCTGCGGATTGACCAGGTCGCCCGCGCCGCTGAGGACGAACTGCTGGGCCGGGTTGCCGCTGCAGTTGGCGAGCTGCACGACCGCGCCGTTGGCGGTCGACCCCCAGGCGACGTCCATGCAGAGCCCGAGCGCCCGCACGGTGCCGTCCCCGGCGAACGTCCAGTTCTGGGCGTTGGTGCCGTTACAGGTCCACAGCTGCAGGTACTGTCCGTCGACGCCGTTGGAGTTGGGCACGTCGATGCACTTGTCGGCGTACCCGATCAGCCGGCTGGCGCCGCCGCCCCCGGTGGTGGTCAGCGACAGGCCGTAGGCGCCGAGGATCTCGTTGACCGGCTGGTAGACGGTGGTGCCGCCGGTGCTGCAGTTGCCGCCGGCCCCGGAGGTGACGCCCTGCGCCTGGTCACCGGCGAGGAACGAGCCGCCGGAGTCCCCCGGCTGGGCGCAGGCGGTGCTGCTGACCAGCCCGTAGACGTACGAACCGGAGTAGTTGACGGTCACGTCGCGGGCGGTGATGGTGCCGCAGCGCCAGCCCGTGGTGCGGCCGGACCGGCAGACCGAACTGCCGACGGCGGCTTCCCGCGACCCGGCCACGCTGGCTGTGCCGCCGCTGTAGTTGTTCACCACCGGCCGGGGCACCCAGTTGGCGTTGGTCTGCACCCAGGCGTAGTCGTTGCCGGGGAACGACGAGCCCCGGAAGGTGCCCTGGGCGACACCGCTGCCGGTGGTCGGGCTGCCGACCCCGCCGCAGTGGCCGGCCGTGACGAATCCACCGGCGACGGCGAACCCGACCGAGCAGAGCGTGTTGCCGTTGATGGTGTACTGGTCGCCGCCGCGCAGGTCGTAGACGGGTCGGTAGGCGTGCGGGGAGACCACGGCGCGCACCGATCCGGCCGGCACCCCGGCGGATTCGGCGAACTCACCGGCCGCGGCGGCGTCGGCGGCCTGGATCACCACGCTGTTGCTGGCCGGGTCGACGTACCAGGAGTGGATGGCGGGCCCGGCCTGGCCCGCGGACCGGGCGCCGGCGGCGGCCCGGCTGGCGGCGGCCGCGTGCCGGTCCAGGGTGGACTTGACCCGGGCCAGGTCGGCCTCGGGGCGGGTGACGAGCTGCGGTCGGGCGCCGGCCGCGCGGATCTGCGCGGTCCGCGCGGGGTCGGTCACCGCGACGACCAGGGTACGGCCGTCGGCGGCCAGCCAGGAGCCGCCGTACGCTCCGCCGAGTTCGGCGCGCAGGCGCCGTTCGGTCACCGGGGCGGCGGCCTCGGCGGCGAGCCGGGTGGCGACCTGGTCGGCGGTCAGTCCCAGGTCGCGGCGCAGGGCGGCGAGCTGGTCGGCGGGCAGTGCGGCGCCGGCGGTCGTCCGCCCGGTCGACGGGGGCTGCGGCGCGGGTTCCGCCGCCGCGGTGCCGGTGGGCACGGTGGTGAGGGTGGCGGCCACGAGCAGGCCGAGGGCGGCGCTCAGCGTTCGATTCATCCTTCGGTTCCTCCGGGAGGCGGGATGGTATCCAGACCGTGAGAGCGCTCTCTGAAAGGAGAGTTTACTAATAATCGATGGCCTGTCAACATCCACTTCGGTCTATGACGGACCTCCCGGCGTGCCGCGACCGCGGCCGGCGGCCCGGAAGGGCGGTGTTAAAGTCCCGCAGGTGACCGACGCTGACGTACATCTGGCGGCCCAACCGCGCCTCGACACCCTGGTGACCGAGTTCCCGACCGAGGCCCGGCGGCTGCGCACCGAGTACGCCGGGACGGCCTGGATCGGCGACCGCCCTGGCGACGAGACCGGGATGATGGGACCGCAGTACCAGCACCGGACCGTCGATTCCCGACTGTTCCTGCCGGACACCCACTGGTACGACATCGACGCCCTCGAGGACGTCGAGGTGCAGGTGACGGTCGGCATCCTCCAGGTGCCCGGCACCGGGCGCGGCACCCAGGGCCTGGTCGGCGCGATCGCCGAGCCGTCCGCCGACTTCTTCGAACACCCGGACGGCCTGCCGGGCGCCGGCGTCTGCCTGGACCTGCGCGGCGAGATCTGGTCCAACCTCGGCCTGAGCTACCGGATCACCGTGCTCTGCGCACCGACCGCCGTGCTCGGGGCGGGTGCGTCAGCCGACGACGCCACGGAGACCGACGCCTGACGCCGCCGCAACCGGACCGCCCACGGCGAAGGCGAACTGAACTCACGATGTGAAGTTCCGTGATTGCTTACCGCGATATAGTCGCGGATCGAAGTACTCTTCTCGCTGTGCGTTACTCCTGGACGGGCCGGTGGCGCACGCCCCTGGCCGGCGTACTGACACTGATGGTGCTGCTGACAACGGCCTGTGGGACGGCCGAACCATCCGGACCGGAGCAGCCCACCGCCGGCCGGCTGACCATCGACGCGGATACCCTCACCTCCGACCGCGCCCTCGCCCACCGGCTGAACGACTCGCTGACCTTCGTCGACCCGGTCACCGGCCAGCAGGAGGAGCAGCTCACCCTGGTCGAGCCCGAGGGAGTGACCGATGTCGAGGTTCGCGACGCGACGCTGCTGGACACCGAGTCGGAGACCCTGGCGGTCTTCTTCTACCAGGCCAATCATCCACCCGACGGGCTCAGCCCGCGGCGCAGCGAAGCGCGCCTGCAGGTGCACTCCCGGGCCACCGGCCAGCCGATCCACGACGCGGCGGTGCGGCTGCCGGCCGAGGTCGCCGACCGCGGCTGGTCCGGCGTCGAGCTGGTCGGCACCGATCCGCGGGGGTACGCGGCGTTCGGCCTGCGCAATCCCCGCCTCCCGGTCGACCACCCGCTGCTCGTCGTCGCCCTCCAGCCGCACCTGCGTGGCTGGACGGCGACGGACCGGGACTGCTGCGCCCGGGTCGCGGCGCTCGCGGTCGGTGCCGGGGTGCTACTGACCTCGCGCCTGACCTCCGCAGCGGTCGAGCTGCGTGGCTATGACGTCGCCACCGGCCGCCCGCTCTGGACCCACCGGTACGCCCACCGGGCGAAATCGGCCGACCACCCGCAGTGCGCGGTGCCCCGCGACGACACGTTCGTGGTGATGGGCCGGCACGTACCGCTGGTGGTCCGGGCCGACACCGGCGAGACCGTCGTGGCGCGGACCGGGAACACCTGCATGCAGGTGGACCCGCTGGGCTCCACCGCGGTGGCGACCGACGACGGCGTCGCCGGCTACGACCTGGCCGACGGCAGGCGGCTGTGGCACCTGCCGCCGGACCAGACCACGGCGCTGCGGCTACGGGTCCACTCGGTGTACCAGGACCGGGTCTACGTCAGCACCGAGACCGAGCGGCTGGTGCTCGACGCCCTGGCCGGTCGGGAGGTGGCCCGCGACTGGGAACTGGCCCCGTACCGGCGCCACGACGGCTGGTTCGCCGCGTACACCCCACTGCGCCTGACCGGGGTCGCCTACCCCGGCACCGGACCGACCCCGGAACCTGAACCGCCCCCCGGAGCCGGACCGACCGCCGGACCCTGACCGGCCCCAGCACCCTGACCGGCCTCCGGACCTCGGCCGGCTCCCGGACCCGGACCGGCCCGGCCGCGTCGCGGCGTGTGCCGGCGGTAGGCGCTGACGGTGGGGTCGCCGGCGATCCAGAACCGCCACGGCAGGTCGTGGGCGGCGGCGACGCCGACCCGCGGTCCCACCGCGATCTCCGCCGCGCCGACCGGCCGGGTCGGTGGGGTCAACCGCAGCGGACCGGTGCCGTCCACCATCGACGTGCCGTTCGCCTCCGGCCCCACTCCGAGCGCCGACCCGAGCCGGGCCGGCCCGCGCGCCAGATCCCGGTCGGCGACCCCGCCGCGTCGCAGCCGGGCCAACTCCAGCCCGTCGACCACCTGGCCGGCGCGCATCAGCACCGCCGCCGCCTCACCCACCCGGCCGCAGACGATGTTGAAGCACCAGTGCATCCCGAAGACGAAGTAGGCGTACGCGGAACCGGCCGGACCGAACATCACCCGGGCCCGCGGTGTCGGCCCGCGGTGCGCGTGCGACGCGGGATCCTCACCCGTGCCCGCGTACGCCTCGACCTCGGTCAGCCGGACCCGGACCCCGTCGCCGGCGACCTCCCACCCCAGCAGCGACCGCGCGGTGGCGGCGATGTCGGCGGCCGGCGCCCGCAGCCACGAGTAGTCCGAGTAGTCCACCCCGCCAGCAAACGCCGCCGCCGCCCGATCCACAACCTCGGTGCCCGCTGGCTACCCTGGCCCGATGCGGATGCCGAGACGGTACCGGCGGCGGTCGGCGCGGGTGCTGCTGATCGACCGCGCGGACCGGATCCTGCTGCTGCACAGCGGCTCGACCGAGCTCGGGTACTGCTGGCTGACCCCCGGCGGCGGGGTGAACCGGTGGGAGTCGGTACGCCGGGCCGCCGCCCGGGAACTGCGCGAGGAGATCGGCCTGGTGGTGCCCGCCCGGACGCTCGCGGGCCCGATCGCCAGCACCTCCGGGCACGCCGACCTCGGCTGGGCCCGAGGGCTGTTCCGCGACGACTTCTTCGTCCACCGCGTCGACGGCCACCGGGTCGACACCCGGCGGATGGAACAGCTGGAACGCAGCCACCACGCCGGGCACCGCTGGTGGAGCGTCGAGGAGCTGTCCGGTACCGCCGACACCGTCTACCCGCTCGGGCTGGTGCCCCTGCTCACCGAGGTGGTGGCCGGCCGGCTACCCGACCGGCCGGTCCAGCTGCCCTGGCACCACTGACCCGCGGCGGCGCCCGGGTGCTGCCCGGCCCGGCCGCCCGGGACCGCGCGCCGGGGAGCCGACCCACGGGACGCCGCGGCGCAAAATGGGTGGACCGACCGGTCCGGGCTGCGCAGGATGCGATCATGACCGATCTCCCCGACTGGTGGCTCGACGAGCAGGCGCACGCCGGCGCCGAACACCTGGACCCGGCGTACGTGACGGGCTACGAACGCAAGGCCGGCCATGACCCGGCGCCCGAGTTGGAGCTGCTGCGCCGGCACGGGTTGGCCGCGGACGCCACCCTGATCGATTACGGCGCCGGGACCGGCCGGTTCGCGCTGGCCGCCGCCGCGCACTGCGCCCGGGTCGTCGCCGTGGAGGTGTCGCCGGCGATGCTCGGCCAGCTCCGCGCCGCCGTGGCCCGCTCCGCCGCGACGAACGTCGAGGTCGCGCCGGCCGGCCTGCTGTCGTACCGGCACACCGGGCCGCCGGCCGACCTCGCCTACAGCCGGCACGCGCTGCACCAGATCCCGGACTTCTGGAAGGCGGTCGCGCTCACCCGGATCGCCGCGGCGCTGCGGCCGGGCGGGCTGTTCTACCTGCGCGACCTGGTCTACGACTTCGAGCCGGCCCAGGCCACCGAGCGGGTCGAGGCCTGGCTGGCCGGTGCATCACCGTCGGCCGCGACCGGTTGGACCAGAGAAGAGCTGGCCGAACACGTACGCGGCGAGCACAGCACGTTCAGCTGGCTGCTGGAGCCGATGCTGGAGCGGGCCGGCTTCACCATCATCGAGGCCGACCGCGCCGACTATCCGGGCGTCTACGCGGCATACCTCTGCGTACGCCGGTAGCCCGTCCGCGTACCCGGCGGGGGCCGTAGCCGAGCGGTGGCCCGCAACGCCCGGATCTCGCCTGCGCAGCCGGCCTACCATCATGATCGGAAGGACATCGGGCACGCCTCGACGGGTCAGGGCGTGCCGAATGTCCTTCCGATCATGGCCCCCGCACGGCGAGCCGGGCCGAGCCGGCGCCCGCCGGTGCGAGCGGTCAGGTCCCGGGGTCGGTGGCCCAGGCACGCCAGCCGGCGAGCGCCTCGGTGGCGGCGGCGAGCTGGTCGGCCACCGGACCGGGGCCGGTGGACCCGGCCGTGGTCCGGGCGGCCAGCGCCGAGCCGACCGAGAGCACCTCGCGCACCGACGGGTCGAGGTGGTCGCTGACCAGCCGCAGGTCGTCGTCGGAGACGTCGTCCAGCGCGCAGTCGCGGGCCACGCAGAGCGCCACCAGCCGGCCGGTGATCTCGTGCGCGTCGCGGAACGGCACGTTGCGCCGGACCAGCCAGTCCGCCACCTCGGTGGCCAGCGAGAAGCCGACCGGGGCGGCGGCGGCGAGCCGGTCCACCCGTACCGTCATGGTGGAGATCATCCCGGTCAGCGCCGGCAGCAGCAGTGCCAGCGTGTCCACCGCGTCGAAGGCCGGCTCCTTGTCCTCCTGCATGTCCCGGTCGTAGGTCAGCGGCAGCCCTTTGAGCATGGTCAGCACCGCCACCAGGCCGCCGACCAGCCGGCCGGACTTGCCTCGGGCCAGCTCGGCGATGTCCGCGTTCTTCTTCTGCGGCATGATCGACGAGCCGGTGGCGAAGGCGTCGTCCAGCTCCACCCAGCCGAACTGCTGCGAGGTCCAGAGCACCACCTCCTCGCCGAGCCGGGACAGGTGCACCCCGAGCAGGGCGGTGCAGAACAGGAACTCGGCCACGAAGTCCCGGTCGGCGACGGCGTCCATCGAGTTGGCGAACGACTCCCGGAAGCCCAGCTCCTTGGCGACCGCGCCGGGGTCCAGCGGCAGCGACGAGCCGGCCAGCGCGCCGGCGCCGAGCGGGCTGACCGCCGTCCGGTCGTCCCAGTCGCGCAGCCGCTCCAGGTCGCGCAGCAGCGGATGTACGTGGGCGAGCAGCCAGTGCCCGAAGGTGACCGGCTGGGCGTGCTGCAGGTGGGTCATCCCCGGCGCCGGGGTGTCCAGGTGCCGGCCGGCCTGCTCCACCAGCGCGGCGGCCAGCTCGGTCAGGTCCCGGGCCACCATCCGGGCGTGGTCGCGCAGGTAGAGCCGCAGGTCGGTGGCGACCTGGTCGTTACGGGACCGGCCCGCCCGCAGCTTGCCACCGAGGCTGCCGAGCCGCTCCAGCAGGCCGCGCTCCAGCGCGGTGTGCACGTCCTCGTCCTCGACGGTCGGCCGGAAGGTGCCGGTGCGGACCGCCGCCTCCAGGTCGTCCAGCGCGGCGAGCATCCGACCCAGCTCGTCCGGGTCGAGCAGGCCGGCGGCGGCCAGCACCCGGGCGTGCGCCCGGGAACCGGCCAGGTCGTACGGCGCGAGCCGCCAGTCGAACTGGACGCTCACCGAGAGCCGGGCCAGCGCCTCGGCGGGGCCGCCGGCGAACCGGCCACCCCACAGGCTGGTCCGGTTCGGTCCGCTGGTGTTCTCGGTCAGGCTGCGGTCGTCCACGCCCTCTATCTTGGTGGTCACTGCCGCGGGCCGGACAGCCGGGCGTCCCGGGCCGCCGCCATCTTGCTGGGCAGGCTCCACAACTGCACGAACCCCTTCGCCTGGGACTGGTCGAAGGTGTCGCCGGTGTCGTAGGTGGCCAGGCCGAAGTCGTAGAGGCTGGCCTCGGAGCGCCGGCCGGTGACGACCGCCCGGCCGCCGTGCAGGGTCAGCCGCACCTCGCCGGAGACGTGCCGCTGGGTGTCGTCGATGAACGCCTCCAGCGAACCCTTCAGCGGCGAGAACCACAGGCCGTCGTAGACCAGCTCGCCCCAGCGCTGGTCGACGCCCTTCTTGAACCGGGCCACGTCCCGCTCGACGGTGACGTTCTCCAGCTCCTGGTGGGCGGTGATCAGGGCGATCGCGCCGGGTGCCTCGTACACCTCGCGGCTCTTGATGCCGACCAGCCGGTCCTCGACCATGTCGAGCCGGCCGACCCCCTGGGCGCCCGCGCGCCGGTTCAGCTCCACGATCGCCTGGTACGGGGTGACCGTCTCGCCGTCGATCGCCACCGGTACGCCGCCGGCGAAGGTGATCACGACCTCGTCGGGGTCGCGCGGCTCGGCCGGGTTCGCGGTGTAGGAGTACAGCGCCTCGATCGGCGGGTTCCAGATGTCCTCCAGGAAGCCGGTCTCCACCGCGCGGCCCCACAGGTTCTGGTCGATCGAGTACGGCGACTTCGCCGTCACGTCGATCGGCAGGCCCTTCTCCTCCGCGTACGCGATCGCCTTGTCCCGGGTCCAGGCGAAGTCGCGGGCCGGCGCCACCACCTTCAGCTCAGGCGCGAGCGCGGCCAGCCCGGCCTCGAACCGGACCTGGTCGTTGCCCTTGCCGGTGCAGCCGTGCGACACGATCGTGCCCTTGTACTTCTTCGCCGCCGTCACCAGGTGCTTGACGATCAGCGGCCGGGACAGCGCCGACACCAGCGGGTAGCGGTCCATGTAGAGGGCGTTGGCCCGCACCGCCGGCAGGCAGTAGTCGGCGGCGAACTCCTCCCGGGCGTCGACCACCTCCGACTCCGCCGCGCCGCAGTCCAGCGCCCGCTGCCGGATCGCCGCCAGGTCCTCGCCGCCCTGCCCGACGTCGATCGCCACGGCGATCACCTCGGCGCCGGTCTGCTCGGCCAGGTACGGGATGGCCACGGAGGTGTCCAGCCCTCCGGAGTACGCCAGGACGACGCGCTCGGTCATGATGTGGTGCTCCCCTCAACGGTGTCAGATGAATCAAGCCGGTCGGCCCCGGCGGCCCAGCCGGCGAGCTTCTCCCCCAGCGCGGCGCCGCCGGTGGCCTCCCGGGCCACGACGAGAATGGTGTCGTCGCCGGCGATGGTGCCGACGACGTCGGGCAGGCCGGCCCGGTCGAGCGCGCTGGCCAAATAGTGCGCGGCGCCCGGCGGGGTGCGCAGCACGGCGATGTTGCCGCTGGCGTCGACGCCGGTGAGCAGCTCGTGCAGCAGCCGTTGCAGCCGCGCCGGGGCCTGCTCGGCGTCGCGCAGCGGGCGCTTGCCGTCCTCCGGGATCAGGTAGACGGCCGGCCCGTCGCCGCCGCGCACCTTCACCGCGCCCAGCTCCTCCAGGTCCCGCGACAGGGTGGCCTGGGTGACCTGGACGCCGTCGCCGGCCAGCAGCTCCGCCAGCTCGGTCTGCGAGCGGACCGCCTTGTCCCGGATCAGCTCGACGATGCGGGCGTGCCGGGCGGTGCGGGTCAGCGGCCCGGTCACCGCGGTGCTCCCCCGCCCGACCGCGCCAGCAACCAGGTCAGCAGCGCCTTCTGCGCGTGCAGCCGGTTCTCCGCCTGGTCGAAGACGGCGCTGTGCGGGCCGTCGAGCACCTCGTCGGTGATCTCCTCGCCCCGGTGGGCGGGCAGGCAGTGCAGCACGATCGCGCCGGTCGCGGCCCGCGCGACCAGGGCCTTGTTGACCTGGTACGGCCAGAACGGGGTGGCCCGGTCCAGCCCGTCGCCCTCCTGCCCCATCGACGTCCAGGTGTCGGTGGCGATCACGTCCACCCCGTCGGCCGCCTCGGCCGGGTCGCGCAGCACCCGTACCGACCCGCCGGTGTCGGCGGCGATGGCGGCCGCCCGCTCCACCACGGCCGGCGCCGGGTGGTGCCCGGCCGGCCCGGCGACCCGCACGTGCATGCCGGCGGTGGCGCCGGCCAGCAGGTAGGAGTGCGACATGTTGTTGGCGGCGTCGCCGACGAAGGCCAGCCGGCGCCCGGCGGTGCCGCCGAGGCGTTCCCGGATTGTCTGCAGGTCGGCCAGCAACTGGCAGGGGTGGAAGCCGTCGGTGAGCGCGTTGACCACCGGCACGCCGGCGCCGGCGGCCAGCTCGGCGATCCGTTCGTCGCCGTGGGTACGCAGCACGATCGCGGCGACGTAGCGGGACAGCACCCGGCCGGCGTCGAGCAGCGACTCGCCCCGGCCGAAGTGGGTGGCCTGGGTGTCCACCACGATCGGGTTGCCGCCGAGTTCGGCGATGCCGACGTCGAAGGAGAGCCGGGTCCGCAGGCTCTGCTTGTCGAAGAGCACGGCCACCGACCGGGGGCCGGCCAGCGGCCGGTGCCCGAACCGGTCGGCCTTCATCCGGTCCGCGAGGTCGAGCACCGCCGCCTGCTCGGCCGGGCTCAGGTCGTCGTCGCGCAGGAAGTGCCGGGTCACGACCGGACCTCCCCCGGCGCGGCGGCGTCCAGGGCGGCCGGCAGCGCGGCCAGGAAGGTGTCGACCTGGCCGGCGGTGAGGATCAGCGGCGGGGCGAGCCGCAGCACGCCGGGCTGCACCGGGTTGACCAGGATGCCGGCGTCGCGCAGCGCGCCGGCCACCGCCCCGGCGACCGGTTCGGCCAGGGCGATGCCGAGCAGCAGCCCGGCGCCGCGTACGTCGGCGACCAGCGGATGCCCGAGCGCCTCGACGCCGCGCCGGATCCGCTCGCCGATCCGCTTGACGTGGTCGAGCAGTCCCTCGCTGGCGATGGTGGAGACCACCGCCAGGGCCGCCGCGCAGCTGACCGGGTTGCCGCCGAAGGTGCTGCCGTGCAGGCCCGGGCCGAGCAGGTCGGCGGCCGGGCCGAAGGCCAGGCAGGCGCCGATTGGCAGCCCGCCGCCGAGCCCCTTGGCCAGGGTGATCACGTCCGGTTCGATGCCGTCGGCCTGGTGGGCGAACCAGTGGCCGGTGCGGCCGACGCCGGTCTGCACCTCGTCGAGCACCAGCAGCGCGCCGTGCGCGGCGGTGATCCGGCGGGCCTGGGCGAGGTAGCCGGCGGGCGGCACCACCACCCCGTTCTCGCCCTGGATCGGTTCCAGGATCACCATCGCGGTGGCATCGGTGACGGCCGCCGCCAAGGCTTCCACGTCGCCGTACGGGACGTGGGTGACCTCGCCGGGCAGGGGCCGGAACGGGTCGGCCTTGGTCGGCTGGCCGGTCAGTGCCAGGGCGCCCATGGTCCGGCCGTGGAAGCCGCCGTCGGTGGCCACGACGTGGCTGCGGCCGGTGCGCCGGGAGAGCTTGAACGCGGCCTCGTTGGCCTCCGCGCCGGAGTTGGCGAAGAACACCCGGCCGGGGCGGCCGACCAGGGCCAGCAGCAGTTCGGCCAGGGCCACCGGCGGCTCGGCGACGTAGAGGTTGGAGACGTGCCCGAGGGTGGCCACCTGCCGGGAGACGGCGGCGACCACGGCCGGGTGGGCGTGCCCGAGGGCGTTGACGGCGATCCCGCCGAGCAGGTCGAGGTACTCGCGGCCGGCCTCGTCGGTGACCACCGCCCCGGCGCCGCCGACCAGCGCCAGCGGCGGGGTTCCGTAGTTGTCCATCATGGCCTGCCGCCACCGGTCGACCAGCGTGGTCATGCCGCTCCCTCTTCCGTGCCGTCGCTTGCGGTGCTGTCGCTGGCGCTGCTGTCGCCGTTCGGGCTTCCCGGGGCGACCCTCTCCGGGACGACCATGGTGCCGAAGCCCTCGGAGGTGAAGACCTCCAGCAGGGTGGAGTGGGCGACCCGGCCGTCGACCACGTGCGCGGCCGGCACCCCGCCGCGCACCGCCCGCAGGCAGGCCTCCATCTTGGGCACCATGCCGGACTCCAGCCGGGGTAGCAACGCGGCGAGCCGGTCGGTGCCGATCTCGGAGATCAGGCTGCTGGTGTCGGGCCAGTCCGCGTACAGGCCGGGTACGTCGGTGAGCACGACCAGTTTGCGGGCCCGCAGTGCCACGGCGAGCGCGGCGGCGGCGGTGTCGGAGTTGAGGTTGTGCAGGACCCCGTCGACGTCGGGCGCCACCGTGGAGATGACCGGGATCCGGCCGGCGGCGATGATGTCGGCCACCGCCGAGGGGTTCACCGCGTCCACGTCGCCGACCAGGCCGATGTCGACCGGTGCGCCGTCGACGTAGGCGGGCCGGCGCACGGCCGTGAAGAGCCGGGCGTCCTCGCCGGAGAGCCCGACGGCGAACGGCCCGTGCTCGTTGATCAGGCCGACCAGTTCCCGACCGACCTGGCCGACCAGCACCATCCGGACGACGTCCATCGCCTCCGGGGTGGTGACCCGCAGCCCGCCCTTGAACTCGCTGGCGATGCCGAGCCGGCCGAGCATGGCCGAGATCTGCGGCCCGCCGCCGTGCACCACCACCGGCTTGAGGCCGGCGTAGCGCAGGAAGACCATGTCGGCGGCGAAGGCCCGCTGCAGCGCGGGGTCGACCATCGCGTTGCCGCCGTACTTGATCACGACGGTGGCGCCGTGGAAGTTCGCCAGCCAGGGCAGCGCCTCGATCAGGGTGGCCGCCTTGGCCTGGGCGGCGGTCAGGTCCCGGGTCAGCATCATCATGTCGAGTACGCCGAGTTCTCGTGCACGTACGCGTGTGACAGGTCGTTGGTCCAGATGGTGGCCGTCTCGGTGCCGGCGTGCAGGTCGATCCGGATGGCCACGTCCCGGGCGAGCAGGTCGACCTTGTGCCGGCTCTCGCCGGCGGTGCCGCCCTGGCAGACCCAGACCCCGTTCACCGCGATGTCGATGGCGTCCGGTTCGAAGACGGCGCCGGTGGTGCCGACGGCGGCCAGGATCCGGCCCCAGTTCGGGTCGTTGCCGAACAGGGCCGTCTTGACCAGGTTGTTGCGGGCCACCGCCCGGCCGACCTCGACCGCGTCGTCTTCGGTGTCGGCGCCGACCACTTCGATGGCGACCTGCTTGGTGGCGCCCTCCGCGTCGGCCACGAGCTGCTGGGCCAGGTCGTGGCAGGCCGCCGTCACGGCGGCGGTCAGCTCCTGCTGGGTCGGCTCGATCCCGGACGCGCCGCTGGCCAGCAGCAGCACGGTGTCGTTCGTGGAGAGGCAGCCGTCGGAGTCGACCCGTTCGAAGGTGACCCGGCTGGCCGCCCGCAGCGCCTCGGCCAGCGCGTCCGGTCCCGCGACCGCATCGGTGGTCAGCACGCTGAGCATGGTGGCCATCGCCGGCGCCAGCATCCCGGCACCCTTGGCCATCCCGCCGACCGTCCAGCCGGTGCCGGAAACCACGGTGGTCTTCGGCCGGGTGTCGGTGGTCATGATCGCTTCGGCGGCGGCCAGGCCGCCGTCGCGGGCCAGCCCGCGCACCGCCGACCGGACCCCGGGCAGCAGCTTCTCCATCGGCAGCCGCTCGCCGATCAGCCCGGTGGAGCAGATCGCCACCTCGCCGGCACCGAGCCGCAGCCGGGCGTTGGCGCCGGTCAGGGCGGCGGCGGTGTGTTCGGCGGTGGCGTGGGTGTCCTGGAAGCCGGCCGGGCCGGTGCCGGCGTTGGCGCCGCCGGAGTTGAGCAGCACCGCCCGCACCACGCCGCCCTTGACCACCTGCTGGGTCCAGAGCACCGGCGCGGCCTTGACCCGGTTGGCGGTGAAGACCCCGGCCGCGGTGGCGTCGGGTCCGTCGTTGACGACCAGGGCGATGTCGCGGGCACCGCCGGACTTGAGCCCGGCGGCGACTCCGGCGGCCCGGAATCCCCGCGGCGCGGTGACGGTCATGAGACTGCCTCCCGGGTCACGGTGGCGGCCGTCGCGGTGGCCGACGTGGCGGTGATGGTGGTGGCCGTCATGGCGCGGTCCCCCAGACCGACAGGCCGGCGGTCTCCGGCAGGCCGAGCATCAGGTTGGCGCACTGCACGGCCTGACCGGCGGCGCCCTTGCCGAGGTTGTCCAGCGCGCCGACCACGATCACCCGGCCGGAGTCGCGGTCGACGCCTGCCTGCAGGTGGCAGGAGTTCGACCCGGCGGTGGCGGCGGTGTGCGGCCAGGCGCCCTCGGGCAGCACGTGCACGAACGCCGCGTCGGCGTACGCGTCGGTCAGGACCGTGCGCGGGTCGGGGCCGGCGGCGGCCGGTCGGGCCGTGACGGTGGCGAGGATGCCGCGTGGCATCGGGGCGAGCACGGGGGTGAGTGACAGCGACGCGGCGCCGGTGGCCTGTTTGATCTCCGGCACGTGCTGGTGCGCGCCGACCTTGTAGGGGCTCAGGTCGCCCATCACCTCGCTGGCGAGCAGGTGCGCCTTGGCGGCCCGGCCGGCGCCGGAGGTGCCGGAGGCGGCCACCACGACGACGTCGTGCGGGTCGACGGCGCCGGCCGCGATGAGCGGGGCGAGCGCGAGGGTGATGGTGGCCGCGTAGCAGCCGGTGTTGGCCACCCGGGTGGAGCCGGCGATCGCGGCCCGCTGGCCGGGCAGCTCCGGCAGCCCGTAGGTCCAGGCGCCGGCGTGCGGGCCGCCGTAGTAGTCGCCCCAGGCGGCGGCGTCGCGCAGCCGGTGGTCGGCACCGAGGTCGACGACCCGGACGCTGTCGGGCAGGGCAGCCGCGAGGGCGCCGGACTCGCCGTGCGGCAGGGCCAGGAAGACCAGGTCCGCGTCGGCCAGGGCCGCCGGTTCGGTCCGGCCCAGCACCAGGTCGAGCCCGACCAGGTGCGGGTGTACGGCGACCAGCGGCTGGCCGGCCTGGCTGTGCGCGGTGGCGGCGACCAGGTCGAACTCGGGGTGCCCGGCGATCAGACGCAGCAGCTCGCCGCCCGCGTATCCACTGGCCCCGGCCACCGCAACCCGAATTCCCATACCCACCTCCGCATGTCTATGCAGCGAAGGCTATCAGCCTTCTCCTCCTCGACGCAATGCCATACAGGCGAGTGCATGATCTTGCAGAATGTCCCGTTCCGCCGCTCCGAACGGGAACGGGACCACCGTCCGGGCGACGCCGTCAGCCGGCGTCGATCATCCCGTGCTGGCGCTGGTACGTGCGCAACGCCACATCCCATGCCTCGGTGTACTCCGACGGGCCCATCCCCAGTTCGCCGTGCCCCTTCAGCGCGGACTGCAGGAGCGTGACCAGATCCGGCACCACCCGTTGCCGATCCCGGACGTACTCACCGAACACCTGCGCGAACCGCTTCCCGGTCAGCCGGGCCGCGTACGACGTCTCGGGGTCCTGCTCCAGACCGCGCAGCACCTCGCGCCAACGCCGGTCAGCTCCTCGGATCCCGGCGATGGCTGACGGATTCCGGAACGGGTGGCGGCGGCGGCACCGGCGACCGCGGCGGCTCGGGCTGGGCCGGATCACCGTCCGGGACCTGGACCGGCTCCGTCAGGTCGCCAGGCTCGACCCGCCGGAGTGAGCAGCGGGGCTCACCGGGTCGGTTCGAGAGCTGGCTGTCGCCTCCGGGCCCGGGTTCGGCTCGTGCCGACGAGGGCCACCTGACGACCACGGCACGGCGGCCAGGGCCGTGGCGATGACCGGCAGCGAGCCCCATACCAGGATCGGGTCCAGAATGTCCTCGCGGCCGGGCAGCAGAGCCACCCACAGGTAGAAGGTCGCCGTGTAGCAACTCGCCGCAAGCACGAAGGCCAGGCCCCAGCGCCGACCGAGCAGCAGCACGAAGGGGACCGGCCATAGCAGATACTGGGTTCCGAATCCGATGCTGACCGACAGGAAGAGCAGCAGCACGGCCGCCGTCATGGTGACGCCGTCCGCATGGCGGAACCACAGGATCGCACCGATCACCGCCACCGCAGTCACCGCTGTCCCGATCGGCTGATAGAAGTCGATCTTCGGACTGGTATAGCCGATTCCCTCGATCAGATCGGCGAGGTGGAGCAGGCCACCCCAGCCCCAACGCCCCACCAGCGATCGATACGACGAGAGCACCTCAACCGCGGCGGTCAGCGATTCGCCCAGCACCAGCGGAACACTCAGCAGGAATATCAGTGGCATCAGCCCGACGCCGAGCAGCACCTGCCACCACCGACGGATGGGCACCTCCCGGAGCACGCCCGGGAGGAGCACCACCGGCCAGGTCTTGCTGGCGATCGCCAGCCCGACAAGGACCCCGGACCAGAAGAGGCGACCGCGGCGGGCCACCAGAAGTCCGGCCACCCCCAGCGCCAGCGCCACCGGCTCCACCTGGCCGTGCACGGCGGTGACCAGCACCGCGACCGGACACACCGCGTACAACAGGGCGAACCGCCGGCCGTACTCCGCGCCGGCAAGCTTGGCGAGCAGCACGACGAGCACCAGATCGGCGAGGATCGGCGAGATCTTGGAGGCGGCCTCCCACGGAATGCCGGTGGAGATTTCGGCCGCGAACACGTACGGCATCAGCGGGAGGAAGTTCCACTGGAAGTCGGGCAGGTGGGTCACTGGGTCGTACCCGTCGAGGATCGCCTGTCCGGCATCGTGGAAGTAGACCGCCACATCCTTCGGCGTCCGACCGTAGGTCAACACGGCCGCGACCAGGCGGAGAGCCAACGCGACCAGCACCGCCAGCCAGAGCTTCGGACCCCACCTCCGCACCGCGGCTACGACGAACACCACCAGACACATCGCGGTCAGGACGATGAGCAGAAACCCCGGTGGCTGCCCGATCAGCGGTAGCGCGGGGGCAGGTGGCGACGCGAGCACCGCGACAGCTTGCCACACTGGTTCCGGTCCGGCGGACGTTGTCCGGCCCGACCGAGCACTCCGCTCCGCCTCCTATTCGGAGGTCGGCAACGTACCCGGCTGAAAACCCGGTTCTCCCGCAGTCCGGGTGACGCCCGGCCGGACGCCTGCGCGGTCTCCCGGCTGGAGTCGATCAGGTTGAACCATGCAGACGGGTGGCCGGTCACTTCCCGTGACCGGCCACCCGTCTGCGGCACCGCAGCCGGTCAGGCGCCGCGCAACACCGCGCCGAACCGGTCGGCAGCGACGGCGACCGCCGCGTCCCGGGCGGCCACCGCCTCCTCACCGGTGAGCGTCCGGTCCGGCGCCCGGAAGGTGAGGTTGTAGGCCAACGACCGGCGCCCCTCGCCGAGCTGCGCTGAGGCGTACACGTCGAAGAGCCGCACCGATTCCAGCAGGTCACCCGCGCCCTCGACCAGCGCACGCTCCACATCGGAGGCCGGCACCGACTCGTCCAGCACCAGCGCCACGTCGATCAGCGCCGGCGGGAAGCCGGAGACCCGGGGTGCCGGCACGACCGGCGCCGCCGGCACCGCGTCCAGGTCCAGCTCCATGGCACCGGTACGCCGGGGAAGCTCCAACCCGTCCAGGACCGCCGGATGCAGCTCCCCGGCGTGCCCGACCACCGCCCCGTCGACGAGCAGTTCGGCGCAGCGACCCGGGTGCCACGGCGCGTACCGCGCCGCCCGGACACTCACCCGCTCGGCCGGGATGCCGGCGGCGGCCAGCACCACCCGGCCGGCCTCGATGGCGTCCGCCCAGTCCGCCGGGCGCCCGGGTCCCCACCAGCCGGCCCGGTCGAGTTCCCCGGCGAGCACGGCGGCCACGTGCCGGGGCTGGTGCGGCACCACCGCGTCGGCGGCGGCGAACTCGGCCTCCGTAGGCCGGTCGGCCACCCCCATGACCGGCGGGCGACCGGCGCCCGGCCGCGGCCGGAACACCGCCCCGATCTCGTAGAGGGCCAGGTCCCGGTGCCCCCGGCCGATGTTGCGGCGCAGGATCGCCAGCAGCGGGCCGAGCAGCGTGGTGCGCAGCAGCGGTTCGGTGTCCGACAGCGGGTTGGCCACCCGCACCGCGGGCCGCCGGGGGTCGTCGGCGGGCACCCCGAGCCGATCCATCAGGTCTGGGCTGACGAACGGGTAGGCCAGCACCTCGACGTACCCCTGCTCGGACAGCGCCCGGGCGACGGCCCGGCGGCGCCGCTGCGAGGCCGTGAGGCCCCGCCCCGGGGGCGCCACCGGCAGCACCGACGGAATCTTGTCGTATCCGTCGAGCCGGACCACCTCCTCGACCAGGTCGGCCGGGTCGATCAGGTCGGGCCGCCAGGTCGGCGGGGTGACGGTCAGCCGGTCGCCGTCGGCGGTCACCGCGCAGCCGACGGTCTCCAGCAGCTCCACCACCCGCTGCGGCGGGTACGGCACCCCGGAGCGCCGCCCCGGCAGGTCGGCCGGGATGGTCACCGGTGCGGGCGCGCGGACGTGGTCCAGGTCGGTGATGCCGTCGTCGGCCACCCCGCCGCCGTGTTCGACGAGCAGCCGCACCGCCCGGTCGATGGCGACCAGCGCCAGCGCCGGGTCGACGCCGCGCTCCCAGCGCTTGGCGGCCTCGCTGAACAGCTTGTGCCGGCGGGCGGTGCGGCCCACCATCACCCGGTCCCAGTGCGCCGCCTCGAACAGCACGTTCGTGGTGCTGGCGATGACCTCGCTGGTCTCGCCGCCCATCACGGCGGCGAGCGAGATCGGCGCCCCGGCGTCGTCGCCGGCGACCGGGTTCGGCTGCCCGGCGTCGCAGATCACCATGTCCTCGGCGACCAGTTCCCGGGTCACTCCGTCCAGTGTGGTCAGCTTCTCCCCGGGCACCGCCCGGCGCACCACCAGCGGCCCGGCCAGCCGGTCCAGGTCGAAGGCGTGCATCGGCTGGCCCAGCTCCAGCATCAGGTAGTTGGTGATGTCCACCGGCAGCGAGATGACCCGGATGCCGGCCACGGTGAGCCGCCTCCGCAGCCACTGCGGGCTGGTCGCGGTCGGGTCGACCCCGCGCACCACCCGGGCCGCGAACCGGTCGCAGCCGACGGTGTCGCGGACCTCGATCGGGTACGCGGGCTCGGCCGTGGCACCCGGTGCCGGGGCGGCGCCGGGGTCGGTGAACGGCACCCCGAGGGCGTGCGACAGCTCCCGGGCCACCCCGCGCACCGACAGCGCGTAGCCCCGGTCCGGGGTGATCTCCATGTCCACGACGATGTCGTCCAGGCCGACCACCGGCCGGGCGTCGTCGCCCGGCCGGGCCGGCGTCTCCGGCGGCAGCACCAGGATGCCGGAGTGGTCGTCGCCGAGCCCCAGCTCCCGCACCGAGCAGATCATGCCGTTGGAGTTGTGGCCGTAGGTGCGCCGGGCGCCGATGGCGAAGCCGCCGGGCAGCACCCCGCCGGGCAGGATCACCACCACCTTGTCGCCGGGGGCGAAGTTGGTGGCCCCACAGACGATCTCCTGAAGCTCGCCGGTGCCGTTGGCGTCCCCGACGTCCACCCGGCAGAACCGGATCGGCTTCTTGAAACCGGTCAGCTCCTCGATCTCGCGGACCTCGCCGACCACCAGCGGGCCGGTGACGCTGTCCCGCAGGTCCACCACGGACTCGACCTCGATGCCCAGCCCGATCAGCGCCTGCTCCAGCGCCTCCGGGGTCAGGTCGGCGGGCAGCTCGACGTACTCGCGCAGCCAACTGACTGGTAGTCGCATGTCAGTTCCCCATTCCGAACGCCCGGCTGAACCGGACGTCGCCCTCGGCCATGTCCCGCATGTCGCTGACCCCGTGCCGGAACATCAGGGTCCGGTCGATCCCCATCCCGAACGCGAATCCGGAGTAGACCTCCGGGTCGATCCCGCAGGCCCGCAGCACCCGCGGGTTGACCATGCCGCAGCCGCCCCACTCGACCCAGCGCGGCCCGTCGCGGTGCTCCGGGAACCAGACGTCGAACTCGGCCGACGGCTCGGTGAACGGGAAGTAGTGCGGCCGCCACCGGGTCCGGGCCTGCTCCCCGAACATCGACCGGGCGAAGTGGTCGAGCGTGCCGCGCAGGTGCGCCATACTGATGCCCCGGTCGACCACCAGGCCCTCGACCTGGTGGAACACCGGGCTGTGGGTGGCGTCCAGCTCGTCGGTGCGATAAACCCGCCCGGGTACGACCACATAGATCGGCGGTTGCCGGGTCAGCATCGTGCGGGCCTGCACCGGCGAGGTGTGGGTACGCAGCACCAGCCCGGACCCGGTCTCCCCGCCGTCGGCCGCGGGGCCGCCGTCGGCCGCGGCGATGTGGAAGGTGTCCATCAGGCCGCGTGCCGGGTGGTCCGGTGGGATGTTCAGGGCGTCGAAGTTGGCCCACTCCAGCTCCACCTCGGGACCCTCGGCCACCTCGTAGCCCATCCCGACGAAGAGGTCGCTGATCTGCTCCATCAGGGTCGACAACGGGTGCCGGGCACCGCGCGGGCGGCGGTCGTACGGCAGGGTGACGTCGACCCGCTCCTGGGCCAGCACCCGCTCGGCGTGCTCGCGTTCCAGCGCCTCGCGGCGGGCGGCGTAGCCGGACTCGATCGCCCGGCGGGCCTCGTTGACCCGCTTGCCGGCGTCGGACTTGGCGGCCGGCGGCAGCGCGCCGATCTCCCGGCGGGCCAGCGACACCGGCGCCCGGTCGCCGAGGTGCTGATGGCGCAGGGCGGTGAGCGCGTCCGGGTCGGCGGCGGCGGCGAACGCCTTGCCGGCCGCCTCGACGGCGTCGTCGAGCGCCCGCTGGTCCAGCAGGGCGACCTGCTTGGGGTCGTACGGATCGTTGCGATAGCTCATGGCGTGCCTGTGCTCCCTCTCCTGGCGCCGGAGCCGTCCGGCGCCGGTCACACCGGCGGACCTCGGGCGCGGCACGGCGCGCGGCGGTCCCCGGCGGGCGAACAGAGTTTACGGAGGCGCGGCTGGGCCGCAGCCCGCCGGTGGGAGGTGCGCAGGGAATGGCTGCTCGATGGTCAGCCGTCGGCGACCTGGAAGGTCAGCCCTGCCGCCCGCCGACACCGGCGGGCTGGCTAAACAAGTGCCGGATGGCACTCATCACGGTGACTCCCTCGATCGCAGTGCTCTGGCAGAAGCGTACAGGCAGACGGCCGCGGCGGCAGCCAGGTTAAGGCTCTCGGCCCGGCCGTGCAGCGGCACCCGGACCCGCGCGTCGGCGAGCGCGGCCAGCTCGGCGGGGAGTCCGTGCGCCTCGGTGCCGAACAGCCAGCCGGTCGGACCGGTCAGGCCACCGCCGTCGAGGAGCGCGTCCAGGTCGGTCTCGCCGTACCCGGAGGCGGCCAGCACGGTGTGTCCGCGGGAACGTAGCGTCGCTACCACCTCGGCCGGGTCGGCGGCCCGGACCAGGTCGACGTGGAACAGGCTGCCGGCCGAGGCCCGCACGCACTTGCCGTTGTACGGGTCGACGGCGTCGCCGGCGAAGACCACCGCACCGGCACCGGCGGCGTCGGCGGTGCGCAGCACGGTACCGGCGTTGCCCGGGTCGCGGATGCCGGCGAGCACGGCCACCAGCGATGGCGCCCGGTCGAGCGCGGCGGCCAGCGGCACGTCGAGGTGCCGGCAGACCGCCACCAGCCCCTGCGGGGCCACCGTCTCGGCGAGCGCGGCCAGACCGTCGTCGGTGACGGCGGAGACCCGAACGTCCCGGTCGGCGGCGGCGGTGACGAGGTCGGCGTACCGCTGGAAGGCCGCCGGTGTGCCGAACAGCTCGACCACCGGGTGGTCCGGGTGGGCCAGCGCCTCCCGGACGGCCTGTGGTCCCTCGGCGAGGAACCGGCCGGTGCCGTCGCGGTCGCGGCGGCGGTGCAGCCGCCGGGCGGCGACGATCCGGGGGGTACGCGCGGTGAACAGCGCGGCGTCCGGGTCCCGCCCACGGTCGAGGCGCCCCACCTGCTGTCTGGACGGCATGTGGGACGCCTCGCGGGGTCGGTTCAGGCGGCCTGGGCGGACGCGCCCCCGGTGCCCTCGGCCGCGACGGCGGCCCGGGCCACCTCGACGATGGCCGCGAAGGCGGCCGCGTCGGTGACGGCGAGGTCGGCCAGGATCTTGCGGTCGACCTCGACTCCGGCGAGCCGGAGCCCCTGGATGAGCCGGTTGTAGGTCATCCCGTTCGCCCGGGCACCCGCGTTGATCCGGGTGATCCAGAGCTGCCGGAAGTCACCCTTGCGGTCGCGCCGGTCCCGGTAGGCGTACTGCATCGAGTGCAGCACCTGCTCCTTGGCCTTGCGGTACAGCCGGGAGCGCTGGCCCCGGTAGCCGCTGGCGTCATCCAGCAGCGAACGGCGCTTCTTCTGGGCATTCACAGCCCGCTTGACGCGTGCCATCTCAACTACTCCTTCAGGTCAAGTGGCTCGCGTCAGCGGCCCAGCAGCTTCTTGATTCGCTTGACGTCGGCCTTGGCGACCTCGGTCAGGCCGGTCAGCCTGCGGGTCCGGGTCGAGGCCTTCTTCTCAAGGTTGTGGCGCAACCCCGCCTGCTGGGACATGATCTTGCCGCGGCCGGTTACCCGGACCCGCTTTCCCATACCGGTGTGGCTCTTCATCTTCGGCATCTGTTGCGTCTCTCCCCTGTTACTCGCCGGCGGTCCCGGCGGGTTCGGCCCCGGCCTGCGGCGCCTCGGTGTCGGCGTCCCGCTCGCGCGACGGGCCGGCCTTCGCCGCCACGGCGGCGGCTGCGGCGGCCTTTGTCGCCCGGTGGGGCGCGAGCACCATGATCATGTTACGGCCGTCCTGCTTGGGGGCGGCCTCGACGTACCCCAGCTCCGAGATCTCCGATTCGAGCCGGCGCAGGAGCCGGTGGCCCAGCTCCGGTCGGCTCTGCTCCCGACCGCGGAACATGATGGTCACCTTGACCTTGTCGCCGGCCTTCAGGAACCGCACCACGTGACCCTTCTTGGTCTCGTAGTCGTGCGGGTCGATCTTCGGCCGGAGCTTCATCTCCTTGATGACGGTCTGTTGCTGGTTGCGCCGGGCTTCGCGCGCCTTGAGTGCGCTCTCGTACTTGAACTTGCCGAAGTCCATGAGCTTGCACACCGGCGGGCGTGCCAGTGGCGCAACCTCGACCAGGTCCAGGTCGACGTCCGCGGCCAGCTGCAGGGCGCGCTCCAGCGGGACGATGCCCACCTGCTCACCCTCAGGGCCGACCAGTCGGACCTCACGTGCCCGGATCTGCTCGTTCACGCGTGGTTCGACGCTGATGTGGCCTCCTCGTTGCGATCCTCACCGGCGACGCGTCAGCGTCACCGGTCCTGCCGCCGACCAGAAAGCAGAAGGCCCCGGCACACATGCCAGGGCCTGCTCGACCGGTCGTCGGGCGGCGGGTGCCGCACTGCCGGCCGCGGGATCGGCTCCCGTGGCCGGTGACCGGACCCGGCCGCCAACAGGGGCGACGCGGGTGGGAGCAGGCGCTCCGCTTCGTGACTGCCGAGTTCGTCGCGCGGGAGGCGTGACTAACCGACAGTGGTCGACTCGTCAAGACTACCAGGTGGGACGGCGCGGCGGGAAACGACCCGCCGGTCGGGAGCGGCCGGCGCCGCTCAGCTGTTGGCGGTGTGCAGGGCGCGCAGCGCCCGGACCCCGTCGACCGCCCGTTCCTTGTCGACCGCCTGCAGGGCCAGCAGCGGCACCAGCTCGTCGTCGTGCAGTTCGAGGCTGGCCCAGGCCGAGCCGCGGTCGAACCGGATCGCCCGGACCACCGCCCACGGCAGGTCGTAGGAGCCGATCACGTTGCGGACCCGGATCCCCTGGCTGTCGGCCTCCACCCGGGGTCGGGTGAAGAGCAGGATCAGGAACGCGCCGAGCAGACCGAGCCCGATCATGGCGGCCTGGTCACCCCGCTGGAACATCGCGCCGCTCTCGCCGGTCGGACCGCGTAGCGCGGTGCTGACCACCGTGAAGAGCACGACCAGCGCCGTCGCCAGCAGCCAGCAGGTCACCCGGATGCGGTACGGGCGCAGCCGGATGGGGGCGGTCTGGGTCACGTTCGTCACGCCAGCCAGTCTGCCATCCGGCTGCGCCGCTTGACACCGGGCCACACCTCGGATAGAAACCATCTGGTTATGGAAACGATTGGTTATGAAGAGAGGGAGTCGGCGCGGCTCGACGCGACCTTCGCGGCGCTGGCCGACCCGACCCGGCGGGCGATCCTGGCCCGGCTGGCGACCGGCGAGGCGACGGTTACCGAGCTGGCCGCGCCGTTCCGGATGAGTCAGCCGGCGATCTCCAAGCACCTGCGGGTGCTGGAGCGGGCCGGCCTGGTCACCCAGGCCCGCGACGCCCAGCGCCGCCCGCGTCGGCTGGCGGCCGCCCCGCTGCGGACCGCCGTCGCCTGGCTGGAGAACTACCGCCGCTACTGGGAGGAGAGCTACCAGCGCCTCGACACCCTGCTCGACGAACTGACCGCCGCCGAGGCCGGCGACAACTCCGCGGGTCGGTCGTGACCGGTGGCGGCGGGCTGACGGTGACCACGCCGTCCGCGACCGAGATCGTGCTGACCCGGTCCTTCGCCGCCGCCCGGCACCTGGTGTTCGCCGCGCTGACCCGGCCGGACCTGCTGCGCCGCTGGTACGGCGCCCAGGGCTGGAACCTGGTCGAGTGCGACGTCGATCTCCGCGAGGGCGGCCGGTGGCGGTTCGTCTCCGCCGGACCCGACGGCGACCGGATGACCCAGAGCGGCGTCTACCGGCAGATCCGACCCCCCGACCGGCTGGTCTACACCGAGGTCTTCGCCGACCAGTCGTACCCGGGAACCACGCTCATCACCCACGACCTCACCGAGTCGGCCGGGGTGACCACCCTGACCAGCACCATCCGCTACGCCACCAGCCAGGGCCGGGACACCGCCCTGCGATACCCGATGAAGCGCGGCGTCGCCGAGAGCTACCGCCGCCTCGACGCACTGCTGGAAACCACAGGAGAGTCATGAACTGGACCCTGGAAGTCGTCGTCGTGCCGGTCTCCGACATCGACCGCGCCAAGTCCTTCTACGCCGACCAGCTCGGCTTCGCCGTCGACCACGACACCCTCATCAACGACCAGACCCGGATCGTGCAGCTCACTCCCCCGGGCTCCGGCTGCTCGATCGTGATCGGCAGGGGCGCCGTCCCGGAGATGCCGCCCGGCTCGCTCAAGGGTCTGCAGTTGGTGGTCGCCGACATCCACCAGGCGCACGCCCAGCTCGTCGAGCGGGGCGTCGAAGTCAGCGACGTGACGGTGCTGGGCGAGAACCCCCGCCCCGTCGACCATCCGCTGGACAACGTCGGTTTCGTCTTCTTCGCCGACCCCGACGGCAACTCCTGGTCCGTCCAACAGATCTCCACCCGAGCGAGCTGACGCCGCACCCATGATCGTTAGTCGCTCACCGGTGGTCCCCCCGGCGGGCTCAGAGCACCGGTGAACGACTAACGATCATGGGACTGGCCGCCCCTGGCGCGCAGCCGCCGCAGCATGCGGGCGTCGTCGAAGCCCACCGCGCGGGCCGCGGCGTCGACCGTCGCGCCGTGGCCGATCAGGTGCTCGGCCCGCTCCAGGCGCAGCACCTGCTGGTAGCGCAGCGGGGTCAGGCCGGTGGCCCGGGTGAAGAACCGGGTCAGCGTCCGCTCGCTCACCCCGCCGACGGCCGCCAACTCGGCGAGCCGGAGCGGGTCGCCGAACCGGGCGTCGATCACGTCCTGCACCCGGTGCACCACGTCGCTGACGTGTGCCCGGTGTCGCAGCATCGCGCTGGCCTGCCGCTCGTCGCCGTTACGGCGGGCGTAGACCACCATCTCCCGGGCCACCCGGGCGGCCAGGCCCGGCCCGTGCGCGGTGGCGAGCAGGTGCAGCGCCAGGTCGATGCCGCTGGCGATGCCGGCGGAGGTGACCACCCGACCGTCGACGACGTAGAGGACGTCGGGAATCACCGTGGCGCCCGGAAACCGGTGCGCGAGGGTCTCCTGCAGGTCGTGGTGGGTGGTGCACCGCCGCCCGGCCAGCAACCCGGCCTCCCCCAGCGCGAACGCCCCGGCGCAGACGCTGGCGACGGTGCCGCCGGCCCGGTGGTGACCGGCGACCAGTCGCAGGGTCTCCGGCGCGAAGGCGGATCGTTGCGGTCCCGGCCGCCAACCGGGCACCACGACCAGGTCCGCCGCGGTCAACGCCGGCCACCGTAGGTCCGCCCGCAACGTCACCCCCTGGGTGCTGACCACCTCCTCCCGCTCCGCCACGTAGTGCAGCCGGTAGTCCAGCCCGAGGTCGGCGGCCGAGGAGAACGCCTGCGCCGGGCCGGCCAGATCCAACAGGTGCACCCCGGGTGCGAGCAGGAAGACGACCCGGGTCACCGCAGGGTCAGCTCGTCGACCGTGGCGATGGTGGCGAAGCGGCCGGCCAGGGCGTACTCGGTCCTGGCGATGATCTCGGCGGTGGTCAGCGTGCGCGGGTCGGCGAGGATCTCCTCGACGCTGCGGTCCGGCGGCGCGTCCCGGTGCGCGATCGGTTCGGTGGCGGTGGCGTCGATGGCGACGGTCACGGGGTAACCCAGGTCCGAGGCGAGCCGGGCGGTCGTTTCCACGCACTGCTCGGTGCGGATTCCGCACAGGGTCAGGTCGCGGATGCCGCGCTCGGTGAGCCACTGCTGCAGGTTGGTGGTGGTGAAGGCGTTGTGCGAGGTCTTGCGCAGCACCGGCTCCCCGTCCGCCGGTGCCAGCCCGTCGAGCAGCCGCACGAAGCCGCGCTCCGGGTCGAAGACGGTGCCGGTGCCCGGCTCGACGTGCAGCACCCAGACCACCGCATCGCCGGCGGCCCGGAACGCTTCGGTCAGCCGCCCCACCTGCTTGGCGATGTCCGGATTCGAGCTGACGGCCCAGCTCGGCCGCTGCAGAAATGACTCCTGGACGTCGATGACGACGAGCGCACGCTTCATGCTCACCATCCTGTCCCGTCCCGCCCGCCGCCGGCAGTCACCATCGGGCCGGGATGCGGACCGATCCGGTCAGCAGGCTCGCGGTCACCCGACGAAGGGTCGGAGCATCCCGCGGACCTCGGCGGCCGAGTCCGGGCGCTCCTGGGGCGTCTTGGCCAGCAGGCACCAGACCAGGTGGGTCAGGTCATCGGGCACGTCCGCGCGGCGGTCGGTGACCAGCGGAACCGGTTCCCTGAGGTGCCGGTGCAGCATCTCGATCGCGTTCTCGGCCCGGTACGGCGGCGCGCCGGTCAGCAGCTCGAACAGCACGCAGCCCAGCGAGTACAGGTCGGCCGCCGGGCCGACCGGGTCACCCTGCGCCTGCTCCGGGGCGAGGTAGGCCGGGGTGCCGAGCAGCCGCCCGGTGGTGGTCAGCCGGGACGCCTCGGCCGGCCCGAGCAGCGCGGCGACCCCGAAGTCGAGCACCTTGACCTGCCCGTCCGGGGTGACCATCACGTTCTGCGGCTTGAGGTCGCGGTGCACCAGCGAGGCGGCGTGGGCGACGGCCAGCACCGCGCAGATCTGGGCGGCGATCGAGGCGGCTGACGGCACCGGCAGCGGCGCCTCCTCGGCGATCAGGTCGGCCAGGTCTGCACCGGCCACCAGCTGCATGACCAGGAACAGGTCGTCGCCGTGTTCGCCGAGGTCGTGCACGGCCGGCACGCCGGGGTGGTCGAGCCGGGCGGTCGCCCACGCCTCGCGCCGGAACCGGGCGACGGCGGTCGCCCGGTCGCTCTCCGGCACCTCCAGCACCCGCAGGAACTTGATCGCCACCGGCCGGTCGAGCCGCCCGTCGTGGCCGGCCCAGACCTCACCCATGCCACCCCGGCCGATCGGATACGTCAGCGCGTACCGATCCCCGACCCGGTCGCCCGCCCGCAGCACCGGCCACCTCCCGTCCGGCTGGTCAGCTCGCCGGCCGCTGCACGAGCCGGCTGGTCAGGAACGGGCTCGGCGTGCCGTGCCAGGAGATCGCCAGCTCGTCGCGGGGCCGGGTCGCGGCCACGAAGAGCAGCGACCGGTCGCGCTGGCGCTCCCGCTGGTAGCGCTTCGGGTCGGTCTCCCGGTACCGGTTGATCATCTGTCGGGGCACCAGCCCGTCGCTGACCCCGGCGATGATCATGCGCTGATACTCCAGCCCCTTGAACCGGTGCATGGTGCCGATGTGGACGCCGTCGGGGCGTTGCGGCCCGTCCGGGCCGATCTCCACCACGGGTACGCCGTCGGCGGTCAGCCGCGCCGCCACGTCGGCCGCCAGCTCCTTCGTCGGTACGCAGACCGCGACCGACCCGTCGAGCGGGGTGCCCCAGGCGCGCAGCCGCTCGGCGATCAGGTCCCGTTCCCGCGCCCAGGTGGCCGCGCCCTGGAAGGTCGGCGGGCCGCCGCGCAGCAGCGAGCGGTAGCCGGCGAGGTTCTCCTCGCCGCCGTCGAGGTCGTCGTAGACCTCGCCGTGCATGATCTCCAGCGCGTCGGCGAGGATCTGCCGGGTGGTCCGGTAGCTGAGGGTGAGCCGGTGGGAGCGGCCCCGGATGTTGACCCCGAGGCTGCCCAGGGTCACGTGGTTGTCGTAGATGCGCTGGTGGGTGTCGCCGGTGAGAAACATGTCGTCCGGCCCGGCGGCGACCATCGCCCGCAGCATCTTCCAGTGCGCGGCGCTGAGGTCCTGCGCCTCGTCGACCACCACGTGCCGGTAGCGCGGCCGGTGTGATCCGCCGGAGGACTCCCCCGACCCACCGGCGCCGGCGGCGCTCGCGGCGCGCTCCATCTCCAGCCGGGCGGCCCGCTGGGCGACCTGCCGCCAGGTCCACAGCCCCTGGCCCTCCAGCCAGCTGGTGAACCGCTCGGTGACCTGCCAGATCCGGTCCCGCTCGGCGCGGCTGAGGCTGCGGCCCCGGTTGGGGCGGCGGGCCCGGAAATATTCGGTACGGGAGTTGAGCACCTGCCCGAGGATCACCTGGTTCCACTCGGCCGCGAGAAAGTCCGCGTCCCACTCGCCGGCGCCGGCACCAGCGGGGGCGCCGTGAACACCGGCCGCGCCGTGGCCACCGGTCGCCCCGGCGCCGGCGGCGGCCCCCGTCTCCACGAGGAAGGTCTCCCAGAGCTGGGCGACCCGGTTGTCGTCGACGACCCGCCGTCCGCCGGCGGCACCGGCCTCGGTCACCACCCGGCTGGCGAGCCGGTCGATGTTGACGATGTCGACCCGGGAGACCAGCGCCTCGCCGCCGAGCGCCAGCAGCCGGGTACGCAGATCCGCGGCGAGGTTGCGGTTGAAGGTGGTGAGCAGGACCGGCCGGTCGGTGCCCGGCGGTAGCCGACGGACGAGGTGGGCGACCCGGTGCAGGGCGACGATGGTCTTGCCGGTGCCCGGCCCGCCGCCGACCCGCACCGGCCCCCGGTAGCCGACCTTGTCGACGAGCTTGCGCTGGGTGGGATGCAGGAAGATCTGCCAGCGGTCGAAGGGTTGCCCGAGCATGGCCTGCAGCGCCTCGTCGTCGGAGGTGACGAGCGTGGCCGGACTCTCCAACGCGGTCCGGAAGTCCTCCGGGTCCACCGGCCCGGCCGCCCGCACCGGCGTGGTGACCTGCTCCAGGACGTGTTCGTAGGACCTGCCGTCGTAGAGGGCGAAGAGCACGTCGGTGGTGAGCTGCGGAGCCCGGTCCAGCAGCTCCAGCAGCTCCGCCTCGCCGGTCAGCTGGCGGATCTGCGGCAGCAGCGGCTCGGCCACCCCCAACTCGACGAGCTGGGCATCGGTGTACGCGTCGAAGAGCGGCTTGCCAACCGACACCGGCTCGGTCGAGACCGGCTCAACCGACGCCGGACCGGCGGGCGACGGACCGGCGGGCGTCACACCAGCCGGCGACACACCAGCCGGCGTCAGACCAGCCGGCGTCAGACCAGCCGGCGCCGGATCGGTGGGCGGCGTGACCCGGCCGACGATGCTGTCGCCGACCGGCGCCAGGTCGACCACCTCGATGCCGCCGGTGACCCGGTTGATCCGGTACGCGTACCGGTCGAGGTTGTCGTAGACCTCGCCCCGGTGCTTGACGGCGACGAGGAGGTAGTCCCGGTCGGCGATGTGCAGCAGCAGCGCCCGGTAGTCCCGGTTGATCCGGGCCGACATCAGCCGGGCGTCGCCGTTGAGCGACTTGAGGTGCAGGCCGGGGTTCTCCGGGTTGTTGCGGAACTTGTGCAGGAACTCGTAGACCGCGCCGATGTCGGCCCGGCTGAGCTTCATGACCTCCTTGTCGGCCCGGTCCAGCATCCGCAGGGTCGCTCCGGTGGTCATGAATCCTCTCCCCTGTCGGCGGTTCCAGCGTGGTCGCTCGCCCGGATGCGGGCCGCCAGGTCGGCTATCGACCAGTCACCGGCCCGGCGGGCCTGCCAGCCGGCCGCCGCGTACGCGCCGTCCCGGTCGGCGATCTCGGGATCGCCGGCCGCCCCGGTGAGCAGCACGGCGGTCCGCTGCTCGGGCCAGGCCAGCTCGGCCTGCCAGCCCTGGTCGCCGAGTTCGTAGCCGACGACCGGGGGCGGCAGGCCCTGGTCGGCGAGTTGCCGCACGAGCCGTTCCAGGGCGCTGTCGTCGGGGTCGAGGTAGTGCAGCACGTCGCGCCACGGCGAGTCCGCCTCGACCGGCACCGGTTCGTCGGCGGTCGGGTCGCCGGTGACGCCGAGCCAGGTCGCGGTCTCCTCGTCGAGCGGCAACGCCCGGCGGCCGGGCAGGATGCCGGTGCCCTCGGCGACCGCCAGCGACGCCGGGTCGAACCAGTCCAGTGTGGAGGTGGCGAGCTGCCCGGCGTCGCCGTCCCCGGCGGCCAGGAACTGGATGATGTTGCCCCAGGTCAGCCACGCCGCCCACCGGCCCCGGTGGGCCGGCTCCCGCACCCCGGCCGGCGAGTCGTCGATCAGGGTCAGCGCCGACCAGACCGGCTGGGGCACCCGCCCGTCGACGATCATCGTCACCGGGCAGCCGGCGTCGTCCACGGCGCGCGCCACGATGATCTTCCCGCCGGTGCCGGCCGGCAGCGGCCCGCCTCGCAGTGCCGCGAGCGCGGCCAGCCCGACCCCGGCGGAGTCCGCGACCGTGTTCTCCCGGGCCTGCTTGAAGAGTCCGAAGAGGACCGCCTCGGCCCGGCGCCGCCACCGGTCCAGGTCGGGCTCGGCCAGGAAGGACAGCAACTGGTCGACGGGGTTGGCCCAGACCGTCCGCTCCAGCTCCTCGGCGTCCCCGCCGGCCGGCATGGTCCGGTACCTGCCCCGGGCCGCCTGCCGGCTGACCCCGCCATACGGGGACCAGCGGCCCGGGTCCGGCCCGCCGGCCGCCGGCTCGGTGCCCCAGGTCCGCACGTCCTCCCAGGTGGCGGCGAAGACCAGGTAGTCGTGGGCGCGCAGCCGGGCGCGCTTCTCGGCGTCGTCGGCGAGCCGGTTGTACGGCGGCTGGCCGTGATATTTGAAGCCGTCGAGGTAGACGGCGACCTCCGGCGACGGCGCGTCCAGGCGTCTGAAGTGCACGTCGGGCCGGGTGCCCTTGATGGTGTTCTGCAGCTTCATCTGCCAGCGGGTCAGGTGGCGCCCGTCCGGGCCGGTGAAGGTCAGGTCGGCGACCCGGGCGCCGTCGTGGTCGGTGCGGCGTTCGATGCGCAGCCCGGAGCCGGGCCGCCCGGGGTGGGCCAGCAGCTTGTTGAGGAAGAGCAGCTCCAGCTCGCTCTCCACCTGCTGCAGCAGGGAGATCTCGTCGGTGCTGGTCGCGGTCCGGGTGTCCCAGCCGGCCAGCAGCCGGTCCAGCATGCCGAGCGCCTCGGCTCGGCTCATCAGCCCGAACTCCTCGTCCCGGGCGTAGCGCAGCAGGCAGCGGTGGCAGACCGGGCGGCCCTCGTGCTGGCACTCGCAGTCGGCGATGCGGGTCAGGGCCAGCTCCAGCACGGTCCGGAACTCGGCGGGCCGGGCGAGCCGGTGCAGGTAGCCGGTGCCCTGCGGCTGGGTGTCGTACACCACGACGAAGTTGCGGGTGCCCTCGCCGCCGACCTCCTGGCTACCGGCGTCGGGCATGGCGGCGAGCACCACCCGCAGGTGGGCCGGGTCGCCGCCATACTGGGCGGCGATGCCGAGCCGGACGGCGGCGGCGAAGGAGACCAGCCGTTCCCGGACGGCGGCGGTCACCGCCGGGATCAGGATGCGCAGCGCCTCGGTCTGCAGTTCGTGGGCGAGGATCAGGCCGACGTGAGCGGCCGGGCCGGCCGGCGAGCGGCGGTACGGGCACCACGGCCGGTGGTGCTCGGCCCCGGGCAGCACCGCCGAGCCGGAGGCGTGCGCGGCGAGTTCCTGGCTGACCGCCGGCTCCCCGTCGACGGTGGTGCCGCCGCAGGCGGTGCAGGTGTGGAACGGGTTGAGGCGTACCTCGTCGCCGGCGAACGGTTCGGCGGGCCGGTCGAACCGCTGGGCGCCGAGGTTGAAGTGCCGGATCATGGCCCGCCGGCTGTAGTCCACGCCGAAGGTCTGGCTGGCGTGCCGCCACGACTGTTCGACCTGGGCCGGGTCGATGTCGACCGCGACGGTGCCGGCGTACCAGCGGTGTTCCCGGTCGTCGCTGTCGTCGCGGATCCGGGCGTCGTCGCGTTTGTCCCGGCTGAGCACCCGGGTCGGCTGGAGCACGTTGAACAGCCGCCCGTGGTCGGCGATGCCGGTGTCCCGGCAGCGCGGGCACTCGGCGATCGGCTCGACGGCCGGGCGGGTGCGGACGTAGCCGCACCTGGCGCAGATCCGCCACTGCCGGTACGCGGGCCGGTCGGCGGTGCCGACGTCGAGCCCGGAGATCTCGTGCCGGTAGCCGCGTACGTAGTAGTTGTTGCCGGGGGCGAGTTCGTGCAGCGCCTGCCGGGCGGGCCGGTCGTACTCGCGTAGTTCGGTGTGGAACCGGCGGTCTCCGTCGGCGCCGCGCTCCTCCCAGGTGAGGGTGGCCTCCAGGGCGGTGCGGCTGTCGATCAGCGCGTAGTTGGGCAGCAGGCCCAGCTCGACCAGGGTGGCGTGGGCGGCGGCGGAGCTGACCTCGGTGAGCCGGCGGCGAACGGCCCGCGCCTCGGCCTTGAGCATCCGCAGTTCGCGGGCGTGGTCGGGGTCGGTGCCGACCAGCCCGCCGCTGGCCTTGTCGATCTCGGCCAGCCGGCCGCGCAGGTCGGCCAGCCGGGCCTCCCAGGCGTGCCCGGCCTCGGTGACCCGGCCGGCGATCCCGGTGCGGGCGAAGTCGCGCAGCTCGTCGGCGGCGGCGGGCAGCACCTTGTCGCCGAAGAGGGCCAGGAACTCCCCCACCAGCCGGTCGCCGTCGCGGCGGGCGGCGTCGGCGAGCCCGGGCAGCCAGCCGCCGCGGCCGAAGAGCACGTGGGCGCGGCGGGGCAGCGGCAGTACGCCGGGCAACCGGTTGCGGGCGGCCAGGTCGATCAGGTGGGCCAGGTACTGCCGGCGCAGGATCTCCACGGCGGAGAGGAAGCAGCCGGGCGGCACGATCTGCCCGGCGATCATGTCGCGCGGCTCGGTGAGGTAGTAGCGGTCCCGTTCGGTGCGGCCGATCAGGGTGAGCACGAACGCGTTGCCGCTGCGGCGGCCGGCGCGGCCGGCCCGCTGCACGTAGTTGGCCGGCCCGTGCGGCAGCGAGGCGAGCACCACGGCGGAGAGGGCGCCGATGTCGATGCCCATCTCCAGCGTCGGGGTGCAGGAGAGCACGTTCGGGTCGGTGTAGCGGTCGCCGTCGCGGAACTGCCGCTCGACGGTTTCCCGCTGGGCGCGGGTGAGCATGCCGGTGTGTTCGCCGGTGACCACCCGGAACACCGGGCGTTCCAGGTAGAGCCGGCGGTAGTAGTCGTCCGGCGCGGTCTCGTCGGGGGCGGCGCGCAGCCGGCCGGGGCAGCGGTACTGCCGGCACGGCTGGCCGGTCCAGTCGTCGACCCGGTCGGGGTGTTCGGTCTGCTGCCAGTGGCAGGTGTCGCAGCCGATCCCGGCGACGACGGCCGCCGGGTCGGTCAGCCGGGTGACCCGTAGGTGGCCGGGGAGCAGCCCGTACACGGTGTTGCCGTCGTCGCAGGTGTCGGCGGCGACGATGTGGTCGGCGGCCAGGGCGGGCAGCAGCCGGCTGAGGTAGCCGGCCGCGTCGCCCGGCTCCAGGCCGAGGCAGCGGCTGGTCCAGTCCTGGTACCAGTTGCCGCGGGCGGCGATCGCGTCGAACTCGGAGCGGGACTTCGGGGTGGCCAGCAGGAAGGCCGGCGCGGACAGTCCGCGCGGGAAGGCGGGCATGCCGGGTGGGCGGCCACCCCAGATCTGCCACCGGGCGCCGCCGCGCCGCAGGTACGGCCGCAGCCACTCGTGGTAGACCGCCCCCCGGGTCCGCAGCCGTTCCAGCAGCCCGCGCAGGAAGGCGAGGTAGCGGGCGTCGTCCGGTGGCGGGTCGCTGAGCTGCGCGGTGCCGGTGCGGTGCACGTCCCGGCAGATCGCGGCGGCGCGCGCCGGGTCTTCGAGCGCGACCTCGACGGCGACGCTGCGGGTCAGTTCCAGGGTGCGGCCCTGCCGGGCGCGCAGCCCGGTCTCCATCACGGCGGCGAAGACGAGCCGTTCGCTGATCAGCGTCCAGGTCTCGCGTTCGCCGGTGTGCTCGCCGGCCAGCAGGCCGTCGACGCCGGGCTGGTCGTGCAGGTCGGGTGGGACCACACTGGACAGCACCGCCCGGTCGGCGGCGGCCTTGACCATGCCTGCGAGCAGTTCGTCGAGCCCGACCGGCTCGCCGGGCCGGAGCTGGTCGGCGAGCAGCGAGCGCAGCGAGAAGCCGTACGAGCGGTTGGCGACGAAGCCGGCGCGGTGCGCGGCGTCCTGGACGGAGTCGTTGAACAGCAGCGTCTTGGCCTCGTCGGCGCCCAGTTCGCCGCCGGTGAAGAGCTGGGTGATGGCCACCGAGGCGAGGGTGGCCAGGCCGGCGCCGAGGAAGCGGATGCCGTGGTCCAGTTGGCAGGAGGGGCAGCGGTCCTTCTCGGCGGCGTCGACGCCGGTCAGGTCGCCGAGCACGATCACCGTGTCATCGGTCGTCTCCCGGTCGCGGTCCGGGTCGAGGGGGCGGACCCGGGTGCCGTACTCCAGCACCAGCAGGCCGCGGGTGCGGCGGCGTACCTCGTCGTCGGTGGCGGCGATGAAGGCCCGGACGCGCCGCTTGTCGCGGCCCACGCTGGCCCGGTAGACCTTGTCGGGGTCGGTCTCCAGCTCCTGCGGGTCGCGTTCCGGGGACATCGCCGCCCAGCCGGACCGGCCGCAGTGCCGGCAGTAGATGGCGGGCAGCAGCTGGTGGCGGGCGTCGGCGACGACGGCGTCGAGGTCGGAGGTGGAGAACTCCAGTTGGCGGCGCGGTTCGCCGTACCAGCCGAACATGGTCTGCCGGGAGACGCCGCGCAGCAGTCGGGAGACCGCCCGTACCCAGAGGTGGGTTTCGATGTTGAGCAGGGGTCGGCCGGGGTCGTCGGGATTCTGGGCGAGCGAGAGCAGGCCGACGAAGCGGGCCAGCGCGCGGGCGGTGATCTCCGGCCGGGTCTTCATGGCGCTGCCCCAGCCGGTGGCGTTCTTGCGGGGCAGCACGTCGATGACCTCGCCGAGGGTGCGCGGCCGGGGTCCGAGGGCGTCGAGCACCGCCTTGGTCAGCGGGTGCCGGCGCAGCAGCGCGCCGAGCCGGACCGGGTCGTCGGCGCAGCGCTCACCGAGCAGCAGCTCGGCAGCGTCGTCGGACCCGGTGGCGGCGGCCAGCTCCTCGGGGCTGGGCAGCGGCAGGTTGAAGTCCTGCCGGGCGACGAACTCGGCCGGCTCGTAGCGGTCCTCGCCGACCACCGAGGCGTCGTCGAAGGCGACCCCGAAGACCTGCTCGGCGACCTCCCGGATGGCGGTGCGCCCGTCCCGGCCGCCGCCCTCGCCGAGGGTCGCGGAGGTGGCCACCGGGCAGATCGGCCCGAGCGGCCGGTCCGGCCGGGCCAGCCCGAGCGCGGCGGCGAGCCGCCGCAGCAGCATCGCCACGTCGGTACCCTGCGCGCCGTCGTAGCTGTGAAACTCGTCAAGCACCACGTACGCCGGGTCGGCGCCCTCCCACAGCGGCAGGTCGTCGGCGCGTTGCAGCAGCAGGTCGAGCATCTTGTAGTTGGTGATCAGGATGTCCGGCGGGGTGCGGCGCATCTCGGAGCGCCGCACCAGCACCCGCGGCGGCTCCTCGGCGGCCACGTCGCCGATGTAGAGCCCGGCGGTGACCTGGCTCAGCGCCGGGTCGGCCAGCAGGTCGTCGATCCGGTTGGTCTGGTCGGTGGCGAGCGCGTTCATCGGGTAGAGCAGGATCGCCTTGATCCCGGTCCGGCCCCGGGCGCGCTCGCGGCGGCAGTGGTCGAGCACCGGGATCAGGAACGACTCGGTCTTGCCGGAGCCGGTGCCGGTGGTGATCAGCGTCGGTTCGGCCGCCCCGTCCCGGGTCGAGAGCCGGCGGAAGGCCCGCGCCTGGTGCAGGTAGGGCGTGAAGCCGGCCGGCGCCCAGTCCAGGTCTGCCCGCCAGTCACCGGACGCGGGCCGGAACGGGGTCCGGATCCGCAGGTACGGCCCGCGGAAGATGCCCTGCTCGGGGTGGGACAGGAAGCGTTCCAGCCCGTCGCGGACCCCGTCCTCGCTCAGCCCGAACGTGGTCGCGAGGTACTGCGTCAGGGTCGAACGCAGGGTCTCGGCGGCGATGGTCGGCCTCATGACGCGGTCACCGCAGCATGCTACTGCGATCACCCGAGGTGTCTGAACGGCCGTCAGGCCGGAGCCACCAGGCCGGCCCGGTAGGCGAGGACCACCGCCTGGGCGCGGTCCCGGGCGCCGATCTTGGCGAGTACCCGCTTCACGTGGGTCTTCGCGGTCGACTCCGCGATGACGAGCAGCTCGGCGATCTCCTCGTTCGAGTACCCCTCGGCGACCAGCCGCAGCACCTGGATCTCCCGAGGGGTCAGCCCGGACAACCGGCCGGCGGCCTCGGTGCTGACCGTGGACCCGACCGGGGATCGCCGGACGAAGTGCTCCACCAGGTCGCGGGTGACCGACGGGTCCAGCAGGGTGTCCCCGGCGGCCACCGTCCGCACCGCGTCCACGAGCCGTTCCGGCGAGGCCCGTTTGAGCAGGAAGCCGCTGGCGCCCGCGCGCAGCGCACCCCACACGTACTCGTCGTGGCGGAACGTGGAGAGCACCAGCACCCGGGTCGGCAGGCCGGCGGCGACGATCCGGCGGGTGGCCTCGATGCCGTCGACGCCCGGCATCCGGACGTCCATCAGCACGACGTCCGGGTTGAGCGACCGGCACTGTTCGACCGCCCGCAGGCCGTCGGCCGCCTCGCCGACCACGTCGATGCCGTCCGCGGCATCGAGCACCACGTCAAGGCCGGCCCGCAGCAGCGCGTCGTCGTCGGCCAGCAGCACCCGTACGGTCATGGCAGGAAAAGCACCGCCCGGACCCGGAAACCACCGGTGGCACCCGGGCCGTGTTCCAGCCGGCCGCCGAAGAGGGCGGCCCGCTCGGCGATCCCCAGCAGCCCGCGGCCGGGCTGGTAGCCGGGTTCCGGGCCCCGCCCGTCGTCGCAGATCTCCAGTTCCAGGCGTCGCGGGTCGCGACCGACCCGGACCCGGGCGGCGCCCGCCTGCCCGTGCCGCAGCGCGTTGGTGAGGGCTTCCTGCACGATCCGGTACGCCGACAGGTCGAGGCTGCCCGGCAGCGGCGGGCCGGCCGGGTCGACCCGCAGCGACACCGTCATGCCCGCCCGGGTCATCCGCTGGGCGAGGCGCGGCAGCTCGGCGAGGCCGGGCGGGGCGGGTGCCGTCTCGTCACCGTCGCGGAGGGTGCCGAGCATCAGGTCCAGCTCGTCGAGGGCCTCCCGGCCGGTCTGCTCCACGCCCCGCAGTATGTCCCGGGCCTGCTCCGGCGCGCGGTCCAGGACCACCCGGGCCGCGCCGACCCGCACCAGCATGACGTTGACCGTGTGACCGACCAGGTCGTGCAGCTCCCGGGCGATCCGGGTCCGCTCGCTGGCGACCGCCGCCCGGCGCAGCCGTCGCCGCGCCGCCGCCTGCCGCTCCCGCCGCCGAGCACTGCCGTAGCCGGCCCCCCACGCCAGCAGCCACACGAACACCACCCCGGCCGGCGCCGACCAGGGTGCCGGCACGTTACTGAAGTACGCCAGCACCGCCGGCAGGACGAGCACCGGCCCCCACAGTGCCCGCCGCCCGGTGCCGTACAGGCCCAGGGAGTAGAGCCCGATCAGGTTCACGTAGGGCGCCACCGGGTCGGCCTGCACCCACAGCGCCTCGGCCGACAGCGCCACCGACCCCGACAGGTATCCGGCCAGTGGGACCCGGCGCCGCACGGCGAGGGATCCGGCGATCACCACGGAGAGTGCCAACGCGACGGGCAGCTTCCCGCCGAGGGCCGGCGCCACGGCGATCCGTTGCCCGACAAGCGCCGTCAACGCGACGCCGGCCAGCGCGAGGTCGACCGCCGGCACCCGCGGCAGGGAAACGGCCACCCGGCTACCTCACCACAACGTCCCGGCGCAGGTCGATGAGGAGCAACGCGAGGTTGGCGGTGGCGGTCGCGCCGACGATCGTGGTCGCCAGGGCGGCGACGTCCTCGACGGCGTGGAACCCGAACCAGCCGCCGAGCAGCGAACCGGCCAGTGCCGCCGCCAGGCCGGCCCACCGGGTCCCGCGACTGGCGTCCCGGTGGACCCAGGCCACGAAGGTGGCGAGCCCGGCGGCGATGCCGACGGAGAGCACCACCAGCCACCGGCCGCCGACGAACAGTCCTGGCCACCTGCCGGAGCCGATCAGTACCGCGACTGACCAGCCGCCCAGGCCGACGACCACCGGGGCGAGGCAACGCAGCCAGCCGCTGGCCCGCGTTCCGAGCCGGCCCCGGCGGCGTACCCGCCGCGCCATCCCGCCGAGCAGCACGACGGCGGCCAGGCCGAGGCCGGCCAGGGTGCCGAACAGGATCCGCGCGATGGTGGGGAGGCTGACGGATTCGATGTCGAAGTCGACCGGGCGGGTCCGGTAGCGGGAGTCGTCCACCGCGCCGTTTTCGAGGTACGCGGTCAGCAACCGGGTGCTGGCGTCGGGCTGGTAGCTCCAGAAGTCGGTGGTGTGCCCGAGTTCGGCCAGGATGACCTGCCGCCCGTTCGGCAGCGCGGGCAGCAGTTCGTCGGTGGCGAGCCGTGGCGGGGTCGAGAAGTCGACCGTGCCACCGACCAGGAGGGTCTCGACCTCGGTCGGCCGCACCCGCCGGTAGTCCACATAGTCCGGGCTCGCCGGCCACGCCCCGGTGAGCCGGCCGCCGCCCCACAGGAAGTCGGTGGCGGCGTTGCCGAGAACCGAGCCGGGGTCGCCGCCGGCCGCGTAGTGGGCGTCGACGGCCCCGGCGTCGATGATTCCGGAGGCGGCGAACTCGCCCCAGACGAACGCGCCCGGGAAGATCACGCTGGTCAGCAGCGAGGTGGCCCAGAGCCCGCTCGGGTCGCCGCCGGCGGCGGCCAGCCAGGCGTCGAACATGGTCGGCGCGTTCAGCGGGGCCGCCGCCCCGGTGGTGTGGAACAGGCCGAACAGGGTTCCCGCCCGGACGTTGCCCGCCTTGATCGGCAGGAACAGCCAGCGGTCGGGTGGATCACCGGCGGTGACGGCCATGGTGGCGGCGAGGTCGTCGGTGCGGGCGGCGCAGCCGTCGTCGCGGGCGCAGAGCGCGGCATAGTGGTCGAGCTGGTCGTCGGTGATCGCCGGATCCCACCAGAAGTGGCCCGGCGGGTTGACCGCGATCATCACCGATCGGCGGATCGAGTCCGGGTACCGCCACGCGTAGATCATCGCGGTCCGGGTTCCCGCGCTCTCGCTAAGCAGGTGGATCCGCTGGTAGCCGAGGGCCTGCCGGGCCGCCTCGAGATCGTCGACCCGCTGCGGCAACGAGTAGCCGTCGAGGTCGATGCCCGCACCGGCCAGCCGGCGGGCGCAGGTGGCGAACGCCTCCGCGTACCGGCGCGTCGATTCCTCGCCGGTGAGGTCGGCCGACCGCCGCAGCGCCGACTCGACCTCCGGGCAGTCGAGCACCGTCGAACCGTCGACGCCGCGGTAGCCGACCAGGACCACATCGTGGCGGTCGACCAGGCGGCTCGCCTCCGCGAACCTCATGTTCGTCTCGCCGGGGCCGCCCTCCAGTCGGAAGATCGGCTCGGCCGGTTCCGCGCCGGTGGCTCGGATCCGGATGACCGGCAGCGCGATCAGGTCGGATCCGGGGTCCCGCCGGTTCTCCGGGACCACCAGGGTGCCGCACTCCGCGTCGAGGCTGCCCGCCTCGGTGTCGTAGGTGCAGCCCGTCATGGTGAGATCTCCGGCCCGGGCGCCGTCGGGCACGGTCGGGCCGGTGCCGTCGGGCAGGCTGAGATACCCGAGGCCCAGCGCCGTCAGCCCGATCGCGACCAGGGCGGCCACCCGGGCCCGGGTGAGGACTGCTCGGGTGAAGACCGATCGTTGCGCCATGGCCGGCACGCTACGGCGGGGCCGGTCGGCCGGCGTCCCTCCAGCGGGGTCGCTCTGGTTACCCCTGTCGGGGTAGCCGGCCCCCGTACCGGCTCAGGGGTCGGCCAGTTCGACGGTGACGGTGGTCGGGTCGCCGGCTTCGAGGGCTTCGGCGTTGCGGACGGCGCGTTTGACCGGCAGGACGTAGCTACCCTGGGCGCTGTCGGGGAAGATCGACGTTGACCAGGAGGTGGCGCCGATGGTGGCCCGCACCCGGACGGAGCCGAATCCGCGGCGCGGGCCGCGGGCGGCGGCCTGCTCGCGGATCTCCTCGGACGCGTCGGCCGGCAGGGTGACGAAGGTCCAGCTCTCGTCGCGGCGGGCGGACCAGAGCCACAGTTCGGCGTCGAAGGTGACGATCACCTGGTCAGGGTGCCACGAGGGAAGGGACGACGTGACATCGGATTCGGCGACCCCCCGGGACGTGGTCCGCGCGGCCGGCGAGTGGGCCGGCGAACACCTGCGCGACGCGGGCTTCGAGTGGTTGCCGCGGCAGCTCACCCTGCGTCGCAGCGTCGGGACCCTCCGGCAGGAGATCATCCTGGAGCCGAGTTCGCGCAACCGGTCGGGCGGCCCGATCCGGGTGCTCACCACGCTCGCCCTGTCCGACCCGGCGCTGCGTCGCTGGCGCCGGGCCAACCCGGACCGGGTCACCCGCGACGACGACCACATCTGCGGGCACTATCTCGGCTACGCCTGCGGTGACAACCACGCCCGGGGCGAGCTGGATCTGCGCAGCCCGTCCGCCCGACCGGGCCAGTTGACGGCCTGGCTGGCGCTGATCCGGCAATACGCGCTGCCGTGGTTCGAGGAGGCCACCGATCCCGACCGGGTGACCGGATCGCGGGCGGCCGACTGGACCGCGTCGCCGGCCGCGATCGTGGAATGGCTGGCCAGCGTCGGGCGTACGGACCTCGTGCCGGGCTTCGTGGCACGGTACGTGCATCGCCATCGCGGCTGGAAGGGCGGGGTACGGCGTGGAGCGGCGCTGGCTGTCGAGGGCGGACGCCCCGGGCCGGTCGCGGACTGGCCGCTGGAGCTGGGCTGGGTCGCCGCCCGGGTGGGCGCCGACGACCTCCCACCGGGGCGCTGATCCGGACGATTGCGGACGCTACTGAGTTTCCTCTGACATTTCTTCGTCAGACTTCCTCAGCAAGCGGCGCGGTAGGCGACGGCCGCCGCAACCGACAGCCGCTCACCCACCGATCCACTGGGGAGGCCCAATGTCGCGATCGACCCCTCGTATCCTCCGAATGGCCCTCGGCCTGGTCAGCGCGGTCGCGCTGGCGCTGACAATCAGCCCGCCGGCCGCCGCCACCGCCGGCCCTGCCACACCCGCTCCGACCTGGGAATTGATCGACTTCCCGCAGCGCGCCTGCCTGGCCGCCAACCAGCCCCAGTTCACCTACTTCTGGTTCAGCGTGCGGGGGACGTGGTCGACCCCGCTCGAGGTCGGTGCCGAGGATCTGCCGCCCGGCACGACCACCCTCAGCCTGCCGCACCCGCCGATCCCGCCCGGGTCGAGCGAGGGCGGGAGCCCGCTCACCCTGGTCACGATGAACCTGCCGGCGCTCGATTTCGGCGATCACGTGTGGTACATGACCGCCTCGGACGGGGTGGTGACGCAGCGGGTCCCGATCACCATCAGGGCGCAGGAGCGCTGGGGGTGCCCGGTCTGGTAGCCGCCCGGGACCCGTTGCCGTGCGCTACCGGGGGCGGGTCGGCAATCGACCGTGCTGAGCCAGCTCAGCCCGGATCACTTCGCAGAGCGTGGGAGCTGCTGAGTTCCCGTCACCTTACCCACCGATCTACCAAGGAGGCCCAATGTCGCGATCGACCCCTCGTATCCTCCGAATGGCCCTCGGCCTGGTCAGCGCGGTCGCGCTGGCGCTGACAATCAGCTCACCGGCCGCCGCGGTCGGCCCCACCACCCCGGCTCCGACCTGGGAGTTGGTGGACTTCGGGCAGCGCGCCTGCATCGAGGCGAACTCCCCCCTCTTCACCTACTTCTGGTTCAGCATCGAGGGAGAGTGGTCGACGCCGATGCAGGTCGGCGCCGAGGAGTTGCCGGCGGGCACCAGCACCCTGTCGTACCCGCCGCTTCCGCCCGGGTCGAGCAGCGGCACGAGCCCGCTCTGGCTCTTCGCGCTGACCCTGCCGGCGCTCGACTACGGCGAGTACCGGTGGTACCTGACGGCCTCCGACGGGGTCGAGACGCAGCGTGTCCCGATCATCATCAAGGCCCAGGAGCGCTGGGGATGCTCGGCCTGATGGCCGGGTGAGCGTCCCGGGCGGTGGCGTGGTGATCGCCGCCGCCCGGAACGCAACGCCCGCGCCGCCGGGGGCCGGGGTGGCAATCCACCCTGCTATGCCGCCGGTTGTTCGAGGATTTCCTTGATGCCGTGGGCGAGTTCACGGTGGACCTGCCGGGCCTTGCCGAACCCGTACGGAAACAGCAGCGTGGGCGACTCGTAGTCGATCCGTACGTCGATGTGGGTCGTCCCGTCACCCTCGGAGCGGAACCGGGCGTGATTGGTGAGGGTGGTCGCCGGCTTCTGGCGGGCGACCGTGACCACCTCGTCGGCCGTGACCTTGACGACGTCGGCCCGGTAGGTGATGAGGAATCCCAGCGGACCGAGCCGCAGCCGGGAGGTGACGGCCACGCTGCGGATGGTGCCGGGTCCGGGTTCGAGTTCGGCGACCCGGATGGCGAGCGGGTGCCGGGAGGTCAGCCTCGGTATGTCGGCCAGCAGCGCGACCGCGTCCCCGATCTCGCAGCGCGCCCTGATGTCGTACCGGAAGGTTCCTTTTCGCACGGCCAGCGGCTCCTCGGATGGCGGCGTCGCGACGTAGCGTAGGGCTCTCGCCGCGATGGCGGCGATGCGGGTGACCCGTGGGCCGACGCCGGTGTGCCCGGACCGCGGGGGAGGCGGTCCGGGCACACCGGGATCGGGGGCAGGGCGGTTCAGATCAGCCAGCGGTTCTTCTGGACGAAGGGGAGCTTGGCCCAGAGGCGGCCGAGGCCCCAGGTGTGGCCGGCGTACGCGGCGGCGAGGGCGACCAGGACGATCGCGTACACGATGTGGTAGTCGATGAGCGGGTTGGTCGAGCCGGCGGGCTCGCCGCTGGCGGTGAAGCGGTCGAGTGGGAACTCGGCCAGCCACATGAAGACCATCATCAGCGCACCCGAGCCGGCGGCGATCCGCAGGCCGACCCCGGCGATCAGGGCGACGCCGATGGCGGCCAGGCCGACCATGAACAGGGTGTTGGCCCACCAGGTGCCGGCGATCGAGTGGAAGAAGCCCTGCAGCGGGCCGACCTCGACCGAGGAGAGGAAGCCCTTGGTCGGCGAGCCGCCGTTGACCCAGGCCCGCTCGGCCGGGGTGGCGAACCCGAACCCGAAGGTCTTGTCGAGGAACGCCCACAGGAAGACGAACCCGGTGGAGATCCGCAGCACGGCCATGATCCGGGCGGCGGTGGTGGTCAGCATGGCGCCCGGCAGTTCAGCCTGCTCCAGGGGCCGTTCGATGGAACGCTTGGTGATCTGCTTGGTGGTCATTGCCGCCTCCGCGACTCGCTGCTCTCTTTGACGGGATCAGCTTCTCCCGCGAGGCGGCGCCGGCACCCGGGGCGGAACACCCGAGAGACCCGGGACCAAGGTCCCGACCTGAGCGGGCCGGTTGTTACCGTCCGTCGGGTGGACCTGCCACGAGCAGGCGCAGGCCGAGCTCGGCCGCGTCGAGGTCGACCAGGTCGCGGTTGCGGTCGGCCCAGCGGCCCGAGGCGAGGTCGTCCCGGAGCCGGCCCACCGCCCGCCGCTCGACCGCCGGCCCGACCTTGGCCCACACCGACACGCCCTGGCGTACCTGATCGTCAAGGTACGCCTCGGGCCGGCGCCAGTACGCCTCGAAGAGCCCGTCGGCGCAGTCCCACGGGATCGGCACCTGCTCCACCCGGGCCCCGATCGCCCCGGCCAGCTCGGTCAGCGACGGCCGACCGGCGAGCAGCAGCCCGGCGACCTCGGGCAGGTAGTCGCGGGTCAGCCAGAACCGCCGGTGCCACCCGGCGGCGCTGGAGTCGTGCGTGAGCACCACCACCCGCCGGGCCACCCGCCGCAGCTCGCGCAGCCCGGCGACCGGGTCCGGCCAGTGGTGCAGGGTGGAGACCGCCATCGCCGCGTCGAACGACCGGTCCGCGAACGGCAGGCGTTCCGCGGTGGCGGCGACGCACCGCGCCGCCCCCGCCGGACGCTGCGCCCGCATCAACGCCGACGGCTCCACCGCCACAACGTCCCGGTCGGCCGGCTCGTAGGACCCGGTGCCGGCCCCGACGTTCAACACCGTCCGCGCGTCACCGAGCGCCGCCCAGATCCGCGCCGCGATCCTCGGCTCGGTCCGCCGCGTCACGGTGTAGGTCGCCCCGATCGTGTCGTACAACATGCCGCCACCCTCTTCCGGTTCGTTCTGGGTACGCGCTCAGCCCTCGACGAAGGCCGAGTCCGTCGACCCGGCATGTGACCATGATGGCGTGATCGTCGTGGAGTTCGATGCCCCCGTGGATCAGCCGGAGCAGGTGACCGGGTTCGAGCTGGGGCACGTCACCCTGCGCTGGGACGGTGGGGTGCACAGTTCCCGCCAGCTCGGCTCCCGAGGGTTGCTGATGGTGTACCCGGCCGCCACGGACCTCCTCGACGGCGTCGTGACCCTGTTGGCGCATCCGGACGCCAGCTACGTGTTCACCGGCGCCGCCAGCGGCTGGGGTTTCGCCATCCGCCGTACCCGCCGTGGCGGTCTGCGGTTGAGCACCCCCGCCGGCAGGCCGCTGTGTCAGACCTCCGAGGCCGACTACGCGGTCGCGGTCTGGCGCGGCACCCAGCGGTTGTTGACGGCCGGCACGCCGGTCGACGGCGGACCCTCGGCCGACCTGCGGGCCGCCCTCACCGCCTTCCCTCCCGCCTACCGGCGCTGACCCACGTCAACGAACCACGTTGTCGCACCCCTGTGATGGGGTGACCGGCATGGGAGTTCTCTATGACTACTTCAGGGCTGCGGATGACGGCGCGGCGATCGCCCTCATGGACGATCTCGTCGGCGGCCCGTCCGCCTTGGCCGACAACGGCGGGGACATCGACGTCGTCGATCTCAAGGGTCTCGATTTCACGGTCATTCTCGGTCAGCTCGTGGCCTTGGCCCGCGGTGTTCCCTGGCACGCCGGCCTCGTCGGCAACAATCTCATCTGGAGCGGCGACGACGGGGAAGGTCCGTGGCTGCTCAGCCTCGACGACGCCACCCGGGACACCCTCGCCTCGATCGACGACAGCAGACTGCCGGAGCTGTCGACCCAGTGGGGCCAGATCGAAGAGCTGTCCAGCTCCGGCCCACCGCCCAAGAGCGAGGTTCGCGGGATCATCGAGCTGATCGCCGGCCTCGCCAAGCGGGCCCGCCACGCAGGTGACCACCTCTACTGCTGGTGCAGCCTGTAGGCATCTGCTCGGTCTGGAACCACGAAGCCAGGGCACCTGAACGGACGGGCGAGGCGGTGTCGGCGGCACCGTCCCCCGTCTGTCAAGGCCACACATACATCGTCACGTCGGTCGGCCGGGCATCAGGAGGAAGCCAGGCCGGCAGGGTGTGCCGGCTCGCGGCCGGTGGGTACCGATCGGTTTCGCTCTCGGGTAGCGCGGCTTCGAGGTCGGCCCAGTTGGCGCGGTCGACGAACCATCCCCCGACCAGGTTGCCCTCGGCGGACCGAAACACCATGCCGTAGTTGGGTTCCTCGAACTCGGAACCGGGGTTGTCCACCGTGAACGACACGAAGTCCCACTTGTCGTTCCCGTCCTGTCGCAGCTTCAACTCGTCGACCCGCGCGGGCAGCAGCACGGACGGCGCCGTCGGCTCCCCGACCACGTACAGCACGATTCGCGCGACGCGCTCAGCCTCGTCCGCGTCGACCTGGCGGATGTCGCCCAGCTCGACCGCATCGCCCGCTGGCAGATACGCCCAGCCCGCGGCGAGGATCGCCGACCAGTCGCGCTGCTCGGTCGACCGCCATCCCCGCCCGGTCTCATCCACGAAGCGGTAGCGCACGTGGATCCTCATCGGTTGGTCCGTCACGTTCCGGAACACCGCCGCAGCACCGACGATGCGCCTCGTGGCGTCGCCGTCCGGCACCGGAAAGGTCGCGAAGCCGCGCTCCTCGACCGCGACTCCCTCGGCGATGTCATCGCTCAACACCGGCTCGGTTGACATCGCGGTGGGGCTCGGTTGCCCGCGTGGGTCGTCTCCTCCGGGCGGAGTGGTGCATCCCGCGATCACCAGCATGGCCGCCATGATCCCGGCTGCGCCCAGCGCGGCAGGGAGGACGCGTCGCCGTGACAGTCGCCGGGTTGGCTTCAACGTTCCCTGTCCTTGTACTTCTGATAGAGCTCGTGTCGCAGCTGAGTATGCGCCCATCGATAGTCCTGCCGGAGGACCCAGATCTGCGGTTCGTGGCCCCCACAGGCCGGGGAACTCGCGCTCCAGGTCGTTCTTCTGAAACTGCACCTGCTGGCCGCCGAAGTTCTCGCTGAGCAGCGAGAACGTCTCATCCCATCGGCCGTCGAACTCGCCGGTCGACGGCAACCGCCAGACCATGCCCGCCGCCCCCTCCGGCCAATCCTGGGGTACGCAGCCAGCGTTCACGCGGGGGGTCAGGCCGCGAGGAGGTCGGTCAATGCTGTCACGTGGGCGACCCGACTGCGGTGCTGCCTGGCCTGGAGCACCAGGTTCGCCATCACCAACGCCGGGTCGACGTCGGGCACGTCGATCGCCAAGTTGTGCCTCAGCCATGGAGCCACCTCGCTCCACCGGTAGAAGAGAGTGCCCTCCCGGGCCGGGTTGACCGGCGGCGGAAAGCCACCCGGACCCCGATCCCCGGTGGCGTACCGCCGTACCGACTCACGACTCTGCCCGATCCGCTCAGCGACATCGGCCAGCGTGATCAGGTCCTGATCCAGGACGCGGAGCGCGATCACGCCGACCCCGTCGAGGCTGCGTACGGCGGTCGCGATCGCGTCGGCCATCGTCTCCGCCTCGCGATCGAACTCGGCGATCGGGAGGCCGTTCTCCGCGCCGAACGCCGCGTCATCGCAGCCTGCGGCGAACAGGGCATCCAGTTCGTTGTCATCGGGCTGCCGATCGAGCACCACCGTGAACACGTGCGTCGCCATGGCTTACCTCCCTCCACCCTCATGAGTCGCCGCCGCTCCCCGACGGGGGCTGGGCGTGACTGTGACTCCGGGTGAACCGGTCGATCTGCTTTGCGTGGGTCGCGGGATCACGAGGTGTCGACCAGACCGCTCGGCTTGCCCGGCAAGGGGCACATCGAACCTCACCCCACCGGTGTCCCCGATGAATCTTGGCGACAGCGAGACCGGCCTCCTCAGCTCCACGCAGCGCATCGGCGATCTCCTTCTTGGGGTGACGACCCGCACTGATCATCTGCGCCCTTTCGGAACGTTTTCGTAAAGACTTTCTTGTGAGATTTCATCGGCCCTCCCGTGGACTCGCATTCCTCGCTGACAGTGGTGCAAGAGTACACCACCCGGTGTAAGAGTGCACCAGCGCTGGTCGGTGAGGACCTTCGCTAGTACGGCAGCCGCCGTTTGAGATCTTGCTGGTGGGGTGGGGTGGACGCGAGGCGGCCACCGCGTGATCGTCTGTATGTTGTGGACATAACTTCAGATTTGGCGGTGGCCGCGTGCCACAGCGTAGCGGTTGGTCGGTGGGAGCGGGTGCTGGCCGAGGTGCTGGGGTGCTTCGCGGGCCGGTTCGGCCGATTGGAACCGCGGCGGGCGGCGGGACAGTTCGTCACCGGGCTGCTGGCTGACCTTGAGGTGAAGACGTGCTGGCAGTTGGCGGAGCAGGCCGGACACGGCAGACCGGATGCGATGCAGCGGTTGTTGTACCGGGCGGTGTGGGACGCCGACGCTGTCCGTGACGATCTGCGGCAGCTGATCGCCGGCCGGTTCGGCGCCCCGGACGCGGTCTTGGCCGTGGACGAGACCGGCGACCTGAAGAAGGGTGTTCACACGGTCGGGGTGCAGCGTCAGTACACCGGCACGGCGGGGCGGATCGAGAACAGCCAGGTCGGGGTGTTCCTGGGCTACGCCGGCGTTGACGGGCACACGCTGATCGACCGGCGGGTGTATCTGCCGGCGTCGTGGACCGACGACCGGGACCGCTGCCAGGCCGCTGGCGTGCCTGACGAGGTCGAGTTCGCCACCAAGTCGGAGTTGGCCGCACAGATGATCACCGCGGCCCTGGACGCCGGGGTGCCGGCGGGGTGGGTGGCCGCGGACGAGGCCTACGGCAACAGCAGTGCCTTCCGTGCGCACCTGCGTGAGCACCAGCTCGGCTACGTCCTGGAGGTGTCCCGCAGCCACCTGGTTCCCCTCGACGGCGGTAAGACCCGCATCCGCGCCGACCAGATCGCCGCTGACCTGCCCGCCTCGGCGTGGCAGCGCCGCTCTGCCGGCGCCGGGTCGAAAGGGCCGCGCTTCTACGACTGGGCCTGGCTCGATGACGTGTGCACCGACGCTGACCCCGACGACGGCGGCCGGCACAGCCTCCTGATCCGCCGCAACACCAGCACCGGTGAGCTGGCCTTCTACCGCTGCTGGACCCCGAGACCCGCCACCCTCGCCCAGCTCGTGCGGGTCGCCGGGATCCGCTGGAGCATCGAGGAGAGCTTCCAGGCCGCCAAGAGCCAAGTCGGCCTGGACCAGCACCAGGTCCGCCGCTGGGACTCCTGGCACCGCTTCACCACCCTCGCTCTGGCCGCCCTCGCCGTCCTGGCGATCTGCGCCGCTGACGCCGCCGAGAATCCGGCCGACACCGGACTGATCAAGCTGACCGTCAACGAGGTCCGCCGGCTGATCAACGCCTGCATCATCCGCCCGATCAGCGGCATCGCCCATCGTTTGCACTGGTCAGGCTGGCGGCGACGGCATCAAGCCCGAGCCCGACGAGCCCACTACACACGCCGCCTTAACCTCGAACTTCAGCCATGATCCCGAACGGCGGCTGCCGTACTAGGGCAGACGCGAGCTTGGGTGATCTCCTCCGGAACGACGCAGCCGGCCGCGAGGGATGCTGGCAGTCACGACCGGCCAGGGTTTCACCGACCGGGCAGCGATTCCAAGGTGGACCAGGTAGCAGCTATCCGGAAGGTGTAGGCATCCGAGTGGTCTGGCTCGCCGACGTTGACGACCGAGTTGGGACCACCTGTAGCAGCCAAGAGATCGGGATTTCCACGGCGACGGCGCCGCCTGGCGGCATGGTCGTCGGCGTCCCACGCGACATCGCCGGACTCCACTCCCCCGAGGCGCCCACAACCCCGCCCGAGATCGTCCTCGACGTACTCGGCGACCGCGACATCCCGGTGCTCGGCAACGTCGACTTCGGACACGCCGGACCGAACCTGCCCATGCCGATCGGCATCCGCGTCGGCCTCGATACCCGGCAGCGCACGTTGTCACTGCTCGAACCGACAGTCCGGCCGCACGTCACGCCGAAGCCGCCCGGCTGAGCGCCGCCCCATTCCGGGACACGCGGTCAGCGCCTGACGGACACCGACGGACGGACCATTCAGTCGCAGCCGACCGGCGGATCGGCCCGCGGCCAAGCCTCCACCTTCTCGCCGGACTCGCTGACCAGGTAGGCACGTACGTCCTGGTCGCTGCCCGCCAGCCACAACTCCGTACCGTCGTTCTCGTAGCCCGTCGGTGCCGCGTCGGTAGGCAGCTCGGCATCTGCTCGGAACCCTTGCCGCAGCTCCGGCACACCGGTCACACCCTCGGGATCACGGACGAACTGGCGGCGTTGCCCCGACTCACCGCTCAAGGGCCGCACCACGTGCAGGAAGTGCGCCTCCTGCCAGTCACAGTGGCCATTGCCCGCGTATGACTCGATCTTCGCGGCGCTCACCTCGGCGCCGTTGTGCCGCCAGTCGCCGGTCGGGAGTCCGTCGTCGGCGCCGCATCCCGCCATCAGGAGTACACCGAGCACCAGGGCTCCCGCTCCCCGCTTGACCACCGTGTCAGCGTAGTTGAGCATCGACGCCGATCCCATGATCAGGGCATTCGAGTGGCGGAGACGACGAAGCCCCGGTCCGGGGTCGTGGACGCTCGGGCCGGGGCGCCGGGTTCGTCGGGGCCGGGAGGAAGGTCCGTGCGTCCCTCCCGCTTCTTCCCGGGTACGCGGTCAGCGCTTGACGGACACCACGAACGCGGTCCAGGCCGCCGACCCGAACGTCAGCGTTCCGCCTTCGCGGTCCTTGGTGTCCCGGACCAGCACCCGGCCGGGCAGATTGTCGGCGACCTCGACGCAGTCGCCACCGTTAGAGCCCGAACGGGTGCTCTTTCGCCAGCTTGGCTCGTTCTTCGTAGTCATCGATCACCCTCAGGATCAGGTTGCGGGACTGATCACAGGGTAGCGCTCGCGCGCAGAGCGCTTCCCAGACGGTGGAGACGTGCCGAATGTCCTGCAGTCTCGCGCCGATCTTTCCCTCAACCTGGTCCTCAAGGTAGACGACCGGGGCTCCGGTGGGCAGTGTGGCGATGGCGAATGCGCCAGTCAGTCCGGCATGCAGACCCGCCGAGAACGGCAGCACCCGGATGTGCACGTTCGCCCGGTGCCCGATGTCCACCAGGTGTTCGAGTTGGTCCTTCATGACGTTTGGGTCGTCGTGCCGCAGCATCGCCTCGCCGATGATCGCGGTCAACACCGCCGGGTCGGGCCGCCCGAGCGTGGCCGCCTGCCGCGCCATCCGTTCCCGGGTGCGCTCCTCCACCTGGATCTCGGTGTGCGGCCCCGCCGCGAGGATCGTCCGCGCGTACTCCTCGGTTTGCAGCAGACCCGGCACCAGGTTGGGCTGGTAGGTCCGGATCAGGACCGCGCGCTCCTCGTTCTCTTTCCACGGCCGCAGCCACGGCGCGACCGCCTCCCCCCGCGCCTGCTTCACCAGCCGCTGACACTCGTCCCCCGTCCCGAGGAACGCGTCAAGAGCCTTGGCCAACTCATCCGGTGGTATCGACCGCCCGCTCTCGTAGTGCCCGATCTGCGACCCGCTCACGTGCACCTCGGCCCCAAGCGCGTCCTGCGACAACCCCCGCTCCATCCGCCGCTGCCGAAGAAAGTGCCGAAACTCATTCGCGTCAGCCAACTCGGTGCCTCCTCGAATAGTGGCTGGCAACCAACTCCCCCCATCCTCCGTTGCCCGCAAGCGTCAGTCCAGGGTGGAGGGCGTATTACAGACCCAAGTGGTTGCCAACTCTTCAAGCAGACCAAGCATTACAGTGCATCGGCGACAACGTCCTGATGATCAGGAACGGCGAACTCCGTCACTGATCCGGTGCCACTCCACGACGACGGGCCGCTGCCCGGTCTCCACGAGGCCGATGACCGCCCGCCGCACCCCATCGATCGACACTCGCGCGAGCCCTCCGGGGATGGTCACGGGCGGAACGTCCGACGACTCCAGGACCACGATCGCCCCACCGACCTCAAGGTCCGCCGCGAAGGTCCCGTCAGCCAGCCACCGCAGCGCGGCCCGCCCAGCATCAAAGTCAACATCCGCCCGCAACACGTCCTCCCCACCCAAAGGCGCGAACCAGTACGTATTTGCACGACGCCCGTGGGGCGCAATCCGGCGCTCCCGACGGGCGAATAATTCGACAACCGCGCCCGCATCCGCTCGCAGTTCTTCATGCATGTAGTAGGCAACGCGGTAGGTCATGCTGCGATCCTCTCACCCGCGCCAACTGGCAGTGGAACCTGCCATATAGCGCGACTCCAACCTGACTATCCGCTGCCTCGCGGTAAAGGTGTGTGTTTCGGCTCCCGCAGATGAATCCGAGTATCATCCGACCTGGCCGCCCAGAGATCGAGAAATGAGAATTCTATGACGCCCCCCAGCCAACATCTACGGCATCCTGCAGCCGCTTACTGAAGACGGCGTGTGCTTTACGGTATTCGCTCTCACGATCTGCCTTATAGAATGGCGCCACGTACCCCTCTGGTACTGGATTTCGTTCCGGATCGTCCAAGTGCGCCATCAGACTTTCGTAATGAAATTTCGTCTGCCCATACCCGAAGACATAGGGGCTTTGAGCAATCTTGCGACCAAACCGATCAAACCACATCCGCTCTTCGCGAGCCGATAGGATCGGATAACGTGAGCGCAGAATTGCAATCAGCTCGTCGACGCCTATGCCCAGCCATACGGCCACTAAAGCATCGATTTCCACAAGAGCCGCCCGGCGTTCGAACTCCGTCCGTAAAGGTGATTCAGTGTTCCAGCCAAAGCCCATCCGTGCCAATTTTTGCACTCGCGGCCAATCGAATACCCAGTCTTCGCTTTCCCATTCCTCGCTGAACACCTCACTCCAGAGGCCCGAGTATGCCGAGGTTACGCAATTCAATCGCAGAACTCTCAACAAAAGGGGCTGTGCGAGCGGGTGACTTGGATTCCCAACAGGCATAGAAAATGCGTCAGAGACGTGGAGATTCGCCTTAGACGTAATGCGAAGGAGGTAGTCAACAGGCAGGGCTGCCCAGAATCCAGACGCCAAGAGTGTTTCGATATTGGTCGAGAGCGCGCAACTCAAGAGGCCATGTGTGTGAGCCGGCCCAGGAGGAAGGATCGCAGAGAAGAGACTCCGCTCCGTGTCGAACGGTACCATCACTCGCCAGGCAAGCCGATAATACTCAGTCGACTTGCGATCGCCCCAAGAGTCCTGTGCCCGCAGGAACTCGTCCCTCGCGCAGTCTCTGACGTAGTTCGAAGTGGGCACGAAGTCTGACGACATGCCTCTGAGGTCCGTGGGCAACCAGTCATTATTGCTCTTGCAAGGGTCCTTCGGTTCCTTACTGAAGGAGGTAGCAATTCCCACGTGCGGACCCTGCAGGATGACCTCCCCAAGGGATTCCACCCTGCTTGTACTCCACCGGATAAGTCCCTTATCTTTTGCCATTTTCTCATGAAAACCAGCACTAGCGCGCGGCCTCAGCGACTTCATCCTATGCGGGAAACCGGAGAGGGCTGAAATTGCATCCCGTTCATGTACTGATATTGGATAGAGGATCGGGGACTGAGCTGGCGGCAATCCGCGATCAGGTGCCAACCGATGCCATTCTTCAAGCAGTGAGTCAACGATGCGAACGACACGGGAGCGATGGGGTCTGACGTCCCATGCACCTCGGTACTTTATGCCCGGGAGAGGGCCAGATCCATCGTGTTCGAGCGACTGAACCAAAGTAGATGGGTCGTGGAGGTAACTCAGGTGACCAAAGTCGACGTCCCGTTCCTTGCCATAGATATGAACGCCAAAATCTGTATTGTTGTGTACGTCAGGAAAAATCTTCCGTTCATTTCTGAAATGTGCGTGCAGCCTCAGACGGCGATACGCCTGGCCACGAAGGCTGCCTTCGCGGGCACCAACGAGATGAGTATCCGGATGTATCATCCCCGCACATCCTCTCGGCGCCGAGTTTGCCCATACCCGACACATGAAAGAACGATAGAGATCCGGTTGCGTACCAACCAATAATGGATACTCAGAGAGTGAGGATACGATGTTCATTAATCCGACATGCCGAGCAAGCTCGAGTGCAAAGTAGAGCTGGCGATCCTTAGATAGAATCATATTCTTGCGATCCCGAACGACCTCGGAACGCGGCTTTTCAGCAAGAGCAAACCACGGATCCACCTCAGCAAGAACAGAATCGAGCTTCCAAGTTGGCCGGACCCAGGGGGGGTTGCCGACTTGGATGTCGAAGCCGCCGTTAGCAAAAGCCTGGGCGAAGGTGAGTTCCCAGTGGAAGAAGCCCTGTTGCTCAGCGAGCTCCTCGGCGGCGTGCAGCCATGGGAAGCGTTCCGCCAACGCCCACGGTTGATCAACGCCGATCAGGCCGTCGAGCTTGGTCTCGTACGCGGTCATCTGAGGCAGAGTGGTGAGATCGGCGTAGATCGCGGCCAAGTCGTCGGTCACAACGTCACGCCGGCCGATCAGGGACTCGGCAAAGGTGATCCAGTCGTCCAGCGATGTGAGCGGGACCTGCTGGCGCAGCGTCTCGTTGGCTGTGGCCTTGCGGGAACCCGTCCAGGTCGGCAGCTTGAGTTGCTGCGATGTCACGTTGCCGAAGAGGTCGGCCTGTTCGACCATGGCCTGCTCCACAAACTCCGGCTCGTCCTCCACTCGGCTCACCTGGACTGAGTTGGCGTACGCCGGGTCCGAGCCGTCAAGCACCGCGACCTTGTCCAGGGGCCAGAACCAGAGGGCGCACCAGGTGTCCATCAGGGTCTTGAGGCGCCAGTACGGGGTGCCGGGGGCGGTCAGGTCGGCCAGGATCTTCTCCCGGGGGACCGCCTCGGTCACCGGGGGCAGGTCGTCGGCGCCCCAGACCGGGATGTGGCGGCGGATCTCCCGCTCCGAGATGGCCAGCCGGCGGCCGACCAGCTCCCACAGGAACTCGACCCGGCCGGCGAGCGCCTGCAACCGGGCCACCTGCGACGGCTTTTGCTTCGAGCCCTTGGCGTTCGGGACGCGCTTCATCGCCGTACGCCATTTTTTGAGTTTTTCGGTTTCGGCCGGGGCCAGCTCGCGGGCCTCCTTCTCCCCCGCGACCGCCCCCCAGCCGTCGGCCGGGAGCAGGAAGTGGTGGATGGTGCCGGGGTCGATCGGACCGTCCCGGAAGGGTTTCTCCTGCGGGGCGGTGGTGAGCCAGGACTTGTCGGCGAGCTGCTTCGGGGCGTACAGCTTGCGGGCGCCGCCGATCAGGGAGTTGCCGCGGCGCAGGTGCAGGCCGAACCAGGGGGCCTGCAGGCCGGCGTGCATGACGTTCAGCCAGACGGAGACCTCGGCCAGCTCGACGGCGGTGCGGTTCAGGTCGACGCCGTAGCAGTTGTGCAGGGCGATGTACGCCTTCACCCGCTGCAGCTCCAGGTGGTAGGTCTCCGGGTCCAGGTTGACCTTCAGTTCGGCCTGGCGGCGGCGCAGGTATTCGGCGGCGACCTGGTTGATCGCCTCGTTGAGGAAGGCGCCGGAGCCGAGCGCCGGCTCGCAGATCGTCCAGTCCAGCAGCTCCCGTGCCCGGGTGGTGGTGCCGTCCTGGTCGAGGCGGTACTTCAGGGCGAGCTGGACGGTGACCTCGGTCAGCGACTGCGGGGTGTAGTAGGAGGCGCTGGTCTGCCGGTCCCGGCCGGCGAGCCGGTAGACGAACTGGCCGGGGTCGTAGCTGACCCGGCTGCGTACCCCGGTGTAGAGGTTCTCCCGGTAGACGAAGACACCGTCGTCGTACTCCTCGGCCTTCGACGCCGGGATCATCCACGAGCCGTCCTTCGGGTCGCCGTGCTTGGCCACCTCGTAGAGCCGCTCGGTGGCGACAAATCCGGTGTACGACATCAGCCCCTCGTAGACGGCGCCGAGCTGGTTGATGCCGAGCTGGGCGTACGAGATGAAGCCGCCGCGACGCTTACGGCCGCTGCCCTTTGTCAGCATCAGCCGGCGCAGCACCTGGTAGAGGGTGACGTTGCGCAGCCGGGTGTCGAGTTTCGGGGCGGCCGGGTCGTCGGGGTCGCTGCCGGGCACCGGGAGCTGCCAGCCGATCAGCCTGGTCTTCTCCGGCAGGAACAGGTCCGAGCGCAGCGGCTCGAAACGCAGGCCGACGTCCTCGCTGGCGTCCTGCTCGACGGCCTGGCCGGCGCGGGGGCGGTGGCCCCGGTTGACCATGTCGAAGAGCAGGTCGAGGGATTCGTAGAGGTGGAAGCCGTCCTCGGCCGACGCGGGCAGCCGGCGGGCCACCAGGTCACCGAGGCGGGCCAGGCTGTAGCCGTCGACGTACTCGGGGTCGTCGACCGGGAGCACGCCCAGCTCGGGACGGGCCTCGGCGTAGAGCAGGAACAGGATCCGGTACAGGTAGCGCAGCGCCTCCCGGCCCAGCTCCTTGGCCAGCTCGTCCAGCTCCATCACCTGCTGCGGCTGGTGGCCGGCCTGGCGGATCCGGTCCAGCACCTCGTTGGCGATCAGCTCCACGGACTCGCGCAGGCCCTGGCGCAGTTCGCCGGAGACGCCGACGGCGTGCTGGCGGGAGCCGGCGAGCAGGTCGGCGAGGGGTTCGCTGCCGCCCTCGGCGGGTGGGCGCAGCGAGTCGGCGCCGAACAGCGCCGCGATCACGTCGAGTTCCCGGTCCTCGTTGCGCGCGTACGCGGTGTCGAGGCTGACGGCCAGGTAGCGGCCCTCGCCCCAGACGCTGCGGTCGGCCAGGGTGACCACGCCGCCGGCCAGGATCAGCGCGTACCGGATCTTCGGGGTGTCGGCGGCGAAGAGCCAGGAGGCGAGCTTCTGGCCGGCGGTGATGGTTTCGCCGGTGGCCAGGGTGGGCGGGTCGAGCAGCTTGCCGGCGCCGTCGGGGTCCTGGGCGGCGTCGGTGTCGACGGCCCAGCCGCAGTCCAGGGCGACGATGCCGTGCCCGGTCCCGACCTCGGCGTGGGCGACCCGGATCTCGTGTTCCTGGCCGGCGCGTTCGACGGTGATGGTCTGCGGGGCGGGTTCGAAGCCGAGCCGGCGCAGAATCTCGTCGTGCAGCTTGCGCAGCCGTTCCGGGTCGAACAGGTCCGGGTCGGCCGCCAACTCGGCGCGGGCGTCGAAGTAGTCGCGGCGCATGCCGCGCAGCCCGGCGCGCGGGGTGAGCCGGCCCGCCTTCTCCTCCTCGGCCCAGCGTTTCAGCAGGCCGCCCTTGAGGGTGGTGGGCAGCACCTCGGCGAGGTAGTGCGCGGAGAGGTACTCGCCGCGGTTGGTCAGCGACTCGAAGCTCATGCCAGGTGCTCCGGGGTTGGGGCGGGGTGCGGGGCTGCTGGGTGCGGGGCTGCCGGGTTCGGGGCCAGGACCGCGAGGACCCGCAGCAGCGGGTCGCCGGCGGTTTCCAGGCGGTCGAGCAGGTCGGCCTGCTCGCGTACGGTGGCGTCGACCCGCTGCCGGCGGCGGGTGCGCTGGGCCGGCGGGACCTCGTCGAGCAGGCTGTCCTGGGCGAAGCGGTCCAGCCGTTCGCGGTACTGGCGCAGCGGTTCGGCGTTCGCCTCGGCCACCTCTTCGCGGCGGCGTTCCAGGTGGGCGCGGGCCGCCGCGACGGCGGCCGGCAGCAGGTCGGCCAGCGGTTCCAGCGGCACCGGCCGGGCGTGGTTGACCATCTCCGGGCCGACGCCGGCCGCCCGCAGCGCCTCGTCCATCGGCCGGATCTGCGGCGCGCCGTCCACGTCGGACACCGCCATCCACTGCACCACGGTCGGCTGGCCGAGCCGGTTGGCGTAGACGCCCTGGATCAGGAAGACCGGGCCGGGCACGTCGGCGGTGAGCACCAGGGCCTGCTGCCGGCCGAGCCGGATCAGCACCTTGTCGACCAGCCAGTCGATCATCGGGTGCACGTCGCTGAGGTAGGCGATCTGCGGCCAGACCGTGGTCCGGCTGCCCCGGGCCTCGTCCAGCTTGCGTTGGGCCAGCCGCCGGTCGAAGGTGACCCGCAGCCGCAACTGCTCCCCCTCCTGGTGCGCCTTCAGGTATGACCGGGGCAGGTCCGACAGGCGTTGCAGCAGGTCGTCGGGGGCGCGGAAGGTCATCAGCTCGTCCTCGCGGCGCAGGTCGAGGGCGTCCTCGGGCCGGTCGGCGTAGAGCTCCCGCAGCGCGGTGTCGACGAAGTCGCGGGTCGAGTCGAAGAGCCTCGGCACGGCGGCGCGGGGCACGTCGGCGGACTCCGGGGCGCTGCCGACCTCGGCCATCAGCATCGCCAGCGGGTCCAGCTCCGCCTCCGCGCCGGCCTCGGCGTACGACTGCTCCACGGACTTGCCGGCCAGCAGGTCCTTGACCAGCCGGTCCTCCTCCACCTTCGCGTCGTAGAGGCCGGTGACCGCCTCGACGCTGCCGAGGGTGCGGTGGGCGTGCTGCTCCCGGTCCAGCAGCTTCTCCGCCACCGTCCGGTCGTCCTTGGCGCCCGGCACCTCGGAGGTCAGGATCATTGCCCGGAACTCGGGCCGGTGCCGCTGGTCGTAGCGGTCCACCCGGCCGTTGCGCTGCTCGATCCGGATCAGGCTCCACGGGATGTCGTAGTGGATCAGGTGGTGGCACTGCCGGTGCAGGTTGACCCCCTCGGAGGCGACGTCGCCGGTGAGCAGCAGCCGCACCTCACTGCCGGCCAGCTCGAACTCCTGCAGGATCCGCAGCTCGTCGGCGTCGGTCACCCCGCCGTGCAGCACCCGTACCGCCGACGGTTTGAGGCCGAGCCGGCGCGGCACCACCTCGGCCAGCCACTTCAGCGTCGCCACCCGCTCGGAGAAGACCACCACCCGGGTCGCGCCGCCCGGCTTCACCCCGATCTCCGTCAACTCGGCGATCAGGTGGTCGAGCTTGCTGGAGTCGTCGTCCGACATCGCCGAGGTCAGCTCCGCGAGCCGGTCCAGCGCCACCCGCTCGGTCCCGGTCGCGGCGGCCTTGCGCCGCCGGGCGGCGACCGTCTCGGCCAGCGCGCGGTGCGAGGAGAGAAAAGACTTCAACAAGGTGTACGGGAAGAGCCGGTCCATCCCGCGCAGCGGCTCGTCGCTCCACTTGCCGGCCAGCCACACCTCGGTCAACTCGGCGAAGATCAGCTCTTCGGGTCCGGTGGCCGGGCACGGCACCGGCAGGGACGGTCCCCGGTCGGCCCAGCGGTCGCCGATCTGGTCGCGTACCTCCGGGCTGATCTTCGTCCGGCGCAGGTAGAGGTGGGCGATGTCGGCCGGCTCGTAGTTCTGCTTGTCGACGATCGCCGCCGGGTCGAGCAGCGAGATCAGCTCCGCGAACGACTCCCGGTCGCCGTTGTGCGGGGTGGCGCTGGCCAGCAGCAGCGCGTCGGTCTTGGCGGCCAGCCGGCGGGCCAGCTCGTTGCGCTGGGTGCCCTTGTTGATCAGGTTGTGCGACTCGTCGATGACCACCGCGTCCCAGGTGATCGCGTCCAGGTGGTGGCCGAACTGGCCGGCGTCCTTGAGGGTGTCGACCGAGATGATCGCCCGCTTGAAGTAGGTGAACGGGTTCCGCCCGGCCGGGATCTCCTGCTGCACCCGCTGGATGCCGGTCGAGTCGAGCCGCACCAACGGGATCGCGAACCGGGTCCAGAGTTCCCGCTGGAACTGCTCCAGCACCTGCTGCGGCGAGACCACCAGAATCCGGTCCCCCCGGCCGCGCCGGATCAGCTCGGCCAGGATCAGCCCGATCTCCAGGGTCTTGCCCAGCCCCACCACGTCGGCCAGCAGGATCCGCGGCCGCAACCCGGCCAACGCCAGCTCCACCGGGCGCAGCTGGTAGCGCAGCGGATCGAGCAGAAACCGGTCCGCCAGCGCCAGGCCGCGTTCCGACCGGGGCAACGGGGTACGCCGTAGCACCGCCTCCAGGAACAGCCGCCCCTGCCGGAACCGGGAGGTGGTGTCCTGCACCAGGACGGTCTCCTCCGGCCGCATCGCCCGGACGGATTCGAGGCCGGTGAAGAAGGTCGCCTCCACGTCGCGCACGAACTCGGAGACCCCGACCGCCTTGATCATCGTGCCGTCGTGCGGGGTCGGCTTCGCGGTCCGCACCAGCCACTCCTCGTCCCGGACGAGAATCCGCGCGCCCGGCGCGTAGGTGGCGGCCTGCGGGGTGCTCATCGTGCGACTCTCCTCAGTGGTCGTTCCGGCGGGCCGGCAGGTCGGGCTACCGGGTCGGTTCCGGGTCCGCGCCGGACCGTTGACCGAGCAGCTTCGGGCGGCGGGCGTACCGGTGGCGCACCTGCTCGACAAGCCACGAGACGTCCGCCTGCGGCGGTGTCGGCTGAGCCGTACCCAGCTCCGGGTTGCCCGGGTCTGAGCCGGCCGGGTCCGAGTCGGCCGGGACCGAGTCGGCCGGGTCCGTTGGGCCGAGGGTGCCCTGTTCCGGGTCGAGGCGGGGGTCGGTCAGGTTGGGCGGGACCACCAGCTCGGTGCCGGCGTCGTAGGTCAGCTCGCCGACCTCGCGGCGCAGGTCGGCGACGCTGGACCCGCTGACGGCGGTGGCGACCTCCAGCAGCCGGGACCGGACCGCCTCCAGGCTCGGCCGGGCGGTCGGGTCGAAGGCCAGCATCGCCCCGATCAGCGGCGCCACCTCCACCGGCACCCCGGACATGTCCGGCAGGTCGTCCGGCTCGGAGACCCGCAGCAGCAGGTTCCACCCGTGCGAGTTCGGATAGAGGGTGTGCCCGGTCAGCGCGAGGACCAGGGTGGCCGCCAGCCCGTAGATGTCCACCGCCGGGGTCAGCGTCCGCTCACCGGTGACCTGCTCGGGCGCCATGAAGGCCGGGGTGCCGACCAGCATCCCCGGCTGGGTGAGGAAGTGCTCGCGGTCGACGAGCACCGCCAACCCGAAGTCGATCACCTTGGGGCCGTCCGGCCCGAGGATGATGTTCTGCGGCTTCAGATCCCGGTGCAGCAGCCCCACCTGGTGCACCTTGTCCAGCCCGTCGGCCAGCATCGCCCCGATCATCGCCGCGCGCGCCAGCGGCAGCGGCCCCCGGGCGTCGACGTACTGCCGCAGCGTCGCGCCGGGCACGTACTCGACGGCGAGCCAGGCCGGGTCGCCGTACGGGTCGGCGTCCTCCAACCGCGCCACCCGCGACCCGTACACCGTCTTCAGACTCTCGATCTCGGCGGCGAACCGGTCCCGGAACGTCTCGTCCCGCACCAGGTGCGGCTTGATCACCTTGAGCGCGACCCGGTCGGCGGTCGGCGACACCGCGAAGTACACCTCGCCCATCCCACCCGCGCCGAGCGGCTTGACGAGCCGGTAGCCGCCAACACTCTCCGGCGTCACCGCTCCCCCTCCGTCCGCACACCCGTCAACCCGCCGACACCCGGCGGCCCGTCCCCGCCCGGCCGCTCGGCTGTGGGCAGCCGCTCGCCTGTGGACAGCGGTCTGCCGGCGCGGGCCGAGCCGATTCCAACGGCGGCGGTCGCCTCCGGCGGGACGCACGACCGTACCTCGCCGGGCGGGTTCGGGTCACCGACCGAACGGGGAGTCGTACCCACCGTGGGCGCCGGGTCTGCCGGCCGCTCGACGGACACCGTCGGGATCGTCCTGTTCACCGCGGCTGCTCGGGTCGCAGCGCGCCGCTGGCGAGGCCGTCGGCGGTCAGTTGGACCAGCTCCTCGCCGAGGGTGGTGAGTTGTCGGATGGCCGACTCGAAGGCGTCCAGCCGGCGGACCGCCGCCCCGTTGGCGCGCTGCTCGTCCAGCGGCATCCTGCGTACCTGGGCGCGGCGGATGTCGAAGCGCAGCGTGCCGGAGAGGCTGCTGGCCTGCCGTTCGTTGGCGGTGGTCCGCAGCTGTCCGGCGAGGAACCACGGGTCCAGGGTGGCCGGGTCGGGCCGCAACAGGTAGAGGTTGCGCCCGAGCAGCGCCCCGCCGGTCTCCACCACCCGGGCGGTGAGCCGGGGAGCGATCATCGGCACCACCACGTCCCCGGCGGCGAGCCGGATCTCAGGGCCGGGTTTCCCGGTCGCGGCGGAGCGGACCGGGCCGAGCAGTTGCAGCGCGCCGGCGCGGATCAGCTCCGCGACCGACTGGCTGTGCGGTGTGCCGGTTTCCCGGTCGGACACCAGGTGGGGCAGCAACCCGGGCAGTTCTCCCGCGATGGTCACCAGCCGGTCGCGGGTGCGGACCAGGTGGGCGCCGGTGTCGGACCGGGCGGCGGGTTGCCGGCGGGACGGGGTGAGGTCGACCTCCTCGTCCAGCAGCTCGATCACCGGCACGGTCCGGGCGAACCCGTCGGCCACGATGTCGACGTCGGGTGCCTCGGCGAAGTCCCGGCAGACGGCCAGCACCCGCCGGTAACTGTCGGCCGGGTCACCGTCGGCCGCGTCGACGAGCAACGCCCGCGTCGGCGCCGCCGCGTCCGCCGCTGGCCGCGCCAGAACCCACAGGTGCAGCGGTACGCCATGCGGCGCGGTCGCCCCCGGCGGGAGCGCCACGACGGCCCGCAGCGCACCCCGGCGCAGCAGGGCGGCCCGGATCCGCCGCCCGGCCCGCCGGCTCGCCACCGCCGGCGGCAACAGCAGCACGGCGTACCCGCCGGGCCGCAGGTGGGCCAGGGTGTGCTGGACCCAGGCCAGCTCCGGTTCGGTACGCGGCGGCAGGCCGTACTCCCAGCGCGGGTCGTTGCCGTCCAGCTCCTCCTGCCCCCAGTTGCTGGCGCCGAACGGCGGGTGGCAGACGACCGCGTCGACGGTGCGGGCGGCGAACGCGTCGGCCCGGATCGAGTCGCCGGGGCTGACCTCGCCGGGAACGTCGCGCAACGCCAGCCAGAGTCCGGCCAGCCGGGCGAGCGGCACGTCCAGCTCCTGCCCGTACGCGCTGGTGCAGCCGGCGCGGACGGCGGCGCGCAGGGTGGCGCCGGAGCCGCAGGCCGGGTCGAGCACCGAACCGCCGCCTACCGCCGCGAGCCCGACCATCAGGTCGGCGAGGTCGTCGGAGGTGGCCCACGGCCGACCCGGCCCGGGTGCGGAGAACCGCTGCCACAGCTCGTCGAAGGCGCCCTGGGCGCCGAACTCGCCGACGAGTGCGTCGATCTCGGGAAGCGACTCGGCCAGGCGCTGGTCGGTCTGGCCGACGGCGGGCGCGCGGCGCTGGTCGGGGCGGCCGACGGCGGGCGCGCGGCGCTGGTCAGGCTGGCCGACGACGGACGCGCGGCCCGGGTCGGGCTGACGGGCGGCGGGCCGTTCGTCGCGGTGTCGGGCGAGTAGCAGGGCGCCGACGGCCACCAGCGCGGCGGCCGGGGTCTCGGCGATGGTGGTCAGCCGCCGCCAGAGCCGGTCCACGGTGGACAGCTCGGGAAGTTTCCCCTGCTCGCGCAGCCACTGCTCGACGTGGATCAGGTCGAACTCGGGGCTGGCGGGAGTGCCGCCGACCGGGGCCGGGAAGTCTGGGTGCCGCTTGCGCCAGTTGCTGACCGCAGCCCGGCCCACCCCGGCGAGCCGGGCGATCTCCGCCGCCGTGATGGTCGGGTTCTCCTGCACCTCCGCAGTGTGGCACACCCGTCAAGCATCATGTCTGTTGACACAGTTCACGGACAATGCTCTCATTGACGTCGCCACAGAATTCCACTGAGGAGGGCTCCCATGCGCAAGCTCACGATCGCCGGACTGCTGCTGACCGCCACCGTCGCGCTCGGCTGCGGCGCCGCCGACACCACCGACACCACCGGCAGCGACGACGAGGCGGCGGCCGGCGCCGGCCCGACCGCCGAGGGCCAGCTCTCGGCCGAGGAGAAGCCGGCCACGATCGGCGACCAGGTCCGCGACGGCAAGTTCGAGTTCACCGTCAAGTCCATCAAGTGCGGTGTCAACAAGATCGGCAGCGACCTGCTCGGTGAACGGGCTCAGGGCCAGTTCTGCCTGGTCACGGTGCACGTCAAGAACATCGGCAAGGAGGCCCAGTACTTCGACGACAGCAGCCAGCGGGCCTACGACGCGAACGATGTCGAGTACTCCACCGACTCCGGCGCCGCCATCTACGCCAACGAGGACGCCGCCACCTTCCTCAACGAGATCAACCCCGGCAACCAGGTCACCGGCGTCCTCGTCTTCGACATCCCGAAGAAGGTCAAGCTGACCCGCCTCGAACTGCACGACTCCCCGTTCTCCGGCGGCGTCACCGTCACCCTGACCTGACCGCCCACCGGCACCCCTCCCGGGCGCTTTCCACCGCTCCCGGGCGCTTTCCACCCCTCCCGGCTCTCCCCACTGCTCCCGGCGCTCCCCACCGCTCCCCACCGCTCCCCGTCGCCTCCCGCCGCTTCCCGGCGCCTCCCGCCGCTTCCCGGCGCCTCCCGCCGCTTCCCGGCGCCTCCCGGCGCTCCCCGGCGCCTCCCGCCGCTTCCCAACGCCTCCGCCCACTCCGCCCGCTTCCGCCGCTCCTACCGCGAAGGAGATCACCATGTGCCCAGTCACGCAGCACCGCAACACCGGACCGGCCAGCCGCCCCGCCGCCCGCACAGACGCCCGACGGCCGGACAACGAACCGCCGCCCACCCTCTTCGACCGCCCGCGACCGGAACCACCCGACGGCCGGGACCCGCCCGCGCCGCCGCCCGGCACATACCTCACCTCGCTCTACCGGCTCGACCGGGTGGCCCCGACCCTCGCCGGGCTCCGGACGGTCCTCAACGACCGCTACCTGCGGGAGAACCGGTTCGAGATCGAGGAACGAACGGTGGCGCAGGCACCGGCGCTGCTGGTGCACGGCACCGTGGCCCGGGAGCGAGCCGAGTGGTGCGACGTGCTCACCACCCTCACCGGCCAGGAGGTGGCCCTCGGCTACAGCAGCGGCGGCGGCGCCCTGCTCATCGCCGTCGACGACCGGGTCTACGCGCTCGCCTACGGCACCCTCGGCCGGCACCTGGTCGACCAGGGACACATCGACCCCGGCTTCGGCATCGCCTTCGCCGTCCGCGCCCTCGTCCCCGACGAGATCAAGCAGGTCCGCCGCCGGGTATTGGGTGTCAGCGGCCGGATAGACCGCAACCTGGTCGCCGGCGGTCAACCCATTCGGATGTACGGCATCGACAAGTGGGGCGAGATCGTCGGCCAGGTCTGCGGGCCGACGATGAACCCGAACCTGACCGCCTGCCGCCGTTCACCGTCGGCGACGGACCGGACCCGGACCCGCCGGCCGACCCGGGTCGAGGGCAGCGACGCGCTCCGCATCCACCTCGGCACCAGCCCCGACGACCTGGTCGCCGACCTGCGGGAGATCGACCGGGTGTGCCAGCGGGAGTCTCCCCTGGCCGACCTGGAGTTCATCACCCAGATCCGGCCGGTGCCGCCCACCGACCCACGCCTGCCCGACCTGCACGAGCAGCTGGACCGGCGGCTGGCTCTGGCCGACCCACCGGACCTGGCGCTGGCCGTCCCCGGTGAGCTGCTCGACACGATCGAGCAGGTGCGGTCGTACCGGATCCGGGTGCCGAAGTCGGGACGGCGCGCGACCCTCATGACGGACCTGACCCTGGCCGACCTGCTCGACCTGGCCCACCGCGTACCCGATGGGGAGCGGTTGACCGCGCTGCGCAACGGCCGGATCACCCTGCACGCCGACGCGGCCGGCGCGGAGGAGATCGGGTCCGCCGCGGCGTCGCGCTGGCTCACCGCGCAGGTCGCGGCCGGCACCAGCCACCTGCTGCTGCAGGACGGCCACTGGTACGAGATCGGCGACCGGCACCGCGAGCAGCTCCGCCAGGAGATCGAGCAGATCCTGGCCGGGCCGGCGAGCGTCACCCTGCCGCCCTGGCCCGCCGGGGAGGACGAGCGCAGCTACAACGACCGGGTGGCCAAGAGCGGACTCGGCCTGGTGCTGCTCGACCGCAGGCTGCTACGTACCGCCCAGCACCACCGGGGCATCGAGGCGTGCGACCTGCTCGGCCCGGACGGCGAGCTGATCCACGTCAAGCGGGCCGATGGCAGCGCCCCGCTGAGCCACCTCTTCGCCCAGGGCCAGGTCTCGGCGGACGCCCTGACCTACCAGGCCGACGCCCGGCAGGCGCTGGTCCGGATGGTCGGGAGTCACCGGATCGGACCTGCCTTCCGGCCCCGCAAGGTCGTCTACGCGATCGCCCTCGGCGCCGGACGGACGCTCACCGTCGACTCCCTCTTCACCTTCGCCCAGGTCGCCCTTTACCGGGCGATGAAGGCGCTGCGCAACGAGGGCATCGAAGTGGAGGTGATCGAAATCCCGGCCGGCTGACAGGGTCGCCGTGCCCCCGGGCTCGGCGACGGCTCGGCGGGCGACGGCCCCGCAGGCGACGGTCCGGTGAGACGGCCCCGCAGGCGACGGTCCAGTGGGCGCCGGCTGGTGGGCGACAATGCTTGGCGTGGCGCGACGAGACACCCGCCGGTCAGCCGGCGACCCGACCCGGCGGCCGTGCCCGTGCGGCACCGGTCACCCGTACCCCGAATGCTGCGGTCCGGCACACCAGGGCAGCGCGGCCGCGCCGACGGCGGAGGCGCTGATGCGGTCCCGGTTCAGCGCCTTCGCCGTCGGCGACACCGCATACCTGCTGCGGACCTGGCATCCCACCACCCGGCCCGCCCGGCTGACCCTCGACACCCGACAGCGGTGGACGCACCTGGAGATCCTCGGAACCGAGCGCGGCGGCCTCTTCGACACCACCGGCACCGTCGAGTTCCAAGCGCACTACCGAACCTCGAACGGTCCCGGTTCGGTGCACGAGAACAGCCGCTTCGCGCGGGAGGACGGCCGATGGGTGTATCTGGACGCCGCCGGGTAGCCAGCGCGATGCCGCGGATCGATAGCGCCGTTTCAGGCTTCACCTCGGGTCCTTATCTGGGGCCTCGTCTCGGCGCCTCGCGCGGGCCATCAACCCCACGCGGGCCGTCATCCGGCGTGGGCCGTCATCCGGCGTGGGCCGTCAACCCGCGTGGGCCGTCAACCCGCGTGGGCCGTCAACCCGCGTGGGCGCCCCGCGGCACGAGCGGTGCCGACCTCCCCGAACAGCACCGGCACATGGTTGGCGATGGAGTCCACAGTGCCCAGTGCTGCCCCGACTGCTGCGGCGACTGCCACCCAGGAGATCTTCCGGAGTGAGGTTCAGTTTCGTCGGTGGTAGTGGTTGCGGCGGGGTAGTTGGGTGGGGTCGAGCCAGGCGGGTGGGATGAATTCGGGACGTCCGTCCGGCGCGAGGCGGACTTGCCATTGGCCGGTGTGGATGAGGCGGTGGTGGTAGCCGCAGATCAGGACGGCGTTGTCGAGGGTGGTGGTGCCGCCGTCGTGCCAGGCGGTGATGTGGTGTCCGTCGCACCATCGTGGTGGTCGGTCGCAGCCGGGGAAGGCGCATCCGCCATCGCGCAGCACGAGGGCGCGGCGCAGTGGTCCGGTGAACAGCCGCCGTTGCCGGCCCACGTCGAGGACCTGGCCGTTGCCGCCGAGGACGGCGGGCAGGATCACGGCGTCACAGGCCAGCCGGCGGACGGTGGCGGGGGTGAGTGCGGCGCCGGTGTCGAGCATGCCGGCGCCCATCTCCCGGACGAGGGCGTGGTAGCCGATGGTGACGACAAGTTGTGGGCGGTCGCCGCCGGAGGCGGGCAGCTGCCCGGTCCGCAGCACCAGTCGGCATACGTCGGCCAGGGCGTCGTGGCGGCGCTGTCCGGGGCTGCGGTCGTCGCCGTCACCGGTCGGGGCGCACAGCGGGTCCAGTGCGGCGTGCAGCAGCCCGGCGGTTTCGAGGTCCAGGACCCCGGTCAGCCGTACCCGCCCGTCGCGGGGCGAGGAGAGGCTGACGTGTCGACGTGGGTGGGCCTGTTCCTCCTCACGGCGCAGCGCGTCGGCCTCGGCCTGCTCGGCGACGTCGGGGGCGACGTGGTGCAGGATCCGCCGGCCCAACCCCCGCAGGATCGACGGCTCGAACCGGACGCTGTGATCGACAAGCGCCTGCGCCGCCTTCTCCACCACCTCGGCACCCACGGTGGCGGGTAGGTCGGACACCATGTCGACGATCACCCGGGCCTGTTCGGCGTTGATGGTTGCGGCGGCCAGGGCGTGGCCCACCACGGCCGGAGCGGCGTCCAGCGCGGCCGCCAACTCCACCGACCGCCGGGCCGCGCTCCCGGACATCCGCAGCCGCTCCCGCAGCCACACCGCCGTGGACGAGGCGCCGTGGGTGGTGGCGACCCCGCGTCCGTCGACCTCCCGCACCAACGCCAACCGCAACGCGGTCAACCGCTGCTCCAGCCCATGCACCGCCTCCAACGCGGCGACCAGCTCACCCTCCGGCAACGCCCACGCGTCACGGAGCACGGCCTCGTCCACCAGGCCACCGATCCCCCGCAACGCCTCCAACACCACCACAGACTAGAACAGGTGTACGACAAGAATCAGCCGGCGCCAACGCGACCAGGTCGACACCCTCAGCCGGAACTTGACGATGGAAAGATCCCGGCCTACCGTCGATCTAGACACTGACTAGATTCGAGGAGCTCACATGATCCTTCTGCTGCCCCTGATCCTCGTCACGGGTTCGGTCCGGGTCGGTGCCGGCTGGCTCGCGCGGCTCGGCGTACGCGCTGCGGGCGCCTGGGCGTCATGGCGCGCGGCCGCGGCCAGCGGGATGGCCGTCGTCTTCGTCTGCACCGCGGCCACCCACTTTCTGGAACCGCAGCGGTCGGGCCTGGTGGCCATCGTCCCCTCGCTGCTGCCCGCCCCGGACCTGCTTGTCACGTTGACCGGGCTGGCCGAGCTGGGGCTGGCGGCCGGCCTGATCGTTCCGCGGCTCCGCAGCCGGGCCGCCCTCGCGTCGGTGATCTTCCTGATCGTGATCTTCCCCGCGAACGTCGTCGCCGCCGCCGGAGTCGACCACCCGGACGCCCCCGATACGCCGCTGCTGCCCCGGACGGTTCTCCAGCTCATCTTCATCGCCTTCGCGGCCGCGCCGCTGCTGCCCACCCGCCGCCGGGCCGGCCAGCAGCCCCGGTACGCGCCGGAGCCCGCCGGAGCCGTCAGCTCGACCGACACGCCGATCACCGCCGACGACCGCGCACCCGAGGCGGCACCGGCGACCGCTGGCGCACCGGTCACGCCAGGCCCTGGCCCGGCGTGACCGCCAACCTCCAGTGGCCCACGCCCGTCAGACCCGGACGCGAACCACCGACCTGCTCCCGCCACCGCATACAGTGACGGTCCGGTGTGGTTCGGTCCGGGTCGGACGGGCGGGCCGGGAGACGGGAGAGAGACCGGTGGCGAGGACGCTCAGGATCACCACGCGGAACGCGACGTTCCAGCAGTGGCAGGCGATGTTGGGCAACCGCAACAAGCGCCAGCGGGCCGGCGAGTTCATCGTCCAGGGCGTACGGCCGATCAGCCTGGCCGTGGCACACGGCTGGCAGATCCGTGCCCTGCTCTACGCCGAGGAACGAACCCTGTCCCGGTGGGCCGGCGACATCCTGGACCGGGCCGGCGACGCGGTCCGGGTCACCCTGGCCCCGGAACTCCTCCACGAACTCGGCGGCAAGGACGAGGAGTCGCCGGAACTCCTCGCCGTCGTCGGGCAGCCCGCCGACGACCTCTCCCGTATCCCTGTCACGCCCGAGCTGCTGGCCCTGGTCTTCGACCGGCCCACCACTCCCGGCAACATCGGGACACTGGTCCGCTCCGCCGACGCGCTCGGCGCCTCCGGTGTGGTGATCACCGGCCACGCCGCCGACCCGTACGACCCGAAGGCGGTACGCGCCAGCACCGGATCCCTGTTCGCCGTGCCCGTCGTGCGGGTGGCGAGCCATCGCGACGTCCTCGACTGGGTCGGCTCGCTCCGCTCGGGTGGCACCGAGATCGAGATCGTCGGCACCGACGAGCACGGCAGCCGCGACATCGCCGGGTACGACCTCACGGGCGCGCGGGTCATCGCGATCGGAAACGAGACGCAGGGCCTGAGCGCGGGCTGGCGGGACGCCTGCGACCAGACCGTCCGCATCCCCATCGGCGGGTCCGCCAGCTCCCTCAACGCGGCCGCCGCCGGCACCATCGTCCTCTACGAGGCGGCCCGGCAACGATCCCGCGGGTGACCGGGGCTGCCGGCGGCAGGCGCGGATGCACCCCCACCGCACCGCCCCGACTCCCGAGCGGAGTGGTGCGGGCGTCGGACTACTCGGCCGGATCCCTGCGGGCCGGGCCGGCGACCGAATAGGCGATCAGCCCGGCGACGGCGAGCACCGCAGCCGTCATCGTGGCGGCCCGGCTGCCGGTCGGCTGACCCTGCCACGTCGCAACCGCTCCCCAGGTGCCTTCCTGCGGATACATCGCCGCGACGGTGGTCCAGCCCAACGGCAGGAACCACGACCGGGCGGCGCCGAGGACCGTCGCGCAGAGCGCGGTCAGGCCGAGCAGGCCGGCGGCGTCGCGGACCACCAGAGCCGCCGGTCCGAACCGAGCCCCGGTGTGCAGCGTGGCGAGCAGGACCGCGACGACGACCAGCAGACCGGCGAGCAGGTGCACCGCCCGCCGCCAGGGCCAGCGCATCGAGGCGGTCCGGTCCAGGTTCTCGTCCGGGCCGGCGAGGGTGGGCGCGAGCGCCGCGACCATCAACACGACGGTCATGACGACCAGCAACCCGGTGGCATCCCGATCCTCGGCGAAGGCCAGGTACAGCGCCCAGACCACCGCCGCGCCGCCCACGCCCACGGCAACGGCCAGGGGTACGCGCCGCGACCGCAGATACAGCAGCGTCCAGCTCACCCGGCGCTCCGAGACAGCAGGCCGGCGGGATCCTGGCAGGCCAGGAGGGCGTCGCGGACCGCGGTGACCCGGGCCAACGCCGCATCCTCGGGCAACTCACGCAGCCCTCGCCACAGGGTGACCGCCTCGGCGTTGAGCGCGGGCTCCTCGAAGATCATGCCGGGCACCACGCCGACGTCGGACTGCGGCTCGCGGCCCAGCAGCCAGTAGGCCGCCGCCCGTTCGACCGCCTCATCGCCGGTGCGGCACTCCCCGTCGTACGGGACACCCAGCCGCCTGACGACCTCGGGAACCACGGCGGCCGGGTGGGCCAGCCCGCCGCGTTTGTCGATCCGGACGCCGATCCGGACGACGCCATCGGGCGAGTCTGGCCGGTCCTCGCCCATCGCGTGGGTGTCCTCGTGTACGGCGGTCGGCGCGTTCGGTAGTTTCGCCAGCACAGCCAGGCCCTCCCGGGCCAACGGGGTCAACGTTTCGAGCACGTTGGTGTTGACCCGGCTGACGCACACCTTCGGGGTGTCGTCAGTGCACACGAGCTCCCGCGCGACCGGGTCGATCGGCCAGTTGAGCACGTCCTTGTCGCGGGGGACGACTGCCAGCGCCGCCACCAGCCCGAGTACCACCGGCACCACCGCCGCCGTCCGGCCCCACCTGCCGTTCCCCACGAACAGCAGCGCGCCAGCGACGGCGAGCGTGATCATCCAGATCGCGAGCGCGCCGCTGACCCGGCTGTCGACCGTCTGGTAGGCGTGGAACGAAGTCGAGCCGTGGGCCGGCGAGATCGCCGCGGCCACCCAGTCCGGCGGCCCGATCGTGCCGAAGAAGACCAGCAGAACGCCGCCCACCGCCAGCGCCGGCGCGGTCACCAGGACGGGAAGCAGCCGCCCGATCCCCAGCCCGAGCCAGGCCGCGGCGATCAGGGACAGCACACCGACCCCGGTGACGACGACGAAGTCCAGCAGCGGACGGTACTGGGCGGTGGTGACGATCCAGGCGAGGCCCGCCGCGGTCACCAGCAGGTAGGCGACCCCGAGGGTGAGGGCCATCGCCACGAGCACCGGCAGCGTCCGCCCAGCCCGGGGTCGGGCGGTGGTGGCGAACAGCTCGCCGACCTTCGCCCGGTGCTCCCGTCGACCCTGCCAGGCGCCGGCGGCAAGGGCCAGTGGCCACAACAGGAGCAGGTACTCCCGGACGGTCAGGGCCAACGCCATCCAGCCACTCGACCACCGGGCGGTGGCCACATACAGTGCGCCGACCCCGACCACCAGCGTGATCAGCGCGGCACCGACCGCCGCGGAACGGCGCAGCTCGATCCCGAGCACGCTCATACCGGCCCTCCGCTTTCGGGGCGCCATCCGCTCGCCACGCTCGTTCATCGGGTGGCCTCCGCGCGGTGCTGGCGCAGGAGTGCGGAGTAGCCCCGCTCGGCCGGGCTGTCGCCGGCGTGACCATGGTCGCCCTGCGCGGCCAGCACCTCGGGGGTGCCCCGCCACACCAGGCGGCCCTCGTTGATCAGAACGACGTCGGTGCAGGCCGCCGCGACATCCTCGACCAGGTGGGTGGAGACCAGTACGCAACTGTCGGTGCCGAGGTCACGCAGCAGCTCGCGGAAGTCGAGTCGCTGTTCCGGGTCCAGGCCGACGGTCGGCTCGTCGAGCAGCAGGATTCGCGGGTCGTTGACGATGGCCTGCGCGATGCCGGCCCGGCGCAGCATGCCGCCGGAGAGCGTCTTCAGCCGGGCGTCAGCCTTGGCGGTCAGCCCCACCCGATCGATGGCGCGCTGCACCGCCGCCGGGATGTCGCCCTTCGGCATCTCCTTGAGCCAGCCGACGTACCCGACGAACTCGCGAACCGTGAACCGCGGGTAGAAGCCGAAATGCTGGGGCAGGTAACCCAGAACGCGGCGTACCGGGCGCAGGTCGGAGCGGCCGTCGACCGGGTGTCCGAGCAGCGTCAGCCGCCCGCCCGACGGAGTCAGGACGGTCGCCAGGGCGCGCATCAGGGTGGTCTTGCCGGCGCCGTTCGGGCCGAGCAGTCCGTGTACGCCGGTGGTCAGCGTGAGGTCGAGGCCGTTGACGGCCAGGTGCCGCCCGGCCCGGACCTGTAGGCCCTCGGTGTGGATCGCCCAGGGATGGGTGGTGGCGGTCGTCTCGACCGCACGTACGGCACGCATCGTCATCGTTTCCTTCGGTGATCGTCGGCGAGCAGGGTGCCTGGCCGGACCGGATGGCCGGCTCGCGGATGTGGCGACTAGTCGCCGTGGGACATGCGCCGGAATCCGTCGACCCGCAGCAGGGCCATGGCGGTGAGCACGACCGTGGTCAGCGCCCAGACGCGGACGCTCTCCGTTCCCATGACCGTCGGGATCCGGGCGGTGGCGAGGCTGGGCGCCACCACCGCGAGTGTCCAGCCCGCCAGCAGTCCGATCGCGGCCCGGCGTACTCCGACGAAGGTTCCCAGCAGGAGCGCGGCGGCGGTGAACGCGAGGCAGGGCAGCAGCATCAGGGCAAGCGACGCTCCGGTGCCGGCGCCGGCCAGGGCGAGCGCGGGAGTGACGAACGCCAGGACCGCTGCGGTACGCCGCAGCAGCATGGTCAGACCAGCGGCGGGAGTGGCGGCGATCAACTCCCAGGCCGGGTCGGCCCGACGATGCCAGGCGACTGCCACGCCGGGCAGCGGCGCCACCGGCGCGATCAGCAGCACGACCGAGGGCAGCCCGGTCCGCAGCGTGCTGAGCAGAGCGGCGCAGCCGAGCACCGCGGCGGTCATGCCCAGCCACGGCAGGAGGGTGCCGACGAACCACCGGTGCCGCAGCACCGACCAGGACCGGGTACGGCCGGCGGGTGCCGGCGTGGCGGCGAGCTCGCGATCCAGGACCATCGCGACCCGATCGATCACGGCCCGGGTGTCGGCGGTGGTACTGCCGGCCAGGCGGGCACGACAGTCGGGGCAGTCCTCGAGGTGTACCTCGATTGCCCAGACGCTCGGCTCGTCGAGCCCGGGATCCCCGGCGGCGTAGCGGTCGATCTGCGCCAGGGTGGGATGGGTGGTCATGACAGCGCCTCCCGCAGGAAGATCCGGGCCCGGCGTACGCGGGATTTGACGGTGTTCTCCGGTACGCCCAGCAGCACCGACGCTTCGCGCATGGAGAGCCCGTCGAGGACGGTGGCCCGCAGCGCGGCCCGAACCTCGGGCGACAGGGCGAGCAGGGCCTGCTCCAGTTCCTGGCCGACCCGGGCGGCCATCACCTCGTCCTCGGCGGCGGGCGCCGCGGTCGGCATCAGCCGCACCCGCGGCACCTGGTCGTTGCGCGCCCGACGGCGGAACGCGTCGACCAGTCGGTGGGCGGCGATGGTCCACAGCCAGCCCACCGCGCTCCCGTCCGCCCCACCGCCGCCCTTGACCCGGGCGCCGGCGAAGCTGCCCGCCGCCCGCCAGACCGCCAGGTACGTGTCCTGCAGCACCTCAGCTACCAGGTCGGTGTCGGCGCACCGGCGGTGCAGGCGCACTTCCAGCCACGGCGCGGTACGCCGGTAGAGCTCGTCGAACGCCGGCCGGTCTCCACGCGCGATGCGTCGCACGAGTTCGCCCTCGTCAGCCGCGTCCATGCCGGTTCTCACATCCGGTAAGACGACCGGCCCACCCGGTTGGGGTCCCGCCCCCGTGTGATTGCCGTCACTCACGCACCTGGCCCTGTGCCAGCTCGGTCCAGGAGATCCGGTCGGGCTGCCCTCAGTTTGGGCCCCGACCGAAGCGGCCACCGAAGGCGGGGACGAGCGTAGGGTGTCCTCGTGCTTTTCCTCATTGTCTCGCCGCCACCACCAAGTCGGTAGCGAACGCGCCCTGACCCGGCTCCGACTTCCTGAGCCCGGGTGCGTCTGTGGCGCCCGGGCGGCGATGACAATGGAGAATCATGTGAATACAATCCTGCGCCCGTCCGTGGGTCGCGGCATTTTCTACATCTGCGTGGCGGCGGCTGCCTGGGGAACCGGTGGCGCCGCGGCCGCTGTCCTCTACGAAACCAGCGGAATGGGACCCGTGGCGGTTTCATTCTGGCGATTCGCCGGCGGGGTCTCGCTCCTCGCCACCGTTCACCTGGTGATCCGGCGCCGTACGGCGGCCCCGGTCCGGGTCAGCTGGCGGCAGGTGGTAGCGACAGGAGTGGGGCTGGCCGTCTACCAGACCGCCTACTTCGCAGCTGTCGGTCACGCGGGGCTGGCCATCGCGACGGTGGTGACTCTGGGATCCGGACCGGTCCTCATCGCGCTCGGTTCCCGCCTCCTGATGGGCGAACGGCTGGGCACGAGCGGCGCCATGGTGGTCACCATGGCGCTGGTCGGACTGGTTCTCCTGGTGGGGGGCGGGAGCGCCAGTACCGCGTCGGCGCCGGTGCTGGGGGTGGCCTACGCTCTGCTCTCCGCCGGGGGGTACGCCGGCGTCACCCTGCTCAACCGGAAAATGGGCCGTGACGGCAGGAACGATGGTCCACACACGATGGCGTTGGGCGGGTTCGCCGTCGGGATGGGGTGCCTGCTCCCCTTCGCCCTGTTCGAAGGGCTGTTGCCAACCTCGGGTGACGCCGGTCAGGTGCTCGGCCTGGTCGCCTACCTCGGATTCGCCCCGACCGCTCTGGCGTACACCCTGTTCTTCGCCGGGTTGGCCGTGGTTCGGGCGACCACCGCGTCGGTGATCGCGCTGATCGAACCGATCACCGCCGCCGGCATCGCGATGCTGCTGCTCGACGAGCGGCTCACGGGGACCGCTGTCGTGGGCTCGGTCGTGCTGCTCGGTGCCGTGGTCGCGCTGACACTTGGCGAGCGGCGGACCCACGCGGCGGAGCAGGACGCCACAATCGGCGTGGCGCAACAGGCGACGCCGGCGCGCGCTGGCTGAGCACCGCGTCATTCGTCCCGGACGGCCACCGGGACGAGGGCGTTACGAGGCGGGGCCAGCGCTGGGGTGCCGACTCCGCCTCGTACGCCAGGCCAGCCACGGTCAGGTGAGCCTGACCGGGCCGGTCTGCGACCTGTTCGCCGATTGCCGCTCCGGCGACCCGCGTGCCCGACGGACCGGCTACAGCCGGCAGGCGTGGATGTCGGTGACCAGGATGGCGCGGGCGCCCACGTCGTACAGCTCGTCCATGATCCGGTGCAGGTCGGCGCGGGGCACCATCGCCTGCACGGCCACCCAGCCCTCCCGGTGCAGCGGCGAGATGGTCGGCGACTCGATGCCGGGCGTCAGCGCGGTCGCCTGCTCCAGCAGGTCGGCGCGTACGTCGTAGACGAGCATCACGTACCGGCGGGCCACCAGGACCCCGTGCAGCCGGCGGATGAGCTGCTCCGCCTGGCCGTTCGTGGCCTTGCCGAGCTGGCGGATCAGCACCGCCGAGGAGCGCAGGATCGGCTCGCCGACGATCACCAGGCCGGCCTGGCGCAGGGTGGCGCCGGTCTCCACCACGTCGGCGATCACGTCGGCGACGCCGAGCTGGACGGCGTTCTCGACCGCGCCGTCCAGGCGGATCACGTCGGCCTTCATGGCCCGCTCGGCCAGGTGCCGCTCCACCACCCCCGGGTACGCGGTGGCGATCCGCCGGCCGCCGATCTCGTCGGTCGACGTCAGGGTCTCCGGCCGGGCGGCGAAGTGGAAGGTGGCCCCGCCGAAGGACAGGTCGACGACCTCCTCGGCCGGGCTGCCCGAGTCGACGAGCAGGTCCCGGCCGGTGATGCCGAGGTCCAGATCGCCGGAGCCGACGTAGGTGGCGATGTCGCGGGGGCGCAGGTAGAAGAACTCGACGTCGTTGGCCTCGTCCCGGCAGACCAGGTCGCGGTCGTCGGGGCGCTGGCGGTAGCCGGCCTCGCGCAGCATCTCGGCGGCCGGGCGGGACAGGGTGCCCTTGTTGGGGATGGCGATGCGCAGCATAATGCGGGTGCTCCTTCGATCGAGCGGATCGGAATCAGATCGGGTCGACGCGCGGCCGGTGCGCCGCGGCGGTGCGGCGGGACCGGCAGGGGCACTCACAGATGTCGGTAGACGTCCTTGAGTTCCAGGCCGCTGGCGAGCATCAGCACCTGGGCCTGGTACAGCAGTTGGGAGATCTCCTCGGCGGCGCGTTCCGGGCCCTCGTGCTCGGCCGCCATCCACGCCTCGGCCGCCTCCTCGACGACCTTCTTGCCGATCGCGTGCACGCCGCGTTCCAGCGCGGCCACGGTCGCCGAGCCCGGCGTCCCGGCCGCCGCCTTGGCCTGCAGCTCGGCGAACAGCTCCTCGAACGTCTTCACAGGGCCGAATTGTCGCAGCTTCCGCCGCCGGCCCGGCGGCCGGGTCGCACCCCGGCCACCTGACGGACCGGTCAGCGCACCTCGATCCGGTGATCGTCGATGTACCGCTCCGCGCCGTCCGCCGCCGAGATCGTGTACGCCTGCAGCAGGTACTCGCCGGGCGGCAGCCGCAGCGTGACCCGCGCCTCCCCCTGCGCCGGGTGGCCGGCCGACAGATTCAGCGCCCGCTCCTCGACGATCCGGCTGTCCTGGCGTACCCGCAGGTGGACGATTGCCCCGGCGACGATCCCCGCCACGTGTACGGCCACGTTCCGCCCGACGAATACGCCGTGCTGGGGGGCGACCAGCCAGACCGGGGCGAGCGCGTCGACCGCCGGACCCCGGCGCTGGACACCGCGCACGTCGACCGCGCCCCAGAGCCGGTCGACGGCCACCCCGTCGAGCTGGATGCGGACGCCGTCGACACCGGCCACGGCGGTCACCGTCCAGACCAGTTGCTGGACGGCCTGCCGGGCCGTCGCCGCGGGCACCCCGTTGGTCCCCGCCCCGGACAGGTCGACGGTGGCGACCCCCTGGCTCACCCGGGCATCCCGCAACCGGGCGCCGGTCGGCCAGCCGCTGGCGTAGTCCGGGTCGTCCGGGCCGCGCGGGTCGAGCATCCGGCGGACGGCGGCGGCCACCCACGCCGCCGCCGAGGCGTCCCCCACGTCGAGCCGGTGGAACTCCCGGTAGAGCCTCGGCCGCGCCACTTCGCCCACCTCGCCAACCGGCTCACCCGACCCGTCGGGCCGCCCACCCAGGTCGCCGTCCGGATCGTCGAAGCCGCCGGGCACCTCGCCCGAGCCGGGCGGATCACCCAGGTAGTAGACCGCCACCGCCGCGATGCCCACCGGACTCGGGCCGGGGGTGTACCGTTCCTGGCCGCCGATCGGTGCGGGCGCCGGGGCCGGCTCGGGGATCACCGCCATCCCGATGGTGACCGCCGTCGCCAGGGTCACCGCGCCGGCCGCCGCCGGCACCGACCGGCGCCAGAACGCGCCGACCCGCCCGCGTGCCCCGGTGGTGCGTCCCGGCCACCAGGCCCGCGCCAAACCCCGCAGGCCGGTGGAGCGCTCGGCCAGAATCCGGTCCTGGATCGCCGACAGGGCGTCGGGGCGTACCTCGATCTGGTCCGCCGCGGCGCGCAGCGCCCGGCGCAGCCGCTCCTCGTCGGCGTCGAGCTGGTCGGAGCCGGTCACCGCAGTGCCTCCAGGGTGCGCCGCAGCGCCGCCAGGCCGCGCGAGGTGTGGCTCTTCACCGCGCCCCGGCTGACCTTCATCGCCTCGGCGGTCTCCGCCTCGGAGAGCTCGGCGTAGTAGCGCAGCACCACCGCCTCCCGCTGGCGGGGCGGCAGGCGGCGCAGCGCGGTACGGATCTCGTCGTGCTGGAGCAGGTCCAACGCGCCGGCCTCGGCGCTGGGCGCGTCCGGACCCTGCCGGACGGTCGCCAGGTGGGTCTCGACGACCTTGCGGTGCCGCAGCGCCGACCGGCACCGGTTCACCACCGTCACCCGCAGGTAGCCGACCGCCTTCTCGGTGCCGCGCAGCCGGGCCCACCGGCCGTGCAGCGCCGCGTACGCCTCCTGCACGACCTCCTCGGCCGCGTCCCGATCGTGCAGCAGCAGACTGGCCAGCCGGACCAGGGGCCGGTAGTGGCTGGCGAACAGCCGGGTGACCGCCTCGTCCGCTTCCCACGCCGGTGTCTGCGGCTGCGCCACGGCCCTCCCGATGCGCGGATCGATCACCACGTCAAGCGTCACCCCTGGATGACGCGCCGGTTCCCGCTCCGGTTTACCGCCAGTCGGTGACCGTTCACCAGCGCAGAGTAGGAAACCCGACCCGGCCGGGTGACACGAGGTGGACCGCCGTCGAGACGTGTCTATGCTTTCCAGCATGGCCAAACGATCTATACCGATAGCGCTCGCGACAGCGGGCGCCCTCCTGGCCGCGCTGGTCGCGTGCTCACCGGAGGAAGCCCCCACCGAACCGGTCGTCGGTCCCGCGACGTGCAGCAAGGACACGATGCAGACCAGGACCGCCGGCAAGCTCACCATCGCCACCGACGAGCCGGCGTACGCGCCGTGGTTCGTCGACAACAAGCCCGAGAACGGCGAGGGCTTCGAGTCCAACGTCGCCTACGCGGTCGCCGAGAAGCTCGGCTACGCCCGCGAGGACGTGGTCTGGGTGCGGACCCGGTTCGACACCGCGATCGCGCCCGGGGCGAAGGAGTTCGACTTCGACATCAACCAGTTCTCGATCACCGAGGAGCGCAAGCAGGCGGTCGACTTCTCCGCCCCGTACTACCTGGTGCGGCAGGCGGTGATCGCGCTGAAGTCCTCCAAGATCGCCGACGGGGCGTCGCTGGGTGACCTGCAGAACGCGAAGCTCGGCGCGCAGGTCGGCACCACCAGCTACCAGGCGATCACCGACCTGATCAAGCCGAAGACCGAACCGCAGGTCTACAACACCAACGACGACGCCAAGAAGGCCCTGCAGAACGGCCAGCTCGACGGCCTGGTCGTCGACCTGCCCACCGCGTTCTACATGACAACCGCCGAGCTCAAGGACGCGAAACTGGTCGGCCAGCTGCCGCAGGTCGGCCTGCCGGAGACCTTCGGCCTGCTGATGGAGAAGGACTCGCCGCTGGTCGGCTGCGTGAGCACCGCCGTCAACGATCTCCGCAGCGCCGGCACCCTCGCCGAACTGGAGCGCAAGTGGCTCTCCGAGAGCGCGGGAGCACCCGAACTCGCGTGACCGCACCGCCGTACGTCCCCTCCGACCCCCAGCTCGACCGGCTGCGTCACCGGCGTCGGCAGACCGTCCGTTCGGTACTGGTCGCCGCCGCCTCCACCGGCGTACTGGGACTTCTGCTCGTCCTCGGCGTGACCGGCGCACCCGGCTGGGAACGGGTGCGCCAGTCCTTCCTGAACGCCGAGGTGGCCCGCGCGGCGCTGCCGTCGATCGTCGACGGGCTCTGGCTCAACATCCGGCTGCTGGTCTTCTGCGCGCTCGGCGCGCTCGCCGTCGGGCTGCTGGTGGCCACCCTGCGCACCCTGCGGGGGCCGGTCTTCTTCCCGGTCCGGGCGCTGGCCACCGGCTACACGTACGCCTTCCGGGGCCTGCCGCTGATCATCGTGCTCTACGTGCTCACCCTCGGCGTACCGGGTCTGCGGTTGCAGGGCATGCCGTCGGTGCTGGTGCTCGGCGGCGCGGCGCTGGTGCTCACCTACAGCGGCTACCTGGCCGAGGTGTTCCGGGCCGGGATCGAGTCGGTGCATCCCAGCCAGCTCGCCGCCGCCCGGTCGCTGGGACTGACCTACCGGCAGACGATGCGGCACGTGGTGCTGCCGCAGGCCGTCCGCCGGGTCGCCCCACCGCTGCTCAACGACATCGTGGCCCTGCAGAAGGACGTCGGGCTGGTGGCGCTGGCCGGGCCGATCGACGCGGTCCGGGCCGCCCAGATCGCCACCGCGCAGACCTTCAACTTCACCCCGTACATCGTCGCCGGGGTGCTGTTCGTGCTGCTGGCCGCCCCGCTGATCGCGGTCACCGACTACGTGACGCTGCGCGCCGCCCGCCGCCAGGCCGGGAGCTGACATGCCCGACAACCCCGATCCGGGTACGCCGGCGGTGCTGGCCTGCCACGGCCTGCGCAAGGTGTTCGGCGGCCGGGTGGTGCTGGACCGGTTCGACCTTCAGGTGGCCGAGCACGAGGTGGTGGCCCTGATCGGCGCCTCCGGGTCCGGCAAGTCGACGCTGCTGCGCTGCGTGAACCTGCTGGAGGAGATCGACGACGGGACGATCTGGCTGGACGGCGAGCACATCACCGCCCCTGGGGTGGACCCCGACCGGGTACGCCGCCGGATCGGGATGGTCTTCCAGGCGTACAACCTGTTCCCGCACCTGACGGTGCTGGACAACATCACCCTGGCCCCGGTGCGGGTGCACCGGCGGGCGCGCGCCGACGCCGAGGCACAGGCCCGGGAGCTGCTGGACCGGGTGGGGTTGGCGGACCGGGCCGGCGCGTACCCGGACCGGCTCTCCGGCGGCCAGCAGCAACGGGTGGCGATCGTCCGGGCGCTGGTGAACTCACCCCGGCTGCTGCTGCTCGACGAGGTGACCTCCGCGCTGGACCCGGAGCTGGTCGGCGAGGTGCTGACGATGATCCGAGGTCTGAAGGCGGACGGCATGACGATGCTGATCGCCACCCACGAGATGACCTTCGCCCGGCAGGTCGCCGACCGGGTCTGCTTCCTCGACGGTGGCACGCTGATCGAGCAGGGCCCGCCGGAACAGGTCCTCGGCGAGCCGACCGAGCCGCGTACCCGGCAGTTCCTCCGCCGCATCATCGAGGCCGGCCGGCTCTGACCGGCCCGGCTCTTATCTTCGGCATATCGGAAAGCGCATACGCGCCGGCAACGCCGCCTCACCTTGACTGGGCGGCATGAGTCACCCAGCAGTGGGCGTCACGATCTATGGGTGCGGGCCGGACGAGGCCGCCCTGTTCCGGGAGCTGGCGCCCCGCCTCGGCGTCGAGCCGACCATCACCGACGAGCCGGTGTCCGAGGCAAATGCGGACCTGGCCGTCGGCAACAGGTGCATCAGCGTCAGCCACCGGTCCGACATCGCACCCGGCACTCTTTCGGCGCTCAGCCGGGTCGGCGTGCGGTACATCTCCACCAGGAGCATCGGATACAACCACATCGATCTGGACCACGCCGAGCGCGTCGGCATCGCGGTCGGCAATGTCGCCTATTCGCCGGACAGCGTGGCCGACTACACCCTGATGCTGATGCTGATGGCCGTGCGACATGCGAAATCGACTCTCCGCCGGGCGGACGTCCACGATTACCGGCTGGATGATGCCCGCGGCAGGGAACTGCGCGACCTGACCGTGGGGGTGGTGGGGACCGGGCGGATCGGCGCCGCGGTCATCGCCCGGCTGCGGGGGTTCGGCTGCCGGATACTGGCGCACGACCGCCGCCGCAAGGTGCCGGCCGACTACGTTCCGCTCGATGAGCTGCTGCGGCGCAGTGACATCGTCACGCTCCACGCGCCACTCACCGCCAGGACGCGTCATCTCCTGGATCGACAACGCATCGAGCGGATGAAGCGGGACGCCTACCTCGTCAATACCGGACGTGGCGCGCTCGTCGACACCGAGGCGCTTGTGGCGGCGCTCGACAGCGGCCGGCTGGGCGGGGCCGCGTTGGATGTCGTCGAAGGCGAGGAAGGAATCTTCTACGCCGACCGCAGAGGAAAGCCCATCGAGTGCAAGTCGCTGCTGCGGCTGCAGGAACTTCCGAATGTGATTGTCACCGGGCACACCGCGTACTACACGGACCATGCCCTGAGCGACATCGTGGAGAACAGTCTCATCAATTGTCGGGAATTTGGAGGCGGGAAGCAGCATGGATAGGGTGCGGATCGGAATCGTTTTCGGGGGCTCTTCCGAGGAGCACCCCATCTCCGTCAAGTCGGCGCGGGAGGTCGCCCGGCACCTCGACCCCGACCGGTACGAACCGTTCTACCTCGGGATCACGACCGGCGGCGCCTGGCAGCTCTGCGCCGGGCCGGAGGCGGACTGGGCGGACGCCGACTGCCGTCCGGTTGTGTTGTCCGCGGACCGCGCCGTCCACGGACTGCTCGTCCTGGACCGGGGTCGGTACGAGGCGATCGGCCTCGACCTGGTGTTTCCCGTGCTGCACGGCAGGCTGGGCGAGGACGGCGCGATGCAGGGTCTGCTGGAGCTGGCCGGCATCCCCTACGTCGGCTGCGACGTGCAGAGTTCCGCCCTGTGCATGGACAAGGCGCTCACCTACACCGTCGCCGGCAGCGCGGGCATCGCCACGCCGAACTTCCGGACGGTGCCGGGGAACGAGAATCCCGACCCCGACCTGTTCACCTATCCCGTGTTCGTGAAGCCGGCCCGGTCGGGGTCGTCCTTCGGCGTGAGCAAGGTGTCCCGCGCTGCCGACCTGCCGGGGGCGGTGGAGTCCGCGAGACGGTACGACTCGAAGGTGCTGGTCGAGGAGGCCGTGGTCGGCAGCGAGGTCGGCTGCGCCGTTCTGGGCAACGATCCGGAGCTGTTCGTGGGCGAGGTGGATCGGGTCGCGCTCTCCCATGGCTTCTTCAGGATCCACCAGGAGAGCCGACCTGAGACCGGTTCGGAGAACTCGACCTTCGTGGTTCCGGCTGACATCCCGGCCGAATCGCGCGTGCTCGTCCAGGAGACGGCGAAGGCCATCTACCGGGCGCTGGGGTGCCGCGGGCTGGCGCGGGTGGACCTGTTCCTCACCGGGGACGGCACTGTGGTCCTCAACGAGGTCAACACGATGCCCGGCCTGACCTCGTACAGCCGCTATCCGAGGATGATGGCGGCCGCCGGGGTGCCGCTCGCCGAGGTGATCGACCGGGTCGTGTCGCTGGCGCTGACGGGGAAGTCGCAGTGAAGGCCGGCTTCGTCTTCGTCGACGAGATCGTTCCCCGCATTCGCTGGGACGCCAAGTACGCCACCTGGGACAACTTCACCGGCAAGCCGGTGGACGGGTATCTGGTGAACCGGATCGTCGGCACGACGGCCCTGTGCGCGGCCCTCGAAGCCGCGCAGGAGCGGGCCGAGTCGATGGGCTTCGGCCTGCTCCTCTGGGACGGCTATCGTCCGCAACGCGCCGTGGACCGCTTCCTGCACTGGTCGAGACAGCCGGAGGATGGTCGGACCAAGCCGCGGCACTACCCGAACATCGACCGGCGCGAGATGTTCGCGCAGGGGTACGTGGCCGCCAGGTCGGGTCACAGCCGGGGCAGCACCGTCGACCTGACGCTCTACCACCTGGGCACCGGCGAGTTGGCCGCCATGGGCGGCCCCCATGATCTGATGGATCCGATCTCCCATCACGGAGCTGCCGGAATCACGCCGGTCGAGGCGGGAAACCGTCAGCGCCTCTGCTCGATCATGGCGGACTGTGGCTTCGACCGGTACGACAGCGAGTGGTGGCACTACACGCTGAGAGACGAACCCTATCCGGACACCTACTTCGACTTCCCCATCGGAATAGTCGAGCCGGGCGGGACCCACCACCGCCGCCGGGGTGTCACCGCCCGGCGGCGGGTAGCCGCACCGTCACGCGGAGCCCGCCGGCGGGCCGAGGGGTGAGAGAGAGGGTTCCGTCGTGTGCCTGGGCGATGCTCCTGACGATCGCCAGGCCGAGGCCGACCCCCGCCTGGCCGTCGCGGACCCGTCCGGTGCCGCGCTGGAACGGCTCGACGATGGTGGCGACCAGCTGCGGCGAGAGCTTCGCGCCGGTGTTCTCGACCGTGAGCACCGCGGTCCCGGGCGCGACGCTTGTCGTCACCCACACCGCGCCCTGTTCAGCCACGTTGTGGACGATCGCGTTGTGCACGAGGTTGGTGGTCAGCTGCAGCAGCAGCGGGTGGGAGCCGACGGTGGGGGTGATGTCGCCCGAGGTCTCGATGGTGAGGCCGCGTTTCTCCGCGAGCGGGAGCAGCGCCTCCGCGGCCTCTTCCGCCAGCAGGGACAGGTCGACCTGTTCCCGGGTGAAGGACCGCTGGTCGGCGCGGCTGAGCAGGAGCAGCGCCTCAGTGAGGTCGATCGCCCGGGTGTTGACGAAGCGGAGGCGGTCGACAAGCTCGGCGGCGTTGCTGTTCGGGTCGTCGCCGGCCACGTCGAGCAGGGTCTGGGTGATCGCCAGCGGGGTGCGCAGCTCGTGGGAGGCGTTCGCGGCGAATCTCTGCTGTTCGGCGTTGTGCGCTTCCAGCCGGGCGAGCATGGTGTCGAAGGCGTCGGCGAGTTCCCGGAACTCGTCCTGGCGGCCCTCCAACTGGATCCGGTGGGAGAGTGATCCGTTGGCGGCTTGGCGGGTGGCGTTCGTGATCCGGGTCAGCGGTGCGAGCATGCTCCCCGCGAGGAGCCAGCCGCCCAGCAGACCGAAGATCAGCAGCAGGGCCAGCACCGCGGCCGCCTTCGGGGCGAAGGCGTCCACCAGGGCGGAGCGGTCCGGCCCGGGCAACCCGGGGGCGAAATTGCCCTCGGCATCGGCCCGGGGCGCGTAGATCTTCTCGGGTACGTAGCGCAGCAGGAACGCCCACACCACGGCGAGCAGCAGGGCGCCGGCCAGCATCAGGAACCCGGCGTAGCTGAGGGTGAGTTTGAGGCGCACGCTCAAGCCGGGCGCCCTAACCACGATCACCGTCCGCCCGCCCCACGCCGGGCTCCGCGTCGGTGTCGATGCGGTAGCCGACGCCGGCGACGGTGGCGATCAGCCAGGGCTCGCCCAGGCGTTTACGCAGGGCCGAGACGGTGATGCGGACGGCGTTGGTGAACGGGTCGGCGTTGGCGTCCCAGGCCCGCTCCAACAGCTCCTCGGCGCTGACCACACCGCCCTCGGCACCGACGAGGACCTCGAGCACGGCGAACTGCTTCCTGGTCAGCGCCACGTACCGACCGTCCCGGTAGACCTCGCGGCGGAACGGATCCAGCCGCAGGCCCGCGATCTCCCGCACCGGCGGCCTGCTGTACGCCCGCCGGCGGTCGAGCGCCCTGATCCTGAGCACCAGCTCCCGCAGGTCGAACGGCTTGGTGAGGTAGTCGTCGGCACCGAGCCCGAACCCGGAGACCTTGTCGTCGAGCCGGTCGGCCGCGGTGAGCATCAGAATCGGCATGCCGCTGCCCGAGGCGACGATGCTCTCGGCGATCTCGTCGCCCGAGGGGCCGGGAATGTCGCGGTCGAGGACGGCGATGTCGTAGGTGTTGACGCTCAGCAGCTCCAGCGCCGTATCGCCGTCACCGGCGAGGTCGGCCGCGATCGCCGACAGCCGCAGCCCGTCGCGGATCGCCTCCGCCAGCAGTGGTTCATCCTCGACGACCAGCACCCGCATGCCCTGAATGCTACGAGTCGGCCCATATCGTCGGCATACCGAAAACCGCGATGACCGGGTCCGCGCTACCGGACGGCGGCCGACGGCTGCCGGATCGACCGGATCGCCAGCGCCGCCTCCAGCGCGGCCACCGTGGCCGACCACCCCTTGTCCTCGGCGGAGCCGGGCAGGCCGGCCCGGTCCCGGGCCTGCTCGATGGTGTTCACGGTCAGCACGCCGTGCGCGACCGGGACCGAGGCGTCCAGGGCGACCCGGGTCAGCCCGTCGGTGACCGACCGGCAGACGTAGTCGAAGTGGGCGGTGGCGCCGCGGACCACCACGCCGAGCGCGACCACCACGTCGCAGCGGCGGGCCAGCGCCTGGGCGACCACCGGCAGCTCCACCGAGCCGGCCACCCGGGCCACCACCACGTCGGCGGCGCCGCAGGCCCGGGCCGCCTCGGTGGCCCGGGCCACCATGTGGTCGGTCAGCTCACCGTGCCAGCGGGCCGCCACCACGCCGACGGTCAGCCCGGTGGCGTCGACCGCGTCCGCGCCCGGTTCCCCGAAACCCGCCACTACCCCACTCCCTTCACAACCTGGCCGGCCGCACCGTTCACGCCCGCACCGTTCACGCCCGCACCGTTCACGCCCGCACCGTTCACGCCCGCACCGAACGGGCGCACCTCGGCGTCCAGGCCGTCCAGCAGGTGACCCATCCGGTCCCGCTTGGTACGCAGGTAGCGCACGTTCTCCGGGGTGGGGCGCACCGGCATCGGCTCCCGGCCGACGATGGTCAGGCCGTACCCCTCCAGGCCGGCCCGCTTGGCCGGGTTGTTGGTCAGCAACCGCATCGAGCGCACCCCGAGGTCGTAGAGGATCTGCGCGCCGGTGCCGTAGTCGCGGGCGTCGGCCGGCAGCCCCAGGTCGAGGTTGGCGTCCACCGTGTCGCGGCCGAGATCCTGCAACTGGTACGCCTGCAGCTTGTGCAGCAGCCCGATCCCCCGGCCCTCGTGGCCGCGCATGTAGAGGACCACCCCGCGCCCCTCGGCGACCACCCGGGCCAGCGCGGCGTGCAGCTGCGGGCCGCAGTCACAGCGCAGCGACGCGAAGACGTCCCCGGTCAGGCACTCGGAGTGCACCCGGACCAGCACGTCCCGGCCGTCGCCGATCTCGCCGTAGACCAGCGCGATGTGTTCGGCCTGCTCGTGGGCGGCCCGGTAGCCGACCGCCTCGAAGAGCCCGAACTCGGTGGGCAGCCTGGTGTCGACGACCCGCTCGATCTGCTGCTCGGTGCGCCGGCGGTAGGCGATCAGGTCGGCGATCGAGATCAGCGTGAGGCCGTGCTCGGCGGCGAACGGCACCAGGTCCGGCAGCCGCTTCATGGTGCCGTCGTCGTTGACCAGCTCGCAGAGCACCCCGGCGGGTCGCAGCCCGGCCAGCCGGGCCAGGTCGACGGCGGCCTCGGTGTGGCCGGGCCGGCGCAGCACCCCGCCGGCCGCCGCCCGCAGCGGCACCACGTGGCCGGGGCGGGCCAGGTCGGTCGGGTCGGTGGCCGGGTCGGCGAGCAGCCGGATGGTGTGCGCCCGGTCGGCGGCCGAAATGCCGGTGCCCACCCCCTCCCGGGCGTCCACCGCCACCGCGTACGCGGTGCCCCGCCGGTCCTGGTTGGTGTGGTACATCGGCGGCAGTTCGAGGCGGTCGCAGTCGTCGGCCGTCAGCGGCACGCAGACGTACCCGGAGGTGTGCCGGACCATGAAGGCCAACAGCTCCGGGGTGGCCAGCTCGGCGGCGAAGATCAGATCGCCCTCGTTCTCCCGGTCGGCGTCGTCGACCACGACCACCGGCCGGCCGGCGGCGATCTCGGCCACCGCCTGTTCGATCGGCGCGAACACCGGCTCCGCGGCGGTCATGACCGCACCCCGGTGACCATCTTCTCGACGTACTTGGCGATCACATCGACCTCCAGATTTACCAGGGCGCCGACCTGCTTGTGGCCGAGCGTCGTCGCGGCGAGGGTGGTGGGGATGAGGCTGACGGCGAAGCTGTCGTCGGTGACCGAGACCACGGTCAGCGACACCCCGTCCACGGTGATCGAGCCCTTCTCCACCAGGTAGCGGGACAGGCCGGGCGGCAGCGAGAACGTCACGTCCTCCCAGCGGTCGCCGGGGTCGCGGGCCAGCACCGCGCCGACCCCGTCGACGTGGCCCTGCACGAGGTGCCCGCCGAGCCGGGTGGCCAGGGTGGCGGCCCGTTCCAGGTTGACCGGGTCGCCGGGGGCCAGGGTCCCCAGCGAGCTGCGGTCGAAGGTCTCCTTCATCACGTCCACGGTGAAGCCCTCGCCGTCGACGTCGACGACGGTCAGACAGACCCCGTTGACGGCGATCGAGTCGCCGTGCCTGGCGTCGGCGGCCACCAGGGGTCCGCGTACCGCCAGCACGCCGCCGTCGCCGTGCCAGTCGAGGCGGCCCGCCTCGCCCAACTCCTCCACGATGCCGGTGAACATCTCGTCAGCCCTCCCTCTTGCGGGGCAGCGCCGTGATCCGCAGATCGGCGCCGATCGGTGTGATGTCGACGTACTCCAGGTCGATGACGTCGGAGATGGCGCCGATGCCGGCGTCGCCGAGGGCGGCCGGGCCGGCGCCGAGCAGCTTCGGCGCCAGGTAGCCGACGACCTTGTCGACCAGGCCGGCGGCGAGGAACGCGCCGGCCAGCACCGGTCCGCCCTCCAGCAGCACGGCGCGCACGCCGCGCCGGTGCAGCCCGGTGAGCATGGCGGCCAGGTCGACCCGGCCGGCGGGGTCGGCCCCGACGTCCGCGGTGGTCACGATCCAGGTGTCGGCGGCGGCGTCGCGGACCCGGGCGTCGACGGGGGTACGCCCTGAGCTGTCCACCACGACCCGCAGCGGCTGCCGGATGGCGAGGCTGCCGTCGCGCAGGTTGCGGGCGGTGAGCCGGGGGTCGTCGGCGAGCACGGTGCCGACCCCCACGACGACGGCGTCGACGGTGCCGCGCAGCTTGTGCACGTCCATCCGGGCCGCCTCGCCGGTGATCCACATGCTGCTGCCGTCGGCGGCGGCGACCCGCCCGTCGAGGGTGGCGGCGTACTTCCAGATCACGTACGGCCAGCCGCGCCGGGTCGAGGTGAGCCAGGCGATGTTGCCGGCCTCGGCCTCGGCGGCGCGTACCCCCGTCTCGACGGTGACCCCGGCGGCGCGCAGGGTGGCGGTGCCTCCGCTGGCGACCGGGTTGGGCTCGGCGACGCCGACCACCACCCGGGCGACCCCGGCGGCGATCAGCGCGTCGGTGCAGGGGCCGGTGCGGCCGGTGTGCGCGCAGGGTTCGAGGGTGACCACGGCGGTGCCGCCCCGGGCCCGCTCGCCGGCCTGGGCGAGCGCCACGATCTCGGCGTGCGGGCCACCCGCGTACGCGTGGAAGCCCTCGCCGACGATCGTCCCGGCGGCGTCGAGCAGGACGCAGCCGACCACGGGGTTGGGGCTGGTGGTGCCGAGCCCGCGCGCGGCCAGTTCGATCGCGCGGCGCATCGCCTCGTCGGTGGAGACGCTCCCCATCTGCCGGCCCGCTCCCCTCGTACACCTGTTCGGCGCGCGGGCGGGGAGGGTGGCCGGGGTGCCGGCCGCGAGCGGTGGCGGAGCGCGGGGTCGGCGGACCGACCCCGGCGGACGTCGCGCGGCGGACATACTGCTCCGCCACGGACACCCGTCCGTCCCGCGCGCTGTCTCCCATCCGGACTTTCTGGGATCGGGCCGAAGCCCGCGCCCAACCGTCGGCCCTGGGTTCTCACCAGGTCCACCGCTCGACAACGTGTCGACCGGGTCGCGGGCTTACCGTGGCCTGGGCCGCGGATCACCGCCGGTTCGGAATTTCACCGAGTCCCGCCAGCGCGTGGTGGGTATGGTGCGAGTCTTACACGGATTTCGGGCCGCGTCGTCACCCGGGCGACCTAGCTCACATCCGGGTGACCCGCGTCACTGGCCGTTCCGTCGGCGCCCGTCCGGCAATCGTCAGCCGACCAGGCCGGGGGCGGGCGGGTCGGGTTCGATGGGTTGCCCGGAGCGGCGGGCGGCCGCCGTCCGCGGGTCGATCCCCCGGTGTCCGTCGCTGCGTCGCCGGTCCATCGCCACGAACGACCCGGGTTGTCCCTTGGCGACCGATTTCATCTCCGAGGCGGCGGCGATCACCTCCAGCGGGTCGGTGAAGCGGCGCTCGGGCACCGACAGCGACACCCCGATCGAGAGGGTGACCAGGGCGGCCCGCTGGATGTTGCCGCGCCGGTCCTTCAGCTCGACGTAGCCGCGCCGGGCGTCGTCGGGGTCGTAGAGCGTGTCGGCGGTGTTCTCGAAGTCGGCGACGGCCCGCTTGGTCAGCGGCAGCACCTGTTCCGGGGCGCAGACGATGACGAAGTCGTCGCCGCCGATGTGGCCGAGGAAGGCCGGCGGCAGGCCGACCCGCACCATCGCCCCGTGCAGGCAGCGGGCCAGGGCGGCGATGAACTCGTCGCCGCGCACGAAGCCGTACCGGTCGTTGACGCTCTTGAACCGGTCGATGTCGATGTAGCCGACCGCGTAGTCGACGCCGCTGCGGACCCGGTCGGTGATCTCGCGGCGGATCCGGCTGTTGCCGGGCAGCCCGGTCAGCGGCGAGACCTCCCGGAACTCCTTGTTGCGGCGCAGCGTGGAGCCCACCCGGGCGATCAGCTCGGCGGTGTCGAAGGGCTTGACCAGGTAGTCGTCGGCCCCGGCGGTCAGGCCGTGCACCTTGTCGACGGTCATCCCCTTGGCGGTCAGCATGATCACCGGCAGGGCCGAGGTCATCGGATTGGCGCGCAGCCGCCGGGTCAGCTCCAGGCCGTCGACGCGGGGCATCCGCAGGTCCACCACGGCGAGGTCCGGGCGACGCTTGTCGATCATTTCGAGGGCTTCCTGGCCGTCTCGCGCCCGCGCCACGTCGAAGCCGTGCAGTCGAAGGTTGAACTCGACGAACCGCGCGATGTCGTCGTCGTCGTCGACGACGAGAATCAGGTCGGGCCGTTCCTCGGCCGGTTCGACGGTCACGACCGGGCGTTGCCCTGCTCAGAGCTGCCCTGCCCGGGGTCGCTGCCCTGACCGGCGCTGTCCTGGCCGGCGGCGCTGCCCTGGCCGGCGGGCGGCTGGTCGGTGGCGGCCTGCGCGGCGAGCCGGCGCAGCTCGGCGACGGCGGCGGCCGGGTCGGTGGCGCCGTAGACGGCGGTGCCGGCCACGAAGGCGTCGGCCCCGGCGGCGGCGGCCTGCTCGATCGTGTCGGCGGCGATCCCGCCGTCGACCTCGATGCGCAGCTGCAGGTGCCCGGCGGCGGCGTGCCGACGGGCGGTCCGGACCTTCTCCAGCAGTTCAGGGATGAACCGCTGACCGCCGAAGCCCGCCTTGATCGTCATGATGAGCAGCGTGTCGAAGCTGGGCAGGAGGTCGAGGTAGGGCTCGATCGGGGTGTCCCGGTCGATCGCCAGCCCGGCCTTGGCGCCCGCCGCCCGCAGGTCCTTGGCGAGCGAGACCGGGTTGTCGCAGGCCTCGGCGTGGAAGGTGACGTTGTAGGCGCCGGCGTCGGCGTAGGCGGGTGCCCACCGTCGCGGGTCCTCGATCATCAGGTGGACGTCGAACGGCAGTTTGCTCACCGCCAGTAGGCTCTGCACGACCGGCAGCCCGATGGTCAGGTTCGGCACGAAGTGGTTGTCCATCACGTCGACGTGCAACCAGTCCGCGGCGGACTCGACCGCCCGGACCTCGTCGGCGAGGTGGGCGAAGTCCGCGGCGAGGATGCTCGGCGCGACGATCGGCGCTGGTGCGGTCACCGCGCCAGTCTACGAACGTGAACAAGCCTCCCGCAGCGGCTACCCGCAGCCACGCCGGGTCACACCGCCGGCCCCGCCCGGCCGAGGTCCGGCCCCGCCGCTCGTTCGGCGACCTCCGGAAGACGGTGCCACCGGGCCTGGTGGGCCTGCGGTACGCTGGCACGGCGACCGGCACCCGCCGACGATCCGGCTGGGCCGAACGGGACCATCCCGCCGCGTTTTCGCACCTTTTCCGCACCCCTCGTCGACCATCGCGTCGACCGGCTGGTGATCGCGCCCGCGCGGCGCGCAACCCTTGGGAGCCCAGCTTGTCCGACCTCACGCCACCGAACCTGAATCCGTTCCGGGCCGCTCCCGACCCGGACGCGCCCGACGACCGGTCCCCCACGGCCGACCTCAGCCAGGCCGGGATGAGCCGGCTGCGTTCCCCGTTCAGCCTGGACAGCGACCCCGGTGACCACCCGCGTTCCCCCACCCCCGCCAGCTGACCCACCGACCACCCCGGGCCACCGACCGCCGGTGGCCACTATCGTGACGTCGTGACGACCCGCATGATCGTGTTGAACGGCGGATCGAGTTCCGGCAAGTCCGGGATCGCCCGGTGTCTGCAGGCGGTGCTGCCGCAGCCGTGGTTGGCCGTCGGCGTCGACACGCTGGTCGAGGCGATGCCCGCCACCCTGCGGACCACCGGCGCCGGGATCGAGTTCGCTCCGGACGGCGCGGTACGGGTCGGGCCGGAATTCGACGCGTTGCAGGCGGCCTGGATGACCGGGGTCGCCGCCATGGTCCGGGCCGGCGCCCCGACCATCGTGGATGACGTCTTTCTCGGTGGAGCGGCATCTCAGCGGCGGTGGCAGCAGGTCCTGGCCGGGCTGGACGTGTTGTGGGTGGGCGTGCGGTGTGACAGCGCGGTCGCCGCCGGCCGCGAACTCGCCCGCGGCGACCGGGTCACCGGAATGGCCGCCTCGCAGGCAGCGGTGGTCCACCAGGGCGTCAGCTACGACCTGGAGGTCGACACCACCCACACCGAGTCGCTGACCTGCGCGCGGACCATAGCCGCCCGGCTCGGCTGACCGCCGCGCTGGGTCCAATTCGTGAGACGGCCCATCGTCGTCCTCAGGACCTGGGAGGCGCTCGGTCCGATCAGGACGTCGTCGGCTTCCACAGTAGGAGCTGGCGGTCCTGGCTGAAACCGTTGCGCAGGTAGAAATCGACCGCGCGACGTCCGGAGTGGACGGTTACGTGCAGCAGCCCTCGGGCGCGGGCCTCGGCGAGGATCGCGGCCATCAGTGCGCCGCCGATGCCGCGGTCGCGGTACTCCTCGCGGACCGCCACCGACTGGACGTCCCCGAAGCAGCGGCGCGACGACTCGCCGCTGGGCACCCGTTCCGCGATGAGGAGCCAGGCCGCCCCGACCACCCGCCCGTCGACCTCGGCGACGAACGGCAGATGCGTCTCCGGGTGGGCGGCCACCCAGTCCGCGAACCCGGCAACCGCGTCCCCGTCGATGCCGCGCAGCTCCGCGAGCGCCGCCACGTCCGACCTGACCGCCGTCCGTACCACCACCACCCGGCGAAGTCTAGGCGAACCCCGCCGCCCGTTGGCATCAGGCACCGATCCCGAGCAGGATCACACCGCCACCCGATCCCGCACCCCGACCGCACCGATGATCTGAGCGCTACTGCTGTCAAACGCCGGCGGCGGGCCGGGGTGGGATCATGCACCGATGAGTACCGAGTCCCGGCACCTGAGCGTGCATGTCGATCGTCCGGTCGACGAGGTCTACGCCTTCGCCTCGGAGCCGGCGAACCTACCCCGCTGGGCGCCCGGCCTCGGCAGCTCGGTGGAGCGGACCGCCGACGGCTGGTTCGTCGACACGCCCGGCGGGCGGGCCCGGGTGACGTTCGCCCCGACCAACGAGTACGGCGTGCTCGACCACGAGGTGCTGACCCCGACCGGCGAGACGGTGTACGTACCGTTGCGGGCCGTCGCCGACGGCGACGGCTGCGAGGTGATCTTCACGGTGCGGCGGCTGCCCGGGATGACCGACGCCGAGTTCGAGCGGGACATCGCGGCGGTCAGCGCCGACCTCGCCAACCTCAAGCGGGTCGTCGAGAGCGCCGCGGGCTCCGGCCCGTTCACCGAGCCCTCGTAGGGCGCGATCAGTCCCGTCGACCGCGCCGCCGGTGGCCGTCGACGATCGAGGGCTACGCCGCGCACGCCGGCTGGTCCGCGTACCCGAAAGGGTTCGCCGGGAGCGGCGCGGCCGGCTATCCTCGCCGGCATGGAGTGCTTTGCCGCTGGCCGTATCCGCCGCTGAGGGTCCCGCTCGGTGCCTGCGGGCGCGAGTGGGGCGACCGACGTTCGTCCTCGGTTTCGACCCTCGCCGGAAAGGCGCACTCCCATGTTGATCCGTTCGTTCGTTCCGCACGACCTGGCCCAGCTCACCGAGCTGACCATCACGACATTCGGTCCGTTCTACGAGGACCACTTCCGGCCCCTGGTCGGCGACGTCATCTTCAGCAACCAGCACGGCGACTGGCGCGGTGACTACCGCACGCTGGTCGGCCAGCTCCACGAACCGGCCCGGCACAGGTACGTCGAGGTCGCCGAGATCGGCCCGGCGATCGCGGGCTACCTCGGTTGGAGCGTCAATCCCGACCGCCGGAACGGGACCGTCACCATCCTCGCCGTGTCGGCTGGGCACCGCCGCCACGGCGTCGGCACCGCGCTGTGTGAACACGCGTTCAACCGGATGCGCGACCACGGCGCGGAGGTGGTCGAGATCGGCACCGGCGGAGACCCGTTCCACGCGCCCGCCCGAAGGCTGTACGAACGCCTCGGCTGCACGCCGTTCCCGACCACGTTCTACTACCGGCAACTGTGAGACGCGGCCCGGTCGGGGGCGGGTTCGCCGTCCCCGACCGGCTGGCCGCACCGCACCGCACCAGGTCAGGCCCGGACGGCGGCGAGCAGCGTGTCCAACGGCCGGGGCAGAACATCGCGGGCGACGGCCGTCTCGACGAGCAGCCGGGCGTAGCGCGATTTGCGGCGCGAGCCGCTGCCCATGAACCGCCGTAGCTGCGCCCCGGCTTCCCGGCCACGCCAGGCGGGCTGGCCCTGCAGGGAGCGGAACGACCCGAGATCGCCCTGCGAGTCCAGCAGCGCCTCGACCCCGTCGATGCCGACCGCGCGGATCAGCTCGTCCTCCAGGTCGTCGACACAGACGAAGAACCCAAGACCTTCAAGATCTTCCTGGGTACGCGGAGAGCCGATCCCGGCGGTGGCCAGGCCCCGCCGGTAGATCTCCGCCTCGTGCCGGTCACACAGGCCGGCGAGGCGCACCCGGGTGTGCAGCGGGCCGAGCGTGGTCAGGAACCGGCCGATCGCGTGCGCCCCGCCGATCGGTACCACCACCACCCGTTCGGCGGCCAGGTCCCGGCCCCGGCCGAGGGCGGCCGTCTCCACCGCGATCTGGTCGCTGATGCCCTCGACCAGCACCAGTGACCCGGCGTCCTCGATCTTCGCCAGGGCGCGGGCCGTCGCCTGCACCGGGGCGTCGGGGCCGCTCACGTAGCCCTCCAGGGCCTGGCGGGCGAGCTCACGGCGACGGCCGACGTCCCAGCTACCGGCCGGTCGGGGGGTGGCCATGCCCGCCATCATGCGCCCGGCGGCGGTGGCGATCCAAGCCTGGCTGGGCGCACTACCGGGACGCCAGCACGCAGAACTCGTTGCCGTCGGGATCGGCCAGCTCGACCGGGCCCGTCGCGCTCCCGTCGAGGTCGCCGCGCACCACGACCGCGCCGCCGGCCGGCGCCGGCCGGCCGTCATCGGCCGGGTTGTGCTCGTCGAGTCGGGTAGCGCCGAGCGAGAGCAGTCGGTCGACCACCGCTTGTTGATCATCGTCGCCGGACGGCACCAGGTCGAAGTGCAGCCGGTTCCGGCCGGTCTTCGGGGGGACCGGCGGGCCACCCCAGGTGATCTTGGGACCGCCGTGCGGGGAGCGGATCGCCGTCTCCTGGTCCTGGTCCCAGACCAGCGGCCAGTCCAGCGCCGCGCTCCAGAAGTAGCCGACCTGCTGTGAGCCGTCGCAGGCCAGCGCCCCGATGAGGCCGCAGTCGGCGAGGAAGTTGTTGCCCGGCTCGATGACGCAGAACTCGTTGCCCTCGGGGTCGGCGAGCACCACGTGGCCGTCCGTCGGGTCCTGGCCGACGTCGAGGTGCCGGCCGCCGAGCTCCAGCGCTCTGGCCACCGTCTGCTCCTGGTTCGCCTGGGAGGTGCTCGTCAGGTCGAAGTGCGCCTGGTTCTGGCCGACCTTCGGCCCTCGGGCCGGGCGGAACCGGAGGCGGAACCCGGTGTCGTCGGCGGGCGGCAGGACGATCCCGTCGGACGGGTCGTCGGTGATCTCCCAACCGAGCAGCCCGGACCAGAACCGCGCCAGCCGCAGCGGCTGATCCGCGTCGAAGGTGAGCGCGTACAGGTGACAGGCCATTGGGCTTGATCATCTCCGATCGCCCGGACGGGCGCCGTCGCGGTGCCGCTGGAGATGCGAGCGTAGGGCGCACCGGCGTCGCCCGCAGCCGATTATCGCCGCGGGCCGGCCCGCCCGCCGGAATCGCCGCGGGCAGGACGCGCGGTTGTCGTACCCGGGTGTAAGGCTGCGGGGTATGGCGACGTTCGTTCTTGTCCATGGTGGTGGCGGCAGTGCCTGGGACTGGCACCTGCTGGTTCCGGAGCTGGCCGGCCGGGGCCACGAGGTGGTGGTGCCGGAGCTGCCGATCGGGGACCCGTCGGCGGGTTTCGCCGAGTTCTGCGAGACGGTGGTCGGCGCGATCGGCGATCGGCGCGACCTGGTGGTGGTCGGTCACTCGTACGGCGCGTTCACCGCGCCGCTGATCGCCGACCGGCTCCCGGTCCGGCTGCTCGTGCTGCTCACCCCGATGGTCCCGGTGCCCGGTGAGCGGCCCGCTGACTGGTGGGCCAACACCGGCTACCAGGAGCCGGCGGGGCTCAGCGAGGAGCAGCAGTTCTACAACGGGGTGCCGGCCGAGGTCGTCGTGGAGGCCGGCAGGCACACCCGGGATCAGGTCAGCGCGGAGGGGAGCGAGCCGTGGCCGTTGCCGGCCTGGCCGGACGTGCCGACGAAGGTGCTCATCGCCCGGGAGGACCGGTTCTTCGAGCCGGATTTCCTGCGCCGGGTGGCCGCCGACCGGCTCGGCGTCGTGCCGGACGAGGTCGACGGCTGCCACTGCGTGGCGCTCAGCCACCCGAGGCAACTTGCCGACCGGCTCACCTCGTACCTCCCGGAGGTCGCACCGGACGCGCAGCCGGCCGCCGGCCGCCGGGCGGGGTCGCCGTGACGGTCACCGTGCGCCCGGCCACCGGGGACGACCTGGCGGTGCTGGGCGCGCTGCTCGCCGAGCTGCATCCGGACGATCCCGCGCTACCGCCGGAGCAGGCCGCGGGGATCTGGCAGGACATCGCCGACCAGTCGGGGCGCACCGTGCTGATCGCCGAGCGCGACGGGCTGGCGGTCGGCACCGTCGACTGCCTCGTCGTGCCAAACCTGACCCGCGGCGGCCGGCCGTTCATGCTGGTGGAGAACGTCGTCGTTGCCGGCTCGGCCCGCCGCCAGGGCGTCGCGAGCCGGCTCTTCGACGAGGTGATCGACCGGGCCCGGGAGGCCGGCTGTTACAAGATCCAATTGCTGTCCCGGGCCGAGCGGGACGGCGCCCACCGGTTCTACGAGTCGCGCGACCTACGTCCCATCGCCAAAGGCTTCCGGCGCTACCTGGACTGATCCCCCGGCAGCCTGCCGGCCGCCCCGGCCCCCGGCGGACAGATCAGCTGGATTCCGCCAACCGGTCAGCCGGGTCCAGGGAACACGTCAGATGGGGTAGTGGCGCTCGCCGCTCTGGACGGTGATCCAGCGGAGGTCGGTGAACTCGGCCAGGGCGGCGGTGCCGCCGAAGCGTCCCCAGCCGGACGCCTTGACGCCGCCGAAGGGCATCGGCGGCTCGTCGTGGACGGTGGAGCCGTTGACGTGGCAGATCCCGGACTCGATCCGCTCCGCGACCGCCAGCCCGCGCTGATCGTCACCGCTGAAGACGGCCGCGGCCAGGCCGTACTCGGTGTCGTTGGCGATCTGGACGGCGGCGTCGGTGTCGGCCGCCTCGATGACGGCGACCACCGGACCGAACGACTCCTCGCCGTAGATGCGCATCTGCGGTGTCACCCCCACCAGCACGGCCGGGGAGATGACGTTGCCGCCGAGGTCCTCCCCGCCGGTGAGCACCCGGGCGCCCTTCGACCGCGCGTCCTCGATGAGGCCGAGGACGTGCTTGCGGCTGGCGTCGTCGATCACCGGGCCGATCATGGTGCCCTCGTCGCGCGGGTCACCGGCCACCAGCCTGCTCGCCCGCTCCGCGAGCTTCTCGGCCAGCGGGCCGGCGACGGCCGTCTCGGCGATGATCCGCTCGGTCGACATGCAGATCTGGCCGGCGTTCATGAACGCGCCGAAGGACGCCGCGGCCGCCGCCCCGTCGAGGTCGGCGTCGTCGAGGACGATCATGGGGGCCTTGCCGCCCAGTTCGAGCACGGAGGGCTTGAGGTGCTCGGCGCACTTCGCGGCGATGATCCGGCCCACCCGGGTCGAGCCGGTGAAGTTCACCCGCCGGACCGCCGGGTGCGCGATCAGCTCGTCGACCACGTCCGGCGCGCCCTTGGTGCTGTGTACGACGAAGTTGATCGCACCCGCCGGCAGACCCGCGTCGTGCAGGACGGCGGCCACCGCCGCGTGCACCCGCGGGCACTTCTCCGAGGACTTGAGCACGACGGTGTTGCCGAACGCCAGCGGGGCGGCCACCGCCCGGACGGCGAGGATGACGGGCGCGTTCCAGGGGGCCATGGCGGCCACCACGCCCGCCGGGCGGCGGACGGCCCGGGCGTCGAGACCGGGGACGCCGGACGGGATCGTCTCCTCCCTCGTCGCCAGGTCGGTCAGGCCGGCGGCGGCGCGGAGCATCCCCGCGGCCAGGCCGCAGTTGAACATTCCCCAGCCGAACGTCTCGCCGCACTCCTCGACCATCGCCTTGGCGATGGTCGGCGCGCGTTCTTCCAGCAGGTCGGCGGCGGCTTCGAGCAGGCGGGTCCGCTCCGCCGGCGCCGTCTGCGACCAGGCCCCGAACGCGGCGGACGCGGCCTCGACCGCGGCGCGGACGTCGGCACGACCGCCGTCGGCCGCCCGCGTGACCACCTCACCGGTGAACGGATTGTGGCACTCGAAGTGGGCACCGTCGGCGGCTGGCCGCCACGCTCCGCCGATCAGGTGCTCCTGGGTGGTCACGTCAACTGTGTTCGTCATCTGGCGCCTCACTTCGTTGTGATGGTGTCGCGGCAACATCTCACAAGATCTCACAGCCCGCCACGGCGAGGGGCGGACCTGGCAGATCCCCGGACCGCGTACGCCGGAACGCTTTTGACCTTACGTCGCGGACCTCTGCGGTCTGTGACAATGCGGTGGTGACCGGACCCAACCCTGTCGAGTTGATCCGTACCCCGCAGCTGACCGATCGGGCACCCTACGCCTACGCCGCGGTGGCCTCCGACGTCCGGCGGCTGGTGTTCACCGCCGGCGCCTGCCCGCTCGACCACCGGGGAAACACGGTCGCGGTCGGCGACGTGCCGGGGCAGGCCGAGCAGGTGATGGCGAACCTGCGGACCGCGCTCGCGGCGGCCGGCGCCGATCTCACCGACGTGGTCAAGACGACGGTCTATGTGGCGAGTAACCGCCGGGAGGACCTCGTCGCGGCGTGGAACGTGGTGAGCCGGCACTTCGGGGCGCACGACGTACCCAGCACCCTGCTGGGCGTGGCGGTCCTCGGCTACCGCGACCAGCTCGTCGAGGTCGAGGCCGTCGCCGCCCTCCGATGACGGGCCGACTCGGCCCTCAGGCCGATGGCCCGCTCAGCCGTGCCGGGTGGGGCGGTAGATCAGTTCCTGGGTGCGCCCGTCGAGGGTCCGGCTGGAGATCAACTCCAGGTCGAAGTCGGCCGTTCCCTGGAAGACCGGCTCGGTGCCGGTCTGGCCGGTGATCACCGGGAAGACCGTCACCTGGACCTGGTCGACCAGGCCGGCGGCCATCAGCGCGCGGTTCACCGAGAGGCTGCCGTGCGACCGCAACGGCACCGTGGACTCCTGCTTGAGCCGGGCGACGACGTCGACGGCGTCTCCGGTTTCGACGGTGGCGTCCGGCCAGTCGAGGGGTCCGCGCAGCGTGTTCGACACCACGGTGGCCGGAAGGTTCCGCATCCGGGTGACCCAGGCGTCGCGTACCTCGGACTCCTCGGTGCTCGCGGCCAGCATCGCGGCGAACGTGCGGTAGGTGCCGGCCCCGAAGACCATGCGCTGCTCCTCGCGGTACAGGGCCAACCGGTGTTCGAGCAGCTCGGGGCCCTGCTTGCCCCAGTAGCCGCCCCAGTCGCCGCTCGTGGTGCCGAAGCCGTCCAGGCTGGTGAAGACGTCGAAGGTGTAGGTGGCGGTCACGATGATCTCCTTGGGGAGGTGAGTTCGGTGCGGCGGGTCCGCAGGTAGGCGCGTTCGGTTTCGTTCGTGGCCAGGGCGATGGCCTGGTCGTAGGCGGCCTGGGCCGCCGCGACCCGGCCCAGCCGGGCCAGCAGCTCGGCCCGGGTCGCGGGCAGCCGGTGGTAGCCGGGGAGTTCGACGTCGGCCAACGCGGCGAGGGCCACCGCCGGACCGTGCACCTCGGCGACGGCGACCGCCCGGTTGAGGGCCACGATCGGGGTCGGCGCCAGCGCGAGAAGCTGGTCGTAGAGGGCCAGGACCTGGCGCCAGTCGGTGGCCGGGCCGTCGGTGTGCACCGCGCTGATCGCGGCCTGGATCTGGTACGGGCCGGGTCGGTTCCGCCGCAGGCAACGGCGGACCAGGTCGTGCCCCTCGGCGATCAGTTGGCGGTTCCACAGCGAGCGGTCCTGGTCGGCCAGCAGCACCAGGTCGCCGGTCGCGCCGAGCCGGGCCGGGCGCCGCGCCTCGGTCAGCAGCAGCAGGGCGAGCAGGCCGAGCACCTCCGGCTCGTCCGGCATCAGCGCGGCGAGCTCGCGGGCCAGCCGGATCGCCTCGGCGCAGAGGTCCGTCCGGATCAGCGGTCCGGTGGTGGCCGCGTACCCCTCGTTGAAGATCAGGTAGAGGACGGTGAGCACGGGTGGCAACCGGTCCGGCAGCTCGTGTCCGGCGGGCACCCGGTACGGGATGCCGGCGTCGCGGATCTTCTTCTTGGCCCGCACGATGCGCTGGGCGACGGTCGCCTCCTGGGTCAGGTAGGCGCGGGCGATCTCCGGGACGTCGAGGCCGCCGAGCAGGCGCAGCGTCAGCGCGGTCCGCGCGTCCGGGGCGAGCGCCGGGTGGCAGCAGGTGAAGATGAGTCGCAGCTGGTCGTCTTTCACCGGTCCCACCTCCGGGGGCTCGTCCGGTTGGTACAGCAGCAGGGCCTGGGCGTGCCGGGCCTCGCGGGTCGACTCCCGGCGGAGCCGGTCGACGGCCCGGTTACGGGCGGTGGTCACGATCCAGGCGCCCGGATTGGGCGGCGGCGTCTGCCACTTCTGCAGCGCCGTGGTGAAGGCATCCTGGACCGCCTCCTCGGCGAGGTTGAGGTCACCGAGGAGGCGGGTCAGAGTGGCGACGCAGCGGCCGTACTCCGCGCGGTAGATGCTCGCCAGGTCCATTCGGGTGACCGCTGGCGCTCAGGCCTGGGACAGGTCGTCGAAGGGGCGCACCTCGACCGGGCCGCAGGCCGCCGCGCACTTCTCGGCCCACGCCAGCGCCTGGTCCAGGTCGTCGCACTTGATCACCCAGAACCCGGCGATGTGCTCCTTCGTCTCGGCGAACGGCCCGTCACTCATGGTGGCGACGCCGTTCTCGATCCGGACGACGGTGGCGCTCTCCGGCGAGGTGAGTCCGCCGGCGAAGACCCAGGCGCCGGCGGCCTGCAACTCGTCGTTGATCCGGCCGGTCTCGGCGAACATGGTCTGCGTCTCCTCCTCCGACGGCTCGGGCGCGCCCTCGACGAAGTGCACGGAAATCAGGTACTGCTTCATGATCGTCCTCCGGTGTTCTCGTTGGTGGGGTTCGGGCGACTGTTCAGGCTGCCAGACGACGGGCGAGCGCGGGGATCACGATCGCGGCCGCGACCAGGTGGGTGAGGATCAGCAGCACCTTGGTGGCCGGCCCGGCGTCGGCGATCACGTCCGGCACCAGGGACAGCACGGTCAGCACCACCGTGGTGCGGACGAAGGTACGGCGGGGACGCCGGGCGAAGCGGGCCATCAGCGCGGCCATGATCACGCCGACCAGGGAGAAGGCGGCGGTCAGCACGCCGAACCCGGAGACCGGGATCGGGGCGCCGCTCATGTCGAGGCTGATTCCCGCGGCGTGGCCGCCGGCGGCGACGGCCATGGTGGCGACGCTCGCGGCGACCGTGGCGACAAGCCCGGCGCGGACCAGCGCACCGGTGCTCGAAGCGGTGGCGCGGGTCGCGGTCACGGTGGTGCTCATGGTGCCCTCCAGCGGGTGGGTCGGGCCGGCTCCGTACCGGCCTCTCACCAGGGCTACGAACCAGACCACGCCCGATCGACACACCCGCCAAGATCTTTTAAGGAAAAAATCCGGATCCTTGGTACGCGGGTCGAACGGCCCGCCGCCGTCAGAGGTAACCGACTCCCGTCAGGTTCTCCGACACGTCCCACAGGCGCCGGCCGACGGCCGGGTCGGCCGCCTCGGGGCTGGGCCGCACCTCGGTGACCCGGCCGCGCAGCTCCATGAACCCGGCCGGTCCGAAGAACTGGCCGCCGCGCAGGCCGGGTGCGGTGGCGGCGTGCAACTGCGGCCCGGCGCCCCGGTCGACCGGCTGGGTGAGCAGCAGCCCCGCGCTCGCCAGGACGCGACCGAACCGGCCTCGGTCCTGCCACGCCCGCGGGGTCAGATTGCTCCGGGTGATCCCGGGATGCGCCAGCACGCTGATCACCGGTGCGCCCGCGGCCCGGAGTCGGCGGTCCAGTTCCAGGCCGAAGACCGTACAGGCGAGCTTGGAGACCCCGTAGGCGCGGGAGGCGTTGTAGTCGCGCCCCGACATCAGGTCGTCGAAGTCGAGGTGGGCGTTCTTGTGGGTGATCGAGCTGAGGTTGACGACCCGGGCCGCCCGGGCCGCGGTGAGGTTCTCCAGCAGCAGGCCGGTGAGGGCGAAGTGGCCCAGCAGGTTGGTGCCCAGGTGCAGTTCGAACCCGTCGGCCGTGGTGCGGCGCGCACCGAGCAGCACCAGGCCGGCGTTGTTGATCAGCAGGTCGATCACCGGGTGGTCGGCGGCCAGCTTGGCGGCGAAGGCGCGGACCGAGGCGAGCGAGGCCAGGTCCAGCTCCCGGACCTGGACGTCACCGTCGATCTGCCGGGCCGCCGCCGCGCCGGCCGCGGTGTTTCGCACCGCGAGGACGACCCGGGCTCCGGCGCGGGCCAGTTCGGTGGCGGTCACCAGGCCGAGCCCCGAGTTCGCGCCGGTCACCACGGCCACCCGGCCGCGCTGGTTCGGAATGTCTGTGGTCATGCCCCGACGCTAGGGGCGGCCCGGCGCGTTCCGGTCGCACCGGTTTGCCTAGGACCGCCAGACCTACCCACACCGCCGCCGGCAGCGGCACACTTGCCGCATGGCCGGCACTCATCCGTACGCCCAGGAACTCGGCAGCTTCCTGCGCGCCCGCCGCAGTCGACTCCGTCCGCAGGACGTGGGCCTGGCGCCGGGCGGCCGCCGCCGGGTGACCGGGCTGCGGCGCGAGGAGCTGGCCCTGCTGGCCGGGTTGAGCACCGACTACTACCAGCGGATGGAGCAGGGCCGGGAGGTACGCCCGTCGGACGCCGTCCTGGACGCGCTCGCCACCGCCCTCGCCCTCGACACCGAGGAACGCCGGCACCTGTTCACCCTGGCCCGGGCCGCCCGCCGGCCGGCGCCCACCCGGGTGGAGCGCGAGCCGGAGCGGGTGCCGGAGAGCACCTGGCGGCTGCTGCGAGCGCTGGGCACCCCGGCCGTGGTGCTCGGCCGGCACCTCGACCTGCTCGCCTGGAACCACCTGGCGGAGGCGCTGCTCGGCGACCCGGACAGCTACCCACCCGACCGGCTCAACATGCTCCTGCTGCTCTTCGACGACGCGCGCACCGACGGGCGGCGGTGCCGGGACTGGGAGCAGCAGGCGCTGGACTACATCAGCATGATGCGCGCCGGGATCGCGGCCGACCCGACCCACCCGCGCGCCACCGCGATCGTCGGCGAACTGAGCATCCGCAGCGCGGAGTTCCGGCGGATGTGGGCGCGGCACGACGTCCGGGAATCGGTGCACGGCACCAAGACCTTCCAGGTCCCCGAGGTCGGCGAGATCATCCTGGACTGGGACACGTATCCGCTGCCCGGCAGCCCCGGGCCGGTGCTGCTGGTCTTCACCGCCGAGCCGGGCAGCGCGGACGCCGACCGCCTCGAACTGCTGGCCACCCTGCACGCCACCCGGGCCGGCGCGGCGGCTGAGCGCTCCCGGGTGGCTGATCGGGAGATCCGGCGCTGATCGGCTGCCGGTCAGGGAACGATCACCACCCCACCCCGGACTCCGCCCCGGGCCAGGCGGTCGTGCGCCGCCGCCGCCTCCGCGAAGGAGAACACCTCGGCGACCCGCAGCGGGATGTCCCCGCTTTCGACGAGTTTCACCAGGTCGCCCAGGCGGGCGCCGTCCGGCGAGACGTCGAGTGCGTGGACGCCGATCCCCCGCACCGGCTCCGGGCGCAGCGGCGGCGAGGCCGCCACGAAGCCGCCGCCGTCCCGGACCAGGTCCAGCAGCGGCTCGCCGACCACCGCCAGATCGACGACCGCGTCGAAACTGGCGGGCGGCACCGCGGGCGGACCGTCCGAGCGCGGTACGAAGGCGGCGCCCTGGGACTCGACGAACTCCCGGTCACCGGCCCCCGCGACCCCCGTGGCGCGCAGGCCGGCGGAGCGGGCCAGCGCGAGGAGGAACCCACCGACCTGCCCGGCGGCGCCGGTGACCAGCACCGACGAGCCGGCCGGGAGCCCGAGCAGGTCGAGGGCCTGGGCGGCGGCGAGGCCATTGGTGGGCAGGGTCGCGGCCTCGGTGGCGGGCACCCCGGCCGGTGCGGCGGTCAGCCATTCGGCCTGCATGACCACGAACTCCGCGTGCGTGCCGACGGTGGTTTGCAACCAGGGCGAGAAGCCGACGACCTCGTCGCCGATGGTGAGACCGGCGACGGACGGGCCGACCGCGTCGATCCGGCCGGCCACGTCCCAGCCGGGGGTGTACGGCAGTCCGGTCGGCAGCGGCGCCGGGAACCGGCCGGCGCGAACCATCAGGTCGACCGGGTGGACGACGGACGCGCCCACCCGTACCCGCACCTGCCCTGGCCCGGGCTCCGGCACCGGCCGGTCCGCGACGTGCAGGACCTCCGGCCCGCCGAACTCCGCATAGCTGACTGCGCGCATCGCTGTGCCCTCCCCTTCATGTCCTTGACGCCACGACCGTAGGTACCGGCGGGCACTGGGGGAAAGTAGGTACCTTGAAGTGCCTAGGGCACCGGCAAGGATCGTGAGACATGTCGACAGTAAGTGCTGAGCAACGGCGTGAGCAGGCAAAACGCGACTATGACGCGTTCCTGGCGGCCTGCCCGACCCGGGAGTTGCTGATCACGCTCACCGACAAGTGGGCGGCGCTGGTGATCGCGGCGCTCTCCGACGGCCCGAAGCGGCATGGTGAGCTCGCCCGCCGCATCGCCGGGGTCAGTCAGAAGATGCTCACCCAGACCCTGCGCAAGCTGGAACGCGACGGTCTGCTCACCCGTACGGTGACCGCGTCGGTGCCGGCCCGCGTCGACTACGCGCTGACCCCGCTGGGCTGGGAGCTGGTCCCGGTGATGGTGGCGATCAAGACCTGGGCGGAGACGCACATGGATCGGGTTTTCGAGGCCCGCGCCCAGTTCGACGCCCGGCCGTGACGACCCGAGGCACCTCCCGGGCGGGGGCGGCACCGCACGCCGTCCGGGCGGGCCGGCGGGACCGTCAGTCGGCGAAGGTCATGCCCCGTTCGGCCAGGGCGGCGGCCAGGATGCCGACCGCCTTCGGCCCGACCCCGTGCATCGCCAACAGGTCGCGGCGGGAGTGGCCGGCCGCCTGCGCCAGGGTGGTGATGCCGGCGCCGAGCAGGGCGCTGTTGGCCGGCCGGCCGAGTGGTGGCAGGTCACCGATCTGCGCGGGCACGTCGCGGGTACTCACCCGGCCACGATAGTCGCGGGCCACTGCCGGCGGAGCGGGTCCCGGCCGGCACGCGACTGCGCTGGAGCGACCTGGCGCCGATCAAGGACAGCAACGTCGGTTACCACGGCAGCCCGGGGCGCCGCCGCCGGCACCAGCTTCCGCCCTGACCGACTCACCCGTTCGCGGTCGTCGTCACGGCCAATGGGAAGGTGACGCCGGTCAGCTGCTCGGAGACCGTCCACAGGCGACGGGCGAGTGCGTCGTCCCGGGCACTCCTCGACCGGCCGACGAGCTTCGGCGCCCCGCGCCCCTGCAGGAATCCGTCCGGGCCGGCGTAGCTTCCGCCGGGGACGTCCGCCACCGCCGCGTAGAGGGTGGGCAGCGCACCGGCTTCCTCGCTCTGCGAGAAGCGGCTGAGGAAGGCTCTGTTCACCGCGGTCAGCACGGACCGTCGATTCTCGGTGTGCCCGAGGAGGTTGGTGGCCGCCATGCCGGGGTGCGCGGCGGTCGCGAGCACCGCCGAGCCGGCCCCGATGAGCCGGCGCTGCAGTTCCGCGGTGAAGAGCAGGTTCGCCAGCTTCGACTGGGCGTACGCGGCGAACGGCCGGTAGGAGCGGCGTTCCCAGTTGGGGTCGTCGAAGTCGATCCGGCCGACCTGGTGCGATCCGGAGGAGACGGTCACCACCCGGCCGCGGATCCGCGACAGCAGCAGGTTGGTGAGCGCGAAGTGCCCGAGGTGGTTGGTGCCGAACTGGAGTTCGAAGCCGTCGGCCGTCCGGCCGAGCGGCGGGATCATCAGGCCGGCGTTGTTGATCAGTACGTCGATCGGCTCGGTCCAGCGCTCGGCGAACGTGCGGACCGAGGCGAGATCGGCCAGGTCCAGGCGCCGCACGTCGAGGTCGCCGGTCATGGTTTCGGCGGCGGCACGGCCCTTGGCGAGGTCGCGGACGGCGAGCACGACCCGGGCGCCCCGGGCGGCCACCGCGCGGGCGGCGGACCGCCCGATGCCACTGTTCGCGCCGGTGATCACGAAGGTGCGGCCGGTCAGGTCGGGGAGCTGCGCGGGGGTGAATGTTGTCATGAGAAACAATGTAGTCAGCGCAAACAATGCTGTCAACGGCAACATCTGGGTAGGGTGTGACCGTGCCCTCGTACCATCACGGGAACCTCCGCCCGGCGCTGCTCGCCGCCGCCGAGCGCAGCCTGCGCCAACACGGCGCAGATCAACTGTCGCTACGCGAGCTGGCCCGCGAGGCCGGGGTCAGCCACGCGGCGCCCCGCCGACACTTCCCGGACCGGCAGGCGCTGCTGGACGCACTGGCCGAGACCGGATTCGCCCGGTTGGAGGCGGAGCTGCGGGTGGCACTCGACGCCGCCGGGGCCGGGTTCAGGCCCCGCCTGCATGCCATGGCGGCGACCTACCTGCGATTCGCCACCGAGGACGCCGCGCTGCTGGAACTGATGTTCACCAGCAAGAAACGCGCGGGCGCCGATCGGCTCGTCGCCGCCGCCGCGGCGCCGTTCGGGCTGATGCAGGATCTGATCGCCCAGGGCCAGGACCAGGGCATCCTCCAAGCCGGCGACCCCGAGCGCGTGGGGGTCGTCCTGTTCGCCACGCTGCAGGGCATCGCCACGCTCACCAACGGCAAGCTGGTGCCGCCGGAACTACTGGAGGGCATCGGGCAGACCGCCGTCGACCAGTTCATCCGAGCAGCGGGACCAGCGACGTCGGCACCCGGGCCGGCCGGTAAGGCGCGGCAGTGACCTGCCCGTCCCTCTTGCTCGACCCGTTGCCGCCCCACCGGCGTCGACGTGGTGGTCCGGCCAGGTAGCCCTGCGGGTGCCGGGGGCGCCTCAACGCCGCCGGTAGTAGTCGGCGAGGGCGCCGAACGCGGCCTTGGGCTCCCACGGCAGGTCCGGGTAGGTGTCGCCGGGCCGGTCTTCGAGGACCTTCACGATGCCGTAGCTGGCGAGGTCCAGGTCGTCGCGGGGGTCGCCGGTGCGGCGGTGCCGGATGGTCGTAGAGCGCGAAGATGAAGACGAAGGCGGCGTCGACCCCACCGGCGTCGAACACCGCCAGCAGCTCGCGCAGGTACGCGGCCTGGCCGGCCTCGTCGCGGGCGTACTCGCCGTCGAGTCGGACCGGGCCGCCGCGCTCGTCGTACTCGACGATCTCCAGACCGTGCGTGCCGCGGTCGCCGGCGCCGCCGTAGGTGGCCGAGCCGAACTCGGTGATGGCGACGGGTTTTCCCTGCCGGGCGAGGCTGCGCATCCCGTCGGTGAAGCTGGCGGCGAACCCGCCGGCGGTCTCAGCCGACCGGTAGACATCCATCATCGACGACGTGTACCTGCCGCTGGTACGCGGCCGCTCCGCCGGTCGAAGCTGACCGCGCCGGCCGAACCGACCAAGAATGTCAGAGGTCGCTGAGAGAGTGGGCGACATGGACAACGTTCTGGAGGACAACGTTCTGGAGGGCAGGGTCGCGCTGGTGGCCGGGGCGACCCGGGGAGCCGGGCGGCAGATCGCCGTGCAGCTGGGCGCCCGGGGGGCGACCGTCTACGTCACCGGGCGCAGCACCCGGCAGCAGCGGTCGGAGATCGACCGTCCCGAGACGATCGAGGAGACCGCGGAGCTGGTCACGGCGGCCGGTGGCACCGGGATCCCGGTGCAGGTCGATCACCTCGAAGCAGACCAGGTCCGCGCCCTGGTCGAGCGCGTCGACGCCGACCACGGTCGGCTGGACGTGCTGGTCAACAACATCTGGGGCGCCGAGGCACTGTTCAGCTGGGACCAGAAGCTGTGGGAGCACCCGCTGGAGACCGGCCTGCGGATCCTGCGGTTGGCCGTCGACACGCACATCGTCACCAGCCACTTCGCGCTGCCGCTGCTCACCCGTCGGCCCGGCGGACTGGTGGTCGAGATGACCGACGGCACCGACGCCTACAACCGGGAGAACTACCGGATCTCGTTCTTCTACGACCTGGCCAAGACGTCGGTGCTGCGGATGGCGTACGCCCAGGCGAAGGAGATCGGCCCGCTCGGCGGGACGGCCGTGGCGCTGACCCCGGGCTGGATGCGGTCCGAGCTCATGCTGGAGCACTTCGGGGTCACCGAACAGAACTGGCGGGACGCCATCGCCAAGGAGCCGCACTTCGCCATCTCGGAGAGCCCCGCGTTCGTCGGCCGGGCGGTCGCCGCGCTGGCCGCCGATCCCGAGGTCGCCCGTTGGAACGGGCAGTCGCTCTCCAGCGGCGGGCTCGCCCGGGAGTACGGCTTCACCGATCTGGACGGCAGCCGACCCGACGCCTGGCGCTACCTGGTCGAGGTGCAGGACGCCGGCCGGCCCGCCGACGTCACCGGCTACCGCTGACCGATCGGCTCCGCGCCGGTCACGCTCCGACGAAGTACTCGTACGGGCCGACGGAGACGCCCTCGGAGACGGCGCGCTCGTCGTCCTCGTCGGCGTTCGGGTCCAGGTCCAAAGCCCACCGGGACCCCATCGACCAGACCGCGAAGCCGGCGCGGAAGTCGTACCCGATGTCCGACGGGGTGTATTCGTGGCCCTTGGCCTCGAGGTCGGCGACCACCTCCTCCAGGAACCGGAAGGTGAGCTGTACACCGTCGAAGAAGACCTCCTCGCCACCGTCCCCGGCGTAGCCGATCTCGACCAGCTCGACCCGGTCGTCAGGCGTGTACGCGATGACCAGGCCGGGGGTGGTGTCGTAGACGGCCTTGCGACCGCCCGGTCCGTGGACCGGTGCGCCGATCCGGGCCTCCACATCGGACCTGGGTTCGCCGATCCGGGCCTGCTCGACACCGATGCCGGGAATGATCTCCATGCGGCTCAGTATGCCCTGGCCGGGTCGAGCCGATCGCGGGCGGCTGCGCACCCGAGCCCGTCGCGGACGCGGACGGACCGGCCCGCCGCGCCACGGCGCGGCGGGCCGGGTGGCTCGCGATGTTCCGCGGCGCGGCATCACCCGCCTTTCCGGGTCGGCTGTGGACGGTCGACTTCTCAGCGGGCGGGCGGCGGGGATCGCTGCCGGCTTCTCGGCCGCGCATCGGCTCGCGGCCGTCGCCCGGCCGGTTCCCGGCGGGGTGCCGGCGTCGCCGGCCACCCGGCGGGGCGCGGCACCGGGCGCGGCAGCGCCGGTGGTGGCGGGGGCGGCGGCCGGGTGGGCCAGTTGGCGGCGATCAGCGCGTCGAATTCGGCCCGCATCAGATCGTCGTCGTGGCGAACCGCCTCGACGAAGGCTTCCCGTACCGGGTCGAGGGTTGATCCGCGGCTGCCGGCCGACGGACCGGTGATCGTCGTCCGCATCATGCTTGGCCACCTCCCGGTTCTGTCCGGTCCCGGCCGGTGCATCACCGGCCGGGACGGTGCCCTGCGAGCTGTCAGGCGTTGATCGCCACGCGATCGGTCAGGCGTTGATCGCCACGCGATCGGTCAGGCGTTGATCGCCCTGCGGGTGGTGTCGGTCGTGCCGATCGCCACCTTGCGGGGCTTGGCCTGCTCGGCGACCGGGATCCGCACCACCAGCACCCCGTTGTCGTAGCTGGCCTGGATGCGTTCGGTGTCCAGGGAGTCGCCGAGGAACAACTGGCGGGAGAAGACGCCGAGCGGGCGCTCGCTGAGCTGCACCTGGGCGTTCCCGTCGAGTTGCAGAGGTCGTCTTTCGGCCTTGACCGTCAGGACGTTGCGTTCGATGTCGAGGTCGATGGCGTCCGGGTCGACCCCGGGCAGATCGAACGCGACGACGAACTCGTCACCGGTACGGAAGGCGTCGATCGGCATGGGTGCCGGGCGGGACCAGGTGCCCGATTGCACGGTGCCGAAGAACTGCTGGGCGAGGCGGTCCACCTCACGGAAGGGATCTGTGCGCATCAACATCTCTGCACCTCCTGTTGCTTGACGACGTGGCCGTCAATGCGCGATACCTAATCTTGTAGCATGTCGTCAGAACGTTGACAAGCAGATCGTCATCACAACGATGACGAGCCGGGAAGGGGCAGCCGGTGACCGGGACCCAGGGGGCACCCGAGGGCGTGGCGGACCCGCCCGCCGGGCCGGCCGACCGCGCCCTGAGTCGGGCGATCCACGCGATCGAGCAGCTTCCGGCGGACCTCTCCCCCGCCGACACGGTCGCCGCCCTGGCGGCCCTGCGCCGGCTGCGGACCCGGCTCGACCTGCTGGAGCCGCGGCTGATCGCCGCCGCGCGGTCGCAGGGCGCGAGCTGGGCCGAGCTCGCCCCGGTGCTCGGGGTGGCCAGCCGGCAGGCCGCCGAACGCCGGTTCCTGCGGATGCGGGTCGCGGACCAGGAGGCGCCGGCCGCGACCCGGGAGTCGCGGGTGCGGGCCGAGCGGGACCGGCGGGCCGGCGACCGCGCGGTCGACCGCTGGGCCCGCGACCACGGCGCCGACCTACGTCAGCTCGCCGGCCAGATCACCGCCCTGACCGACCTGGACACCCGGGCCGGCCCGGACGTCGCCCGGCTGCACCGCGCGCTGGGCGCCGCCGGGGTCACCGACCTGGTCGACTCGCTGGTGGAGGTCGCCGACCACCTGCGCGCGGATCACGTCGGCCTGGCCGAACGCGTCGACACCGTACGCCAGGAGACCGATCAGGTCCGCCACCTGACCCAACGCCGCCGCGACGCCACCAGGGCCGAGGCCGACTGACCCGGCCCCGGCGGCACCGCGGGCGGCGCCGGCGCCGGCCAGGACGCCGTCGGTCCCGACGGGACCGGCGATGCCGCCGCCACACTCCCACCCGGGCCGGGACGCGCTGCGTCACCCCGGCGTGAAGCGGATCCGGCTCCGCAGTCGCCGGAACCCGGTCCGTTCCAGCTCCGCCACCGTCGCGACCCGGTGCGCGTCCACATCGGCCACCACCTCGCGCGCACCGGCCCCGGCCAGCGCCCGGACCGCCTCGGCCAGCAGGTCGCCGCGCACCCCCTCGTCGAGCAGTCCCAGGTAGCCGATCAGCGGGAAACACGCCTCGCCGGCCGTGCCGACCAGACCGACCGGTTCGCCGCCGTCCAGCGCGATCCGCCACTCGGTGGCCGGGCCGGTCAACCAGGCCAGCGGATCGGTGGCCAGGTCCACGCCGGCCACCGCCAGCGCGGTCTCCTTCCCGGTCAGCACCTCCGGTCGGTCGACGCGGGCGACCAGCGCGGCGACCTCGGCCGGGCCGGTGGCAGGGCGGAACGTGTACCGACCGGACGAGGCCGGCAACGGGGTGCCCGTCCACGAGCAGCGCAGCCGCTCGTCGCGTTCGACGAGGCCGGCGAGCCGGGCCGCCGCCATCGGTGCCCGCAGCACGGCGCGCACCTCCGGGCGCCGCCGCCAGTACGGCGGCGCCGCGGCGTGGTAGACCAGCGGGCCGCCGAACGCCTCGTGGGCGGCGCGCAGCAGCGCGGCCCCCACCTCGGCGTCGGCGGCCAGGTCGAAGCGTTCCAGCCAGGGGTCGCCGACCGCGCCCGGCAGGTGGAGCCAGGCGGCCCGGCCGACCACCCGGCCGGCCCGCACGGCGATCCAGGTGTTCCCGGGTCGGTAGCCGCCGCCCGCCAGCCCGTCGGCGTAGCCGATCTGGCGTAGTTGCGGCAGCGGGTCGGGCAGGGCGTCGAACAGTGCTTCCTCGCCCGCGCCGAGCGGGCGGATGACCAGGTCGGTCATGGGTTGAGCCTCCGGAGAGCAGGCGCCCGGATCAGCCCCGCGGGAACGCCGGAACGCGGAGGGGGCGCAGAACATTGGACATTGCTCTGGACCTCCTCCCGGCTCGACGGCGTGTCCGCAAATTACTCGACCACCCGGGCGGCCGCAACTGCCGTCCGCGTCGGCGCGATCGCCCTGGGTTGTGTTACCAGCACGTTACCGAGATGTGCCCGGTGATCGTCGGCGAAGTGTTGACCGTAATACAGGATGACAGTATGTTGCTCTGACAGACATACAAGTGGTGATCGCCAAGCTAGCTGCGCAGGTCACCGCCGCTGCCGCCCGACCGGCGGGCAGCGCGACCGGGGTACCCCACCCCTGACGACCGGGGTCCCCAAGCACGGGACGACGAACCTTCGCCGCCGACTCGACCCCGGCGCCGACTCACCCCTTTGTTGATGACTACGCATGGAGGTATCTCCGTGACGAAGCGTTATGGCCGCACGGCCATGGCCGCCCTCAGCACCATCGTCATGCTGGTCGGGATAGCCGCTTGTGGCGGCGATTCGGCCGAAACCACCGGCACCGACTCCGACGGGATCCTCCGCTGGGGATCCTCGACCAAGCCCGCCTCGCTCGACCCCCGCAAGTCCGCCACCTTCGACCCGATCTTCCTGCTCGAGATCTACGACCCGCTGATCCGCCGCGACGCGCAGGGCGAACTGCAGCCGTCGCTGGCCACCGAGTGGAACCTCTCCGAGGACGCCCGGACACTGGAGCTGACCCTGCGTGAGGGCGTGAAGTTCCAGGACGGCGCGGACTTCAACGCCGAGGCCGTCAAGGCCAACATCGACGCCGGGCGGGCGCCCGGCAGCAACCTCACCGCCAGCCTGTCGGTGGTGGAGTCGGTCGAGGTCGTCGACGCGACCCACGTGACCCTCAACCTGAACACCCCGTCCAGCCACATCCTCAACGTGCTCGCCGGCGAGGCCGGCATGATGATCAGCCCGGATGCGCTGAACAACGAGGACCTGGCCACCAAGCCGGTCGGCGCCGGACCGTTCACGGTCACCACCTACAACCAGTCGACGCTGGTGTACGAGAAGTTCGACGACTACTGGGACGCCGACAACATCAAGTTGCAGCGGATCGAGATGACGTTCCTGCTCGACGAGGAGACCCGGCTGCGGGCGCTCACCTCGGGCCAGGTGGACGCGGCCCCGATCCGGTCCAACCAGAAGGAGCAGGCGTCCGCGGCGAACCTGGAGTTCACCGAGGGCGAGGCCGCCTTCCTCTACGGTCTGATGCTCAACACCAGCCGCTCGGAGCTGGACAAGCCCCTGGTCCGGCGGGCACTCATCCACGCCATCGACCGGGAGGCCATCAACCAGGCGTTCTTCGACGGCGACTGCGCCCCGGTGGTGCAGCCGTTCCCGAGCAGCCACTGGGCGCACGTCGACGGGTTGGAGGAGTCCCCCGAGGGCCGTTACGACCCGGCACTGGCCAAGCAGCTGCTCGCCGAGGCCGGGTTGCCGAACGGGTTCGACCTGAACATGTTCATGGGCACCGCGCCGACCTTCCAGGCGGTGGCCCAGGCCATCCAGGCCCAGCTCGGCCAGGTCGGCATCCGGGTGAACCTGACCGCGATGGAGAACACCGCCCTGGCCACCGCCCGCCGCAAGGGTGAGTTCGAGTCCAGCTTCGCGTCCATCCAGTCCGGACGGCCGGACCCGAGCCAGTTCGCGGTCGACTTCTACACGCCGAACGGGGTGTTCAACCCCGGCAAGGCGACGATCGAAGGGATCGAGGCTCCGCTGCAGCGGGTCCGGGAGGCCGCCGACCCCGACGAGCGGGCCGCGGCGATGGCCGAGATCGTCACCACCGCCCTCAAGACCGGTCCGCCGATGACTCCGGTCTGCAGCGCGCTCGTCGTCTGGGCGCACACCGACAAGGTCAAGGGGCTGGAGATCGCGGTCAACTACGACTACGACTTCCGGTCGGTGTCGATGGCCGAGTGACCCCGGCGGCGGCGCGCGGCCCCGCCGGCCCGCGCGCCGCCGTTCCGGTCAACCCCCAAACACATTCCCGGGTACGGAGAGGAGGTGTCGGCATGAAGGCGACGGTGGTGATCCGCCGCATCGGTGGCGGACTGCTGGTCATGTGGCTGGTCTCGCTGCTGACGTTCGCGTTGATCCAGTTACTGCCCGGGGACGCCGCCCAGGCCATCGCCGGGGAGACCGCGACCCAGGCCGATGTCGACCGGATCCGCCAGGAACTCGGCTTCGACCGGCCGCTGGTCGAGCAGTACTCCGGCTGGTTCGGCAACGTCCTGACCGGCGACTTCGGTAATTCGCTCTACACCGGCCGTCCGGTCATCGACCTGATCGTCGAGGCGGCCCCGGCGACGCTGAGCCTGACCGCGATGGCCATCGTGATCGCCGTCCTGATCGGGGTGACGGCCGGCCTGGTCGCCGCCGTCCGGCAGGGCGGCTGGATCGACCGGCTGGTCACCTCGGCCGCCACCGTCGGCATCGCGATGCCGAGCTTCTGGGTGCTGATGCTGCTCCTGCTGCCGTTCGCCGTGCTGAACCGGTGGTTACCGGCGACCGGTTACGTGCCGCTGTCGGACGGACTCTGGCCGTGGCTGAGCCACATTCTGCTGCCCGCGACCGCGCTGGGGCTGGCCTCGGCCGCCGAGCTGGCCCGGCACACCCGCGGTTGCGCCGCCGACGTGCTGGCCCGGCCGTACGTGCGCACCGCCCGGGCCCGCGGCGCCGCCGGCGGCTGGCTGATCCGCCGGCACGTGCTGCGCAACTCGGCCATCCCGGTGATCACCGTGCTCGGCCTGCACGTCGGGCGCCTGCTCGGCGGGTCGATCGTCATCGAGTCGGTGGCCGGCATCTCCGGGCTCGGCACCCTGGCGATCCAGGCCATCCTGCAGCGCGACTACACCACCATCCAGGGCTACGTGCTGTTCAGCGCGGTCATCGTCGTCGTGGTGAACCTGCTGGTGGACCTCCTCTACGGCTGGATCAACCCGAAGGTGAGGGCATGATGACGGTGACCGTGGCCGATCAGGTGGCCGAACCGGTCGCGACCCCGAGGCGACGACGCGCTGGTTCCACGTTCTTCGCGCTGCTGCGCCGCCCCTCCTTCGTGGTGGCGTTCGGCTTCCTGGTCTTCCTCATCGTGGTGGCGGCCGCGGCGCCGCTGATCGCCCCCCGCGACCCGGACGCCCAGGTGCTCGCCGACCGGCTGCAGGGCCCCAGTGGGCAGTACCTGCTGGGCACCGACAACCTCGGCCGGGACGTGCTGAGCCGGCTCATCTTCGCCGCCCGGTTGGCGCTGCTCGCGCCGCTGATCGCGGTGGGCGTGGCGATCCTGGTGGGGGTGCCGGCGGGGCTGTGGGCGGGGCTGCGCGGCGGCTGGGTCGACGCGGTCACCGGGCGGCTCTCGGACACCCTGCTCAGCCTGCCCGGCCTGGCGTTCGCCCTCGCCGTCGTCGCCGTGCTCGGCCCCGGCCTGGTCAACGCGATGGTGGCGATGGGCATCGTCTTCGCCCCGAGTCTGTTCCGGGTGGTGCGGGGCTCGACGCTGGCGGTGGCGGAGGAGTCCTTCATCGAGTCGGCGCGGGCGATCGGCGCCTCGGTGCACCGGATCATCTGGATCCACGTGCTGCCGAACATCGCCGCGCCGTTCCTGGTCCAGGTGACGATCCTGATGGGCGTCGCCCTGCTGGCCGAGGCGAGCCTGAGCTTCCTCGGCCTCGGCGTGCAGGCGCCCGATTCGAGCTGGGGATCGATGCTCGAGGTCGCCTACCAGAACCAGTACGCCGCGCCGCTGGGCGTGCTGCCGGCCGGCGCCGCGCTGGTGCTGACCGTGCTGTCGTTCAACACGATCGGCGACTGCATCCGCGACGCGGTCGCCAGGAGGCGGGACACATGACCGAGGCGGGACAGACGACCCCGGTGCTCTCCGTCGACGGACTGACCATCGACCTCACCGGCCCGGGCGGCCAGCGCGGCCTGGTCCAGGACGTCTCCTTCGAAGTGCCGCGCGGCGGCTCGGTGGCGCTGATCGGCGAGTCGGGGTGCGGCAAGACCCTGACCGCGATGTCGATCCTCGGGCTGCTGCCACCCCGGCTGCGCGCCACCGGCGGGGCCATCCGGTTCGAGGGCACCGACCTGCTGACCGCCTCCCGGCGGACCCTGCGGGGCATCCGCGGCGGACCGGTCGGGATGGTCTTCCAGGATCCGATGAGCAGCCTCAACCCGACGATGACAGTCGGTGACCAGATTGGCGAGGCCCGCCGGCTGCACCTCGGGGAGAGCCGCCGGCAGTCCCGGCTCAAGGCCCGCGAGCTGCTGGACCGGGTCGGCATCGCCAACGCCGCCCGGCGGGTCGACGTCTACCCGTTCGAACTCAGCGGCGGCATGCAGCAGCGGGTGATGATCGCCGCCGCGATCGCCTGCGACCCCCGGCTGGTCATCGCCGACGAGCCGACCACCGCCCTGGACGTCACCATCCAGGCCGAGATCCTCGAACTGCTGCGCGACCTGCAACGGGACCTGGGCCTGGCGGTGCTGCTGGTCACCCACGACCTGGGCGTGGTCGCCGACTTCTGCGACGACGTGGTGGTGATGTACGCCGGGCACGTCGTCGAACGGGCGGCCGTCGGCCCGCTCTTCGCCGCGCCGCAGCACCCGTACACCCGGGCACTGCTGGACTCGGTGCCGCAGTCCGGCCGGGCGCACACCCCGCTCGACGTCATCCCCGGCCGGGTGCCGCCGGCCGGGTCGTTCCCGACCGGCTGCCGGTTCCGGCCCCGCTGCGGGTACGCCGTCGAGCCCGCTTGCACCCAGCCCCAGCCGGAGTACCAGCCCGAACCGGGACACCGCTGCCGCTGCGTGCGGGTGGGCACCCACGAGCTGACCCTGGAGGCGGCCCGATGAGCCACCCCGAGCCGACGAGCCAGACCAGCCCGATGAGCCGGGCCAAGTCGAGCAACCAGCCCCGGCCGAGCAACCAGACCGGACCGAGCGACCAGACCTGGCCAGCCGACCAGACCGGGCCGGTGGGGACGGCCGTCGGTGGCCCGGCGATGGCGTTGCAAGCGACCGGGCTGCGCAAGGCGTTCCCGCTGCGGCGTGACCTGCTCGGGCGGGTGACCGAACGGGTGCACGCGGTCGACGGGGTCGACCTGGCGGTGCCCCGGGGCGAGACGCTCGGCCTGGTCGGCGAGTCCGGCTCCGGCAAGAGCACCGCGGCCCGGCTGGCGGCACTGCTGATCCGCGCCGACGCCGGCCGGGTCGAGGTGGACGGCGTGGACGTCACCCGGGCCCGGGGACGGGAGCTGAAGGCGCTGCGCGGGCGACTGCAGATGGTGTTCCAGGACCCGTACAGCGCGCTGGACCCGACCAAGACGGTCGGTCACGCGGTGACCGAGCCGCTGGTGGTACACGGACGCCGGGACGACCTGGCCGACGCGGCGGCGGCGCTGCTGACCCGGGTGTCGCTGGACCCGGGCCTGGCCGCGCGCCGGCCCGAGGAGCTCTCCGGCGGCCAGCGGCAGCGGGTCTGCGTGGCCCGCGCGCTCGCCCTGGAACCCCGGGTGCTGATCGCCGACGAACCCACCTCCGCGCTGGATCTGTCCACCCGGGCCGGCATTCTCAACCTGCTGCTGCGGCTGCGTCAGGAGTCCGGCCAGTCGATGATCCTGGTCTCCCACGACTTCGCCACGGTGCGACACCTCTCCGACCGGATCGCCGTGATGTACCTGGGGCGGGTCGTCGAGGAGGGGCCGGCCGAGCAGATCGTCGAGGCGCCGCTGCATCCGTACACGAAGGCTCTGTTGTCGGCCGTGCCGGTCCCCGACCCGGTGGTGCAGCGGGGCCGGCGCCGCACCGTGCTGCAGGGCGACCCGCCGAACCCGGCCGCCCCGCCGGCCGGCTGCAACTTCCGGGCCCGGTGCCCGATCGCGGTGGCCGAGTGCGCCCGGGTGGACCCGGAGCTGCTGGCCGTCGGCGCCGACCACCGGGCGGCCTGCATCCGGGTAGACCCGGCGGGCACGCCGCCACCGGACCCGGCGGGCACGCCGCCACCGGACCGGGCGGACCAGCCGCGACCGGGCACCGGCCCGACGACCACCGAATCCGTCAAGACGAGGAGCTGACGCCGATGTCCGAGCCGACGATCGCCGCGTACCACGACTTCAACGACCGGGACCCGGACGAGACCGGGGAGCTGGCCGCGCACTGGTACGCGCCGGCCACCAATTTCGTCGTGGTCACCTCCCGGGTCGACCCCGGCGCCCGGCTGGTCACCGAGGCCAACCCCGACGAGCACTGCCTGATCCTGCCCACCGGAGCCGCCTCGGTCCGGGTCACCGCCAGCGGTGACGAGGTCACCGCCGAGGAGAACACGCTCGTCGTGCTCCCGCCCGGGGACAGCGTCATCGAGGTGCTCACCGCCGGTCACGTGCACCGGGTGTTCAGCAGCGCCACCGCGACCTACGCCCGCGCGAAGCGGTACGCCGTGCCGGTGCATCCGGCCGCGCCGGTCGCCCCGCTGGTGCCGTGGCCGGACCCGGTGGACGGGTTCCGGTTGCGCCGGTACGCGCTGGCCGAGCTGACCCACCTGGACGGGGTGCAGCGCACCTTCCGGACCACCAACATGATGATCAAGCTGGCGCCGGCGAAGGACCACCGCCGCGAGCCGACCGCGCTCTCGCCGCACCAGCACGACGACTTCGAGCAGGCGTCGCTGGTCGTGCACGGCGAGTGGATCCACCATGTACGCAGCCCCTGGGGGAAGGACTCCACCACCTGGCGGACCGACGAGCACCGCCGGGTCGGCTCCCCGTCGGTGACCATCATCCCGCCGCCGCAGATCCACACCTCGCAGAGCGTCGGCCCCCGGCTCAACCAGCTCATCGACATCTTCGCCCCGCCGCGGGTGGACTTCTCGCTGACCCCCGGCAAGGTCACCAACGCCGACGAGTACCCGATGCCGGAGGGGCTGCGATGACCTCGTTCCGGTCGCTGCTGGGCGGCGACGACGGGCCGGCGCTCGGGATGTTCGTGAAGATCCCGGCCCCCGAACTGACCGAGATCATCGCCGGGGCCGGCGTGCAGTTCGTCGTCATCGACACCGAGCACGCGCTGCTGTCGGTCCGCGACGTCTACGACATGACGGTGCTCTACGCCAGCCTCGGCGTCCGGCCGCTGGTCCGGGTCGCCGACCACGGCTACGGCGACGCCCAGCGCTACCTGGACGCCGGCGTGGACGGGCTGCTGTTCCCGCACGTCTCCGACGGCGCCGAGGCCGCCGCGCTCGGCCGGCAATTCCTGTTCCCGCCCCGGGGCGCCCGCGGCATGGGCTTCGCGTCGCGGGCCGGCCGCTGGGGGATGCTGCCGGGCGGTCGGGCCGAGTACCTGCGCCACGGCGACGACGAGGTGGCCCGGGTGGCGATGGTCGAGGAGCGCGGCTCGGTCGACGACATCGACGCCATCCTGGCCGCCGAGGGCATCGACGCGGTCTTCATCGGCCCGAGCGACCTGGCGTTGAGCATGGGCGCGTCGGGAAAGTCGCCCGAGGTCTCCGCCGCCATCGACCACGTGATCGAGCGGGCGGTGGCGGCCGGCAAGCCGGTCGGCACGGTGGCGGCCGACCCGGCCGACGCGGCCCGCCGCGCCGACCAGGGCTGCGACTACCTGCTGGTCGGCAACGACACCGGCATCTTCGCCCGCGCGCTGCGTACCTCGTACCAGGGCTTCCGGGCGGCCCTGACCGGCGCGGAGGAGGACCGATGATCAACAAGCTGGTTCCGGACCCGGCCACCGCCACCGCCGAGGTCCGCTCCGGACACAGCGTCGCGATCGGCGGCTTCGGCCGGGCCGGCATCCCGTTCAACCTGATCGACGCGATCTGCGACCGGGACGTGACCGACCTGCACGTGATCTCCAACAACGCCGGCAAGGACGACGACGGGATCACCCGGCTGGTCCGGGAGGGGCGGGTCCGGAAGCTCACCTGCACCTTCCCGGCGCGGCCGGAGTTCCTCGACCGGTACCAGGCCGGGCAGATCGAGCTGGAACTCGTGCCACAGGGGACGCTCGCGGAGCGGCTGCGGGCCGGCGGCGCCGGCATTCCGGCGTTCTACACCCCGACGGCGGTCGGCACCATCCTGGCCGACGGCGGACTGACCAGCCGGTACGGCCCGGACGGCGAACCCGCCGCGCGGCAGCCGGCCCGGGAGACCCGCCGGATCGGCGACCGCGACTACGTCCTGGAGCACGCGCTGCGACCCGACATCGCCCTGGTCACCGCGCACCGGGCCGACCGGTACGGCAACCTCCGGTTCCGGCTCGCGGCCCGCAACTTCAACCCGCTCTGCGCGATGGCCGCCCGGATCGCCATCGTCGAGGTCCGGCACGCCGAGACCGAGGCGGTGCTCGACCCGGACGACATCCACCTGCCCGGCCCGTTCGTCACCCACGTGGTGCAGTGCGAAGCCAGATTGGACAGCGCGCTGTCCGGGGCCAGATCGGATAGTGCGCTGTCCGGAGCCAGATCGGACGGCACGCCGTCCGGTGCCCAGGCGGCCGGGGTGCGGTCGTGACCGCCGCCGGGCGGGGCTCGGACGCGCTGGCGGCGCGGGTCGCCGCCGACCTGCGCGACGGCTGGTACGTCAACCTCGGGCTGGGCATGCCGACAAAGGTCGCCCGGCACGTGGCACCCGACATCGAGGTGATGTTCCACTCCGAGAACGGGCTGATGGGCATCGGCGACGTGGCCGAACCCGGGTCCGAGGACCCGGACCTCTGCGACGCCGGCAAGAACTACACCACCCTGCACACCGGCGCCGCCGCGTTCGACTCCTCGCTGTCGTTCGCGCTGGTGCGCGGCGGCCACCTGGACGCGGCAATCCTCGGCGGGCTGCAGGTCAACAGCGCCGGCGACCTGGCCAACTGGTACGTGCCCGGCGGCCAGCCCGGCGTCGGCGGGGCGATGGACCTGGTGGTCGGCTCCCCCCGGGTCTGGGTGGTGATGACGCACACCGACCGGTCCGGCCGGCCCAAGGTGGTCGACGAGTGCAGCTACCCGCTGACCGGGCGGGCGGTGGTGGACCGGGTCTACACCAACCTCTGCGTCTTCGACGTACGGGACGGCCGGCTGGTCCTGATCGACCTCTCCCCCGGCATCGGCGTCGACGACGTCCGGGCGGCGACCACCGCGACCTTCGACACCGCGATATGAACGCGAACCCCACCACTACGCCTGGAGGCGCCAGCATGGACGTGACCGCTCAGCCGCACCCGGACCTGGACGGCGACCGGGCCACCCCGGACCCGGAGGTGGACGACCTCCTGGTCGGCGCGGTGGACCTGCACACCCACCCGAGCCCGAGCCCGTTCCCGCGCCGGATCAGCATCATGGACGCGGCCCGCGACGCCGCCGGGGCCGGCTTCCGGGCGATCGCCTGCAAGTCGCACCACGACAGCACCCAGCCGATGATCCTGGCGCTGCAGTCGGCCGGCCTGGCCGACATCGACATCGAGGTGCTCGGCGGCATCGCGCTCAACCGCACGGTCGGTGGCATCAACCCGTACGCGGTGGAGCTGACCCTGCGCACCGGCGGCCGGATCGTCTGGTTCCCCACCCTCTCCTCGGTGGCCCACTCGAACCACACCCACTCCGCCGACAGCACCTTCTCCAACGCGGCGGTGAAGCTGCGGCCCAACGAGCCGCAGACCATCTTCGACGAGAACGGGAAGATCCGCGAGGTGGTCCGCGACGTGCTGGCCGTCATCGCCGGCGAGGACGCCATCCTCAACTGCGGCCACCTGGGGGCCGAGGAGATCGACGCGCTGCTGCCGGCGGCCCGCGAGGCGGGGGTGCGGCGGATCGTGGTCAGCCACCCGATGTTCGTCATCGGCGCGACCCCGGAGCGCACCGCCGACTGGGTCCGGCAGGGCGCCAAGATCGAGCAGTGCATCGCGGTGGCCCGCAAGCTCGACCCGGCCGAGTTCGCCGCGTACATCGACGCGGTCGGGGCGGAGAACACCATCATCTCCTCGGACTTCGGGCAGAAGAAGAACCCGCTGCCGGTCACCGGATTCCGCCGGATGGCCCGCACCCTGCTCGACGCCGGCCGCAGCCACGACGACGTGCGCAGGATGATCGGCGGGAACGCCGCCGAGCTGATCGGCCCCCGTCCCGCCGGGGTCGGGACGCCGTGAGCGCTCGCGGATCGGCGGTCATCGTCGGCGCGTACGAGCACCCGGAGCGGATCATCCCGGACGGCTCGGTCGCCGGGGTGGTGGCCGAGGTGGCGCACGGCGCGCTGGCCGACGCCGGCCTGGGCGTCGAGGACGTCGACGGCTTCTGCTACGCCGGCGTACACCAGGGCGTGAACCTGGTGTCGATGGCCGACCACCTCGGTCTCGGGTCGCTGTCCTACTACGACTCCACCGACACCGGCGGCGCGTCGTACCCGACCCAGATCGGGCACGCGGCGCTGGCGATCGCGGCCGGGGTCTGCTCGGTGGTGCTGGTGGCGATGGGCGGGCTGGCCCGCTCCCAGCCGCGCGGCTCGACCGGCGGGCCGGTCCCGCAGGACGGCTTCGAGGGCGTCTACGGCCTGACCCAGCCGGCCGCGTACGCGATCGCCGCGCAGCGGCACCGGCACGAGTTCGGCACCACCGCCGAGCAGTTGGCCCAGGTCCGGGTGGCCGCCTCGCACCACGCGCAGTTCAACCCGCACGCGCTCTACCGCGACCCGGTCACCGTCGAGCAGGTGCTCGACTCGCCGCTGATCAGCGACCCGTTGCACCGGCTGGACTGCTGCGTGACCACCGACGGCGGCGGCGCGGTGGTGCTGGTGTCGCCGGAGGTGGCCCGGCGGCTGCCCCGGCGCGGGGTGCGGGTGGTCGGCCACGGCGACGCGGTCAAGACGCCGGGCGCCGGCCGGATCGACCTGGTGCACAGCGCGGCGGCGGTCTCGGGGCCCCGGGCGTTCGCACAGGCCGGCATCTCGGTCGGCGACATCGACATGGTGTCGCTGTACGACTCGTTCACCATCACGGTGCTGATGTCGCTGGAGGATCTCGGCTTCTGCGCCAAGGGCGAGGGCGGCCGGTTCGTCGCCGACGGCGCCCTGCTGGCCCCGGACGGCGCGCTGCCGTTCAACACCGACGGCGGCGGGTTGTGCAACAACCACCCGGACCGGCGCGGCGGCATGATCCGCACCATCGAGGCGGTCCGGCAGCTGCGCGGCGAGGCCGCCCCGCAGGTGCAGGTCCCCGACTGCGAGTTCGCCCTGGTGCAGGGGCAGGGGCACGCGTTGGGCACCCGGTCGGCGGCGTCGACGCTGATCCTCGGACGGGAGGACGTGTGATGACCACGTTGCCGACGCCGGAGCCGCACCAGGACCCGACCGGTCGGGGCTACTGGGACGCGGCGGCGCGCGGGGAGCTGCGGGTGGTGCACTGCCCGTCCTGCGAGAGCCTGAGCTGGTATCCCCGGTCCCGCTGCCCGCGCTGCCTCGCCGACGGGCTGGAGCTGGTGCCGGTCTCCGGCGACGGGACGGTCTACAGCTTCACGGTGAACCGGCGGCCGGCGGGTGCCTACCGGGAGGCCGGGCCGGTGGTGATCGCGTACGTGGAGCTGGCCGAGGGGCCGCGGGTGCTGACGAACCTGATCGGCGTCGAACCCGACCAGGTCCGCATCGACCTGCCGGTACGCGCCGTTTTCGACCCCACCGCGGCCGGCGCCGGCCTGCTGCGGTTCACCCCCCGGGAGGTGAGTGCCGGATGAGTTTCCCGACCTACCGGGAGCTGCGCGAGCGCACCGACGCGCCGGCCGGCTCGTCGTGGGGGGTCTTCGGCCCCGGCGACCAGCTCGGCTCGGCCAACAACGTCACTCCGGAGGCGGTGGTGGCGGCCGCCGGGCTGATCCGCACCGGGGAGTTGTTCAACCTGGACTACCCGGTGAACACCTTCGTGCCGAGCCCGGCCGGCACCCGGCCGGCGACCCAGCACCGGATCTTCTCGAACAACCCGAACCACCGCGACGACTGGCTCGACTCGTTCTATCTGCAGGCGACCTCGCAGATCGACGGGCTGCGACACATGCGGCACCCGGAGCACGGCTTCTACGGCGGGGTGCCCGACGAGGCGGTCGACGTCGGCACGCCGGACCTGGGGATCGGGCTGGTCGCCGAGAAGGGGATCGCCGGACGCGGGGTGCTGCTGGACCTGGGGCGGTACTTCGAGAAGATCGGCGACCCGATCGACCTGAGCACGAACCGGATGATCACGCCGGCGGAGCTGGACGCGGCGGCCGCCGACGCCGGGATCGCCTTCCGGCCCGGCGACATCCTGCTGCTGCGGCTCGGCTGGGTGCCGTTCTTCCTGGGGCTGCCGCTCGACCAGCGGCCGAAGGGCAAGGGACGGTCCGGCAACCCCGGGCTGATCCAGTCCGAGGAGATGCTGGCCTGGCTCTGGGACCACCGGTTCGCGCTGATCGCCGCCGACAACTCCGGGCTCGAGGCGACCCCGGTCAATCCGGACTCCGGCTGGATCGACCCGGACGAGCCGCCGCCGCCGGCCGGTCCATCGCACAACGGCATGCTGCACCGGCCGCTGCTCGCGCTGCTCGGCATGTTGATCGGCGAGCTGTGGAACCTGGAGCCGCTGGCGCGCTCGTGCGCCGCCGACGGGGTCTACGAGTTCTTCCTGACCGCCAAGCCACTGAACCTCGTCGGCGGCGTCGGCTCCCCGGCCAACGCCGTCGCGATCAAGTAGTCGGAAGGAGTGCCATGGGAAGCATGACCGCGGACCTGATGGACGACATCGGGGCCGGCTACCAGAGCTGCGAGACGCAGTTCCGGCAGTTCGGTGGGCGGGACCGGTTCGAGGGTCGGATCCGGACGGTGCGGTGTGACGGCGACACGGTGCTGGTCAAGCGGGTGGTCGAGGAGCCGGGCGAGGGTCGGATCCTGGTCGTCGACGGCGGTGGATCGCTGCACACGGCCCTGCTCGGCGACCGGACCGCGGCGGTGGCCGCCGGCAACGGCTGGGTCGGGATCGTCATCCACGGGGCGGTCCGGGACGTCGACGAGCTGCGCAACGTGCCGATCGGCATCAAGGCGCTCGGCACCAACCCGCGCAAGCCCCGGCAGGAGGGGGCGGGCGAGGTGGACTGCGAGGTGGTCTTCGGCGGGGTCACCTTCCGGCCCGGGGAGATGGCCTGGAGCGACGGTGACGGCCTGGTCACCACGGCGTTGCGGTGACCGCGACCGACCGGGTTATACAGTACGACGATAGTCCGGGACGACGAGACATCCCGATGCGTCGATAGTCCCGAACCCGCCTTCCGAACATCAGTCGACCGAGGTGAAGCCAGTGAACGGTTCCCGCTCATACCGCACCGGGGCGGTCTCCGAGACCGCCATCGACGGCACCCCGAGGCAGTTGCTCCGGGTCGCCGCGCCGCTGCGGCAGGAGCTGATCAACCAGATCAGGTCGTCGATCCTGATGTTCGAGCACGAGCCCGGCAGCCGGCTGGTCGAGCGCACCCTCTGTGACCAGTACGGCGTGAGCCGGACCGTGGTCCGGGAGGCGCTGCGCCACCTGGAGGCCGAAGGGCTGGTCACCATCGTCCCGAACCGGGGCCCGGTGGTGACCGTGCTCAGCCGCGAGGACGCGGTCGCGCTCTTCGAGGTGCGGGGTGATCTGGAGGCGTTGGCGGCGCGGCTGTTCGCCCAGCGGGCCACGGCGGACGAGCGGCGCCGGTTGCAGACCACCGTCGACGAGGTCGAGACCGCCTTCGCCTCCGGCGACCTGCAGGAGGCGTTGGCCGCCAAGGACGCGTTCTACGACGCGCTCTGCGCGGGCGCGCACAACGAGATCATGACCGGCATCCTGTTCGGACTGCACGCCCGGGTGCAGCTGCTGCGCGGGGTGTCGCTGCGGGCCAGCGGCCGGCAGCCGGAGACGCTCAAGGAGATCCGGCGGATCTGCGAGTGCGCGGTGGCCGGTGACGCCGAGGCCGCCGCCGGGGCCGCGGCGTTCCATGTCCAGCAGGCGGCGACGGTGGCGTTGCGACAGATGGCGGGGCAGAAAACCGAGGTCTGATCCCGAAAGTCCACAACCGAACAGATCATTTCTCGGCGTTGATTTCCCACTCCGAGCGCATTCCGCCGTGCCCGGAAACAGTTTGAGAAAAGGCGATGTGGATTCGCATACGCGCCTTGACCGTCATACGATCAGACCGTAATACTGTCAGTCATTGAGCAAGGGATGGGAGGCGTCGTGGATTCGGAACATCAGCTGTACGCGTACGCCGCCGGCCTGCGCTTCACCGACCTGCCCGCCGGCACCGTCGAGTCGGCCGCCGCGCTGATCCTCGACCACCTCGGCTGCGCCCTGCTCGGCATGCCGCTGCCCTGGACCCGCGCCCTGCTCACCGCGCTCGCCGACGGCGGCGAGCTGACCCCGCCGGGCGACCGGCCCGGCGGGCACGCGGTCGGCCGGCCCGGCGCCCTGCCGCCGGGCATCGCCGCCCTGGTCAACGGCACCGCCGCCCACGGATTCGACCTCGACGACACCCACCTGCCGACGATGAGCCACCCCGGCGCCGTGGTGATCCCGGCGGCCCTGGCCGCCGCCGAGGCCACCGGCGCCGACGGCCGGGACCTGATCACCGCGGTGGTGGCCGGGTACGAGGTGATGGGTCGGATCACCCGGGCCACCGGCCTGGGCTTCGGCGAGAAGGGCTTCCACGCCACCGGACAGGTCGGCCCGATGGGCGCCGCGGTCGCCGCCGCCCGGCTGCTCACCAACGGCACCCCCGGTGCCGCGGGCTCAGCCAGTCTGGCCGGGGCGGTGGGGCTGGCCGCCTCGTTCGGCGGCGGCATCAAGGCGTTCAGCGTCGGTTCCGGCAACGTCAAGCGGCTGCACGCCGGCCGGGCCGCCCAGGCGGGGTACTTCGCCGCGACCGTGCAGCGGGCCGGGCTGGCCGGCCCGCCCGCCGCGGTCGCCGGCAAGTTCGGCTTCGTACCGACCTTCTCGACCGACCCGGAGCCCGCCTACCACGCGCTCGCCGACGGGCTCGGTGACCGGCACCTGGTCGACGAGATCTACCTCAAGCCGTACGCGGCCTGCGCCGCCGTGCACGGCGCGGTGGAGGCCGCCGCCGCGCTCGCCCCGGTCGACGGCGACCGGGTCGACCGGGTGCTCGTCGGCACCTCCCGCCGCGCCCTCGCGCAGAACAGCAACCCCGACCCGAGCGACGTCATCGCCGCGCAGTACAGCACCGAGTACTCGGTCGCGCTGGCCCTGCTCGGCGGTGCCACCGACCCCCGCCGCTACCTCGACGTCGGCACCGGCGCCGACGCCGCGGTCCGGCGCCTCGCCGCGAAGGTCACCCTGCGGGTCGACGACCAGGCGGAGCAGTCCTACCCGGACGCCAACGGCGCGCACGTCGAGGTGACCGACGCCGACGGCGGGCGGCGTGCCGCCCGCGCCGCGGTCTCCGCGGCCACCGGTCCGGGCTGGGCGTCGGCCGAGCAGAAGTTCACCGCCATCACCACCGGGCTGCTCACCCCGGCGCGGCAGTCCCGGCTGGTCGGGGCGGTCGCCGCCCTCGCCGACGGCGGCCGGGCCGCCGACTGCCTGACCACCACCACGGAAGGAACCAGTCATGACTGACCCGGTCGGCGGCACCAGCCTGCCGTTCCTGCGCCGCAACGAGCGCGCCGGCAAGCCCCGCGAGGTCGGGGTGACCGAGGTTCGCGGGCCGTACTACAGCACCTTCGGACCGGCGTACCTGCAGGACCTGCTCGACGCGGCGGCCGAGTACGTGGACTGGATGAAGATCCCCGGGCCGTCGTTGGCGCTGCTGCCCCGGCCCGCGCTGGCCCGGATCGTCGAGGTCTGCCACGACCACGGCGTACAGGTGAGCGCCGGCGGACTGATCGAATCCGTGGTCGGCCAGGGCGCCGCCGCCGTCGACAGCTACTTCGGCGCGCTGGAGGAGCTCGGCTTCGACGTGGTCGAGGTCTCCGCCGGCATGATCTCGCTGCCGACCTCGGACTACCTGCGCCTGGTCGAGCGGGCCGCGCGGACCTCGATGAAGGTCAAGGCCGAGGTGGGCATCCAGTTCGGCGCGGGCGGCACCTCCGACGCGGGCGCGCTGGCCGCCGAGGGCACCGGCTCGGTCAGCTTCGCCGTCCAGCGCGGCCGGGCCGCCCTGGAGGCCGGCGCCGACCTGGTGCTGCTGGAGTCCGAAGGGGTCACCGAGTCGGTGACGACCTGGCGCACCGACGTGGTCTCCGCCTTCGCCGAGGCGTTCGGCCTGCAGCGGCTGATGTTCGAGGCCGCCGACGCACGGGTCTTCGAGTGGTACATCAAGCACTACGGGGCCGAGGTCAACCTCTTCGTCGACCACAGCCAGGTGCTCCTGCTGGAAAGCGTGCGCTCCGGAATCTGGGGATCACATTCGCTGTGGAATCGGGTCTACACCTACAAGGGCTGAATCGACCAAGGCTGGGAAAGGGATGGTTTCAGTGACGGACGTCGTCATCATCGGAGCCGGCAACGCCGGACTGTGCGCCGCTTTGGCCGCCGTCGAGGCGGGCGCGCGGGCCACCGTGGTCGAATGGGCCGAACGGGATTCCTACGGCAGTGACTCGTACTTCTCCGGAGGTCTGTTCCGGATCGCCTACGACGACCTGACCGACCTGGAGCGGATCGTCGGGCCGATGGAGCTCGGCGACGCCGCGGGCCTGGAGGACCACCGCCGGTACGACGAGTCGGACTTCCTGGCCGACTGGGGGCGGGTCACCGGTTACCGCTGCGACCTCGAACTGGCCGACCAGGTGGTGTCGCGCAGCTTCGAGACGCTGAGCTGGATGTCGACCTTCGGGGTACCGTTCCGGTCCCCGATCGTGGTGGACGAGACCGGTCGGGCCCGGCACAGCCGCCCCGGCTGGCACGGCGGTTTCGTCGAGGTCAGCGGCGCCGGCGTCGGACTGACCGAGGCGTTGCTGAAGTCGGCCGAGAAGGCCGGCGTCGCCATCGTGTACGGGGTCGAGGCGCGCGACGCCAGCCAGGATCCGACCAGCCGGCGGTGGACGCTGACCGGCCGCCGCTCCGACGGCACCGCCGTGTCGTTCGAGGGCGACGCGCTGATCGTGGCCAGCGGCGGTTTCCAGGCCGACACCGAGTGGCGCACCCGCGCGCTCGGCCCCGGCTGGGACCTGGCCAAGGTACGCGGCTCGCGGTTCAACACCGGCCGGGGCCTCCGGATCGCGATGGAGCACGGCGGGGTGCCGTACGGCAACTGGTCCGGCTGCCACGCGGTGGCCTGGAGCACCGGCTCGGGCGAGGCCGGCCGGGCCGACGCCAACCACGTCTTCGAGCGGGAGAGCTACCCGTTCGGCATCACCGTCAACCGGGACGGGCTGCGCTTCATCGACGAGGGCAGCGACTTCGGCGCGTACACCTACGCCCGGTACGGCCGGGAGATCCTGCGCCAGCCCGGCCAGACCGCGTGGCAACTCTTCGACCAGCAGGCCGTCGACCTGATGACCACCGAGTACCACTACAAGAACCCGGAGGCGGCCCGGCTGCAGCTGGACTCGATCGAAAAGATCGCCGACCGGCTCGCCACCCAGGGGGTGGACCGCGACCAGCTGCTGCGCACGGTCGCCGAGTACAACCAGGCGGTCGACGGCGCCACCGACTTCAGCCCGTACGTCAAGGACGGCAAGCGCACCAACGGGTTGGCGATCGACAAGACCAACTGGGCCACCCCGCTGACCAAGGGGCCGTTCTACGCCTTCGAGGTGACCTGCGGCATCACCTTCACCTTCGGCGGCGTGCGGGTGAACGAGGACTCGGCGGTGCTGGACCGGGCCGGCCGGCCGCTGCCCGGCCTGTACGCCTGCGGCGAGGCGGTCGGCGGCCTCTACTACTTCAACTACCCGAGCGGGACCGGGCTCACCGCGGGCGCGGTGCTCGGCCGGGCCGCCGGAACGAAGGCCGCCGCGACGACGGCCGCCGGGGGCCGGGCATGACCGGCTGGCAGGACCAGGCGTACGCGACGCTGCGCGAACGCGGCACCACCCAGTTCTGCTACGTGCCGGACTCCGGGCACCGCCGCCTGATCGAGTTGGCGCACGCCGACGAGGCGGTCCGGGCGATCCCGCTCACCTGCGAGGAGGAGGGCGTCGGCGTGGTCGCCGGGGCACACCTCGGGCTGTCCCGGGGGGTGCTGCTGATGCAGAGCAGCGGGGTCGGCAACACCATCAACTTCCTCTCCCTCATCCAGCACTGCCGGATCCCGTTCCTGACGCTCGTCACGATGCGCGGCGAGTTCGGCGAGCAGAACCCGTGGCAGTTCGCGATGGGGCGGGCGGTGCCCGCGACCCTGCACGCGATGGGGGTGAGCACCTGCCGGGCCGACTCCCCCGACGACGTGGCGCCGGTCCTGCAGGCCGCGATCGGCATGGTCGACCAGGGCGGGCAGGCGGTGGCGGTGCTGCTCGGGCAGCGGCTGCTCGGGGCCAAGAAGTTCGGGCCGGCGTGATGGCGGGCGGCATGGGACAGGGAGACGCGATGAATCGGCGGGACGTGGTCGATCGGCTGCTCGGGGACGCGAGTGAGCTGCTTGTCGTCACCGGCCTGGGCAACGCCGCGAACGACGTGGCCGCCCTGACCGACCAGGGCGCCAACGTGTTCGCGATGGACGGCGTGATGGGGGCGGCCGTCTCGGTCGGCCTGGGGCTGGCGCTCGCCCAGCCGGACCGGCGGGTGCTCGTCGTCACCGGCGACGGCGAGCTGCTGATGAACGTCGGCGCGCTGGCCACGGTCGCCGTGCAGCGGCCGGCGAACCTCGGGGTGCTCTGCCTGGACAACGGCAGCTACGAGCTGACCGGCGGCCAGGCCACCCACACCGCGCACGGGGCCGACCTGGCGGCGATGGCACTGGCGGCCGGCTTCCCGGCCGCCACCACGGTCCGCCAGCCGGCGGAGCTGGCCGCCGCCGGGGCGCTGCTGCGCGGCGACGGGCTGGCGTTCGTCCGGGTGTTGGTGGCCCCCGGGAACACCCCGTACGACCGGTTGGACCGCAACGGGGAGAGCATCCGGCTGCGGTTCCGGCGGGCCCTCGCCGGCGACGAGCGGCTCGGATAGCGGCCCTTCGGGCCCGGACATCGACAGGCGGAGGGGTGATGACGGCGACACGGCGGACCGCAGGCAGGCAGGACCGGCGGATGCTCATCGACGGCGAGTGGGTCGCCGGCACGGGCGACTGGATCGAGGTACGCGACCCGTACTCGGGTGACTGCTGGGCGCGGGTGCCGGAGGCAACTCCGGAGCAGGTCGACGCGGCGGTGGCGGCGGCGGGGCGGGCGTTGCGGGAGGGGCCCTGGCCGGCGTTGACCCCGACCGCGCGAGCCGGTGTCCTGCGCCGGTTCGCCGAGGTCGTCGCCCGCGAGGCCGATGAGCTGACCACCCTGCAGGTGCGGGAGAACGGCAAGGCGATCCGGGAGCAGGCCGCGCAGACCCGGGGACTCGCCGCGCATCTGGCGTTCTTCGCCGGGGTGGCCGAGGACATCTGCGGCCGGACCATCCCGATGGGCGCCGAGGACCTGGCCTACACGGTGCGTGAGCCGGTCGGCGTGGTCGCCGCCCTGACCCCGTGGAACAGCCCGCTGAGTCTGCTGGTGTGGAAGCTCGCGCCGGCGCTGGCGGCCGGGAACACCATGGTGATCAAGCCGTCGGAGATTTCCCCGGTCTCCACCCTGCGGTTCGTGGAGCTGGCCGCCGAGGCCGGCGTCCCACCGGGGGTGCTCAACGTGGTGACCGGCGCGGCCGGGGCCGGCGCGGTGCTGGCCGGTCACCCCGACGTGGACCGGATCGCGTTCACCGGCTCCACCGCCGCCGGCCAGGCCGTCGCCCGGGCCGCGGCCGACTCGCTGGCCCGGTACTCGCTGGAGCTGGGTGGCAAGTCGGCGAACCTGGTCTTCGCCGACGCCCGGCTGGACGCCGCGATCGAGGGGGTGGTCGGCGGGATCTTCGCCGCCGCCGGCCAGAGCTGCGTGGCCGGTTCCCGGGTGCTGGTCGAGTCGTCGGTGTATGACGAGTTCGTCGAGCGGCTGGTGGCCCGCACCGGGCGGATCCGGCTCGGTGACCCGATGGACTGGGAGACCGAGGTGGGCACCATCTCCTGCCGGCGGCAGTACGACAACGTGCTGGCCCGCATCGAGGCCGGCCGGCGGGAGGGCGCCACGCTGCTGGCCGGCGGCGGTCCGACCGGCGATGCCGGCGACGGGTTGTTCGTCGCACCGACGATCTTCGGCGACGTCGAGAACGACATGCGGATCGTCCAGGAGGAGATCTTCGGGCCGGTGGTCTGCGTACAGCGGTTCGAGACCGAGGAGCAGGCCGTGGCGCTGGCGAACAGCACCCCGTTCGGGCTGGCCGCCGGGGTCTGGACCGACGACGTCCGGCGGGCGCACCGCCTCGCCCGGCGGTTGCGGGCCGGCACGGTCTGGGTCAACACCTACCGCCGCACCTCGCACCTGACGCCGTTCGGCGGGCGGGGTCTCAGCGGCGTCGGCCGGGAGAACGGGCGCGACGCAGTGGACGAGTACACCGAGGTGAAGACGGTGTGGCTGGGGCTCGGTGCCGGGCTCGGCGACCCGTTCAACCCGTTCGCAGGACAGGAGTCGACACGATGAGGGTGCTGTTCGTCGGACTGGGCGCCATGGGTACGCCGATGTCGCGACACCTGGCCGAGGCCGGTCACGACCTGGTCCTGTGCGACCTGCGCGCCGAACAGGCCGACCGGCTGGCCGGCGAGTACGGCGCGACGTCGGTGCCGCTCGCCGGGGTGGACGAGGTGGCCGGCGCGGTCGACGCGGTGATTCTGATGCTGCCCGACTCCCCCGCCGTGGAGGCCGTGCTGGCCGGTGGGGACCGGGGCGGGCTGTTCGCCGGTCTGGCCCCCGGCTCGCTGGTGATCGACATGAGCTCGGCCTCCCCCACCTCGACCGTGGAGCTGGCCGCCCGGGCCGCCGAGCGAGGGCTGCTGATGCTGGACGCGCCGGTCTCCGGCGGGGTGGCCCGCGCGCAGACCGCGGAGCTGGCCATCATGGTCGGCGGCGAGCCCGAGGCGGTCGAGCGGGCCCGGCCGCTGCTGGACGCCCTCGGCTCGACCACCCACGTCGGGCCGGCCGGCGCGGGCCACGCGATGAAGGCCCTGAACAACCTGCTGTCGGCGATCGGCCTGGTGGCGGCCTCGGAGGTGCTGGCCATCGGGACCAGGTTCGGCCTGCAGCCGCAGGTGATGCTCGACGTGCTCAACTCCTCCACCGGCGGCAACCACGCGACCCGGGTCAAGATGGCCCGCTACGTGCTGTCCCGATCGTTCGACGCCGGGTTCTCCCTCCAGCTCATGGTCAAGGACCTGCGCACCGCGCTCGACCTGGCGCAGGAGACCGGCACTCCGACGCCCGTGGCGGCGGCGTGTCTGCAGGAGTGGACCGCGGCCCGGCGGACCCTGCGCGGCGACGCCGACCACACCCACATCGCCGCGTACGTCGAGGCCCGTTCCGGGATCGAGTTCCACGCACCACCCGCGGATACCCCCACCGGCACACCATCTTCAGATCGAGAGGCCAGCTGATGACCGTTCAGGACACCTCACCGCCGGACGAGCGGCAGGAGTACATCGACGCGATGGCCCGCAGCCGCGGGTACGTGCTCAACTATCACAAGATCATGGCGAAGCACGACTACGAGACGTTGAAGGCCGCCAACGAGATGGTGCACGCCGCGTACCTCAAGGAGCGCACCCTCGACCGGCGGACCAAGGAACTGATCTTCATCACCAGCCTCACCGTGATCCGGGCGCCGAAGAGCCATATCCAGAGCCACATCCGGGTCGCCCTGGAGCTCGGCCTCTCGCCGACCGAGATCCTGGAGGCGATCGAGATCGCGCTGCCGGAGGCGGGGGTGGTCGCCTTCCAGTGTGGCTTCGACGCCTGGGCCGAGGTGGTGGGCGCGGACGGCATCGAACCAACGGTGGAGGCCTTCAACGCCAGCGCAAGCTCCGAGTAACCGTTGGCGAGGATGCAGTAAGCTCCTCGGCCGACGGCCCGCCGCCGCCCGCCGGCGACCCGGTCGGAGCCGTCGGCAGACACGGGGAGGACGGATCCGATGGCACGTCGGTTGCTGACCGCGTTGACCCTGGCCGGCGTGGCCGCGCTGGCCCTGACCGGTTGCGGGACGCCGGCCGGGGTGGACGGCGACCTCACCGACGACTGGGCTCCCGTCGCCGAACCGGTCGCCCTGGTACCGCAGGCCGGTGACTGTCACCCGCGGTTCGAGGAGGTCGGCTACCTGCACTCCTACGAGCCGGTGGACTGCGGGCAGTCGCACAAGGCCGAGACGGTGCATGTCGGCACCTTCACCGGCGCCGACGCCGGCCTGCCCGCGCCGCCGCAGCCCGGCTCGCCGGGCATGAAGACCGCCCGGGCGGACTGCGAGAAGCGGATCAACGACACGCTCGGCGCGCCCTGGCGCAGCGGGCCGATGGCGGTCCAGGTGGTACTGCCGTCGCCGCAGGGGTGGAGCGGTGGGGCCCGCTGGTACCGCTGCGACGTGGGCCAGATCCGCAGCCTGGACGACGAGGACCTGGTCATCCGCACCGGCAGCCTCAAGGGCGCGCTCGGCGACTCGTCCGACATCCGGTACGGCTGTTTCCAGACCACCCTGGTCGACGGCGACATCACCGAGATGAAGCCGGTCGCCTGCACCGAGAAGCACAAGGCCGAGTTCGTCGGGGTCTGGGACGCGCCGGCCGGCAGCTACTCGGCGTTCAGCGGCGACAAGGAGCGGCAGAACCGGGCCTGCCGGAAGCTGGTCGCCGGTTACGCGAAGGTCCCCGACGACGGCAACCTGCGGTACCGGACCGGCACGATCGTCTACCCGCCGAGTCCGGAGGACTGGGAGAACGGCAGCCGGGGCATGAAGTGCTTTCTCTGGTCGAGCGACAAGGACCTGACCCGGTCGATGAAGGGCGCCGGCACCGCCGGCCTGCCCATCAACTACGCCTGACGCGGGGCCGCACCGCCGACGACGCAGGGCGACGCGGACGACCCGTGATCATGAGCTTCTAGTCGACGATGGCCGTTATCAACTGCGCGATCGAGGATGACCAGTCGTCCGAAAAGTCGAGATGGTGTATCTGCTCCAGCGTCTCGCCAGCTCCGATCGGATACTTCGGGATCTCACACTGATCAAGTGTGATCGGGATGAACCAACGGCGTGCCCGGGGGCGACGACGCAGTTGCTCCACCGCGAGCAGCAACTCCTCGTTCATGTACGTGCTCGTTCGATTTGAGTAGGCACGCGAGAAGAATGCAAGGAAGTAGTCACCCTCGGAGATCGCATCCTTGATGGTGTCCGCCCACCGATCGCCGACCTTGAGGTGGGTCCGATCCATCCAGACATCTATTCCCACCATGCGAAGCGCATCGGCGATCTTGACGACCGCCGCCAGATCTTCGCGGACATAGGACAAGAATGCACGCCGCTTGACGACCATGTCGATCGGCCTCACCAGTTCACCCTGGAAGGCAATCAGTCCGTTCTGTCGCTGCTGCGGGTCCATCACCGGAAGCCGACATTCGGAACCGGTCACCACACTGGCCAACCGTTCATAGACAGCGAGCAACGTACCCGGTTGCCCCGGCAGTTCCACAAAAGCCGCAAGCAGCTCGCCATAGCCGTAAGGTTTCTTGAACGGAACTGCGATCGAGGGCCAGTAGTCGTTTACGCTGGCAACCCCAGAGTCTTCGACCATGCGGTCGAAGCGCTGCCTGATGTAGCTCTGCGAGTTGTTGCGGAGGTGAGCGATGTCGTCTTCATCGACCCGCATCGGTACGGGAAGCAGGCGCAGTGGCCGCTGCGCGAGTTGACGAACAGAAGCGGCCACGGCGGCCGCACCATCGATGCTCTGTCGATTCATGAGGAAGCAGAACAACACGTCATCCGGCAGCGCGACGGCACATATGCCCGCCGTGTCCGAAGTGCCCGTGCGGCTGTCGACGAGTATGAAGTCGTAATGCTCTCGCATGCTGCACTTGAGCGCTTCGATGAACTTGTGCCCGCCGTACCGCTCCCAGAAGCTGTCCCAGTCAAATCTGCTCACCCGGGCCGAGTAGGCCGAGTCCTGACGTCCGGGTGGTAGAAAGTCGAGCTTTCCGCCGCCCGGAAACTCCCAATCCAGAGTAACCACGTACTCAAGTACCTGGGCCAGCCCTTCAATCACCTTCTCATCGGAGAAGGCGACGTCGTCGCGGGCGGCCTTGTAGCAACGGTCGAGCAGGTCGATGACGCCGCTGGAACTTATCTGGTCCTTGTCCCCGAGAAAGGGGTAGAAGTAGCGATGCAGACCTGGTGAGTCGAGGTCCCAGTCAACGGCCAGTACCCGCCTGCCGGTGCTCGCCAGGATCCACGCGACATTCGCCAGCGCCATGGTCCGCCCGACGCCGCCCTTGTATGAGTAGAAGGTAATGATCTTGCCGTCCCGCCGGGCCTCGACGCCCTCGCGCCCGCGATCCGTCATGCATCCAAGGTAGTACCGCCGGGCACATTCCTGGCCGGGCACGGTGCTGGCCGGCTGCCTTGCACCCCGCCACGCTGCCGACTAACGTACAACCACATGGTTGTAGGTGAGCTGGCGCCGCCGGACGCCGACCGGGTCTTCCAGGCTCTGGCCGACGCCACCCGTCGCGACATCATCGCCCGGGTGATCCGCGGCGAACAGTCCGTGTCGTCGCTGGCGCGGCAGTTCCCGATCAGCTTCGCGGCGGTGCAGAAGCACGTCGCCGTGCTGGAACGGGCGGCGTTGATCACCAAGGAGAAGCGCGGGAGGGAACAGATCGTACGCGCCGACGTGACGGTCCTTCGCCAGGCGACCCGGCTGCTTGAGGCCTACGAGCGGCTCTGGCGCGACCGGGTTCGGGCTATCGACCAGATCCTGGCCGAGGACCACGCAAGCTAGACGAACGAGACAGGAAGAGGTGGCACCGTCATGCCCGTCATCAGCTCCGAACGCGACACCGAGTCATTGACCTTCACCTTCGTCGCCGAGTTCGACGCCAAGCCGGACCGGGTCTGGCAGGTCTGGCAGGATCCGCGCCAACTGGAGCGCTGGTGGGGTCCGCCCGGCTGGCCGGCGACCTTCGACCGGCACGAGTTCGAGGTCGGCGGTGCTGTCAGGTACCACATGACCGGGCCGGACGGTGAGAAGGCGCCCGGCTGGTGGACGATCACCGCGATCGACCCGCCGCATCGGCTGGAATTCGACGACGGCTTCGCCGGGGACGACGGCGAACCACTCGACGTCAAGGACAGCACCCACGCCGTCGTCACCCTCAAGGAGATCGACTCCGGCACCCGGATGACGCTGGTCTCCACGTTCACCAGCGTCGAGCAACTGGAGAACATGGCCGCGATGGGCATGGAGGAAGGCCTGCGGCAGGCGATCAACCAACTCGACGCCCTGTTCGCCGACTCCACGAGCTGACCTTTCGCGCCGGACCGGGTCGGGACCGCGCGGGTCCGCTACCCGGTGGCCGCCCGGTCCTGGCCCGGTCCGGTGCGGCGCAGCAACGCCAGGAACATCGCGTCGGTGCCGTGCCGGTGCGGCCAGAGCTGCACCGTCGGTCCGTCGCCGAGGCCCGGCATCCCCGGCGGCAGCAGCGGCCGCGCGTCCACAAAATCCACCGGTACGCCGCTACGGCGGGCCGCCTCGGTCACCGTCACGTGGGTCTCCACGGTGTGCGGGGAGCAGGTCACGTAGCCGACCACCCCACCGGGGCGGACCGCCCGCAGCGCGGCGGCCAGGAGTTCCCGCTGCAGGCGGGTCAGCGGCGGCAGGTCCGAGGGCTGTCGCCGCCAGCGGGACTCCGGCCGGCGGCGCAGCGAGCCCAGCCCGGTACACGGCGCGTCGACGAGAACGCGGTCGAAGCCGCCCTCGGGCAGACTCGGTTCCCGGCCCACCGCCCGGCCGTCGGCCGTCAGCACGGTGACCGGCAGACCGCGGACGGCCTGGGAGACCAGTCGGGCCCGGTGTTCGGCGACCTCGACAGCGGTCAGCCGGGCACCGCGCTGCGCGGCGAGCGCACCGAGCAGCCCCGCCTTGCCGCCCGGCCCGGCGCAGAGGTCAAGCCACCGGCCATCCCGCCCCGCCACGATGCGGTCCCCGGGCTTACCGTCACCCGACGCACCGGCGCCCGAGCCGCCACCGCCCGCAGCACCGTCACCCGGCGCACTGTCGTCCGGGGGGCCGTCGCCCGGCCCGTTGGCGTACGGTGCGCCGTCCAGGGGGGCGTTGGCCAGCGCGATCGCCACCAGTTGGGAGCCCTCGTCCTGCACGTGCGCGCGGCCGTCGGCCAACGCCGCCAGCTCACCGGGCGCCCCGCCGGCCAGGTAGACGGCGTACGGCGAAAAGGCCCCCGGCGCGCCGCCGACCTGGTCGGCCAGCTCCACCGGGTCAGCCCGCCCCGGCCGGGCACAGAGGTGCACCGGTGGGCGTTCGTTGTTCTCGATCAGCAGTCGGGTGGTCTCCGCGAGGTCCCCGCCGAGCGCCTCGGCGAAGGACCTGACAATCCACTGTGGATGGCTGTGGGCCAGGGCCAGATGGCCGACCGGGTCGGCATCGTAGGCCGGAGTCAGTTTGGCGATCCAGGTGTCGATATCCTTGCCGGCGATCTCCCGCAGGACCGCGTTGGCGAAGCCGGTGGCGCCCGGCGCCACCGCGCGGACCAGGTCCACCGTGGACGACACGGCCGCGTGCGGTGGCACCCGGGTGTGCAGCAGCTGATAGGCGCCCAGCCGCAGCGCGTCGCGGGCCGGCGGGTCGATCCGGTCGACCTCCCGGCCGGCCGCCGAAGCCAGGATGGCGTCCAGGGTGCCCCGGTGCCGCAGCGTGCCGTAGGTCAGCTCGGTGGCGAAGGCGGCGTCCCGCCCGTGCAGCCGCATCTCCCGCAGGATGTTCGGCAGCACCAGGTTCGCGTACGCGTCGTCGCGATGCACGGCCGCGATCGCCTCGTACGCCGCCTGCCGGGGCAGATCGGCGGCCCGCCGGTCGGGCCGGCCGCCGGCCCGGTCCGGCCGCCCATCGCGAGCCCGGTCCGGCCGGCCATCGCGGGCACGATCGGGCCGGCCATCGCGGGCCCGGTCCGGCCGCCCATCGCGGGTACGATCGGGCCGGCCATCGCGGGCCCGGTCCGGCCGGCCGTCGTGGCCACGGGCGGAGGGCTGCCCACGGTCGAACCGACCGGAGCGGTCCGGCTGGTCGGGACGGCCGCGACTACCCGCCGGCGTCTGCGTCACGCGGACCGCTCCCCCTCGCCAGACCGGCCGCCATCGCCAGACCGGCCGCCATCGCCGGGTGGTACGTCATCGCCGAAGCTCTCGCCGCTGGCCACCCGGGCGCCGCGGGCCCAGTCGGGGCCCGGCATCGCCCGCTTGCCGGCCGCCCGGACCTCGCCGAGCGCCACCGTGGTGGTGGCCGTGCCGACCAGCACCCGGCCCCGCTCGACGAAGAGCTCACCCGGTTTGAGGTCGGGGCCGTCGGCCACCGGTCGGACCGGTCCCAGCTTGATCCGGTCCCCGCGGAAGGTGCTCCAGGCGCCAGGTGCGGGGGTGCAGGCGCGGATCCGGCGATCCACCGCGAAGGACGGGTCGGTCCAGCGGACCCGGGCGTCCTCGACGGTCAGCTTCGGCGCCAGCGACACCCCGTGGGCCGGCTGCGGTTCGGCCCGGGCGGTGCCCGCCTCGATCGCGTCGAGCACCGCGGTGAGCAGCCCGGCACCCGAGGCGGCGAGCCGGTCGAGCAGGTCACCGGCGGTGTCGGTGGCGCGGACCTCGTCGGTGACGGTGCCGAAGACCGGGCCGGTGTCCAGGCCGGCCTCCAACTGGAAGACGCTGGCCCCGGTCAACTGGTCGCCGTGCAGCACGGCGTGCTGCACCGGTGCCGCGCCGCGCCAGGCCGGCAGCAGGGAGAAGTGCAGATTGATCCAGCCGTGCCGGGGGATCTCCAGCGCGACCGGTGGCACCAGCGCTCCGTAGGCGACCACCGGGACGCAGTCCGGTGCCAGGTCGCGCAGCCGGTCGAGGAACTCCGGCTCGCGGGGGCGCTGCGGGGTCAACACCTCGACGCCGTGTTCCTCGGCCCAGGCCCCGACCGGAGAGCGGACCAGGTTACGGCCACGGCCGGCCGGCGCGTCCGGGCGGGTGACCACGGCGACCAGTTCGTGGCCGCTGTCGTGCAGGGCGGCCAGGGCGGGCAGCGCGACGGCCGGCGTACCGGCGAAGACCAGGCGCACCCGCTACCGCCCCAGCCCGAACGGATCCGCGGTGACCCGGTGCGGGCTGAGCTTCACCACCGGCGGGGCCGCCTGGTCATACCAGTCGGCCTCCCGGATGGCCTTCATCGCCGCCTTGCGGGCGGCCGGGTCGAGCCGGTCCACGAAGAGCACCCCGTCGAGGTGGTCGGTCTCGTGCTGGACGCAGCGGGCCAGCAGACCGGTGCCGACGACCTGCATCGGGTCGCCGTAGGAGTTGTAGCCCTTCGCCACCACGTTCATCCGGCGCTTGGTGTCGAAGTGCAGCCCGGGAATCGAGAGGCAGCCCTCGGGACCGTCCTGTTCCTCCTCGTCGGGGAACTTCAGCACCGGGTTGACCAGATGACCGAGCACGTCGTCGACCTCGAAGGTGAAGACCCGGACACCGACGCCGAGCTGCGGGGCGGCGAGTCCGGCGCCACCCTGTTCGCGCATCGTGTCGGTGAGGTCGGCGACCAGCCTGCGCAGCTCGGCGTCGAAGTCGACCACCGGCTCGGCCGGTGTACGCAGCACCGGGTCGCCGAACAGGCGGATGGGCTGGACGGTCACGCGGACGGACTCCTTCGGGCGGGCGGGACGATCTGCCGTACCAGTCTACGGAGTCCGCGGGCAGCGACCACCGCCCCAGGGCGTGCCCCGCTCGGCGCGGCCCGGTGCCGGGACGCTAGGCGCCGACGCCGCCGGGCTCGCCCGCCAGCACCGCGTCGCCGGGCTCCAGCACGTGCGCGGGCACCGGCAGCCGGATGTTGTGCGCGGCCTCCCAGTCGCAGATCGTGCTCAGCCCGACCTCGGAGCGGAAGTAGTCGATCGCGTTCAGGCCGCCGACCACCGGCTCGGTGCCCTCCGCGACCAGCCGGCCCGGCACCACCTTGAAGCCGCCGCGCAGCGCGGCGGAGAGCCGCTGGTGGCCGTCGACCACGAAGAAGTGCTCACCGGTGTAGCCGATGTGCAGCGGCTCCAGGGCCTCCTCACCGGCCTGCTCGACCTTGGTGACGAAGTCGGAGTCCCAGCCCTCCCGCAACGCCTGGATCTCCTGGGTGGGGAAGATCCGGCCCGGGTCGAGCAGCAGCAGCGGCGGGGCCTGGCGCAGGATCTCCGCCGCGAACCGGCCCTCGAAGGCGGCGATCACGTGTTCCACCACCTCGTCCGCGGACGCCCGGGTGGAGTCACAGATCAGGTCGTAGTTGCGCAGCTTCGCCTTGTCCACGCCGTACCGGAGGATGAACCGTCCGCGCTCGCTCTCGCTGCGCTCGCGCAGCTTGGTGCGGGCCTCCTCGACCGAGGTGTAGCTCTCGGCCGGACCGGACGGCCGTTCGAGCACCCGCCGGGCGGCCTCGGACGGCTCGGTGATCATGTGCACCTTGAGGGCGTGGGTGAAGAAGTGCCAGGCCAGCCGGCTGTCCACGATCAGCTGCTCGCCGGAGTCGGCGATGTCCTGCTGCAACTGGTCGACGTAGCCGTCCACGGCCTGGTCCAGCTCGGCATGCAGATTGAGCTGCAGGGCGGTCATCTGGCGTTGCTGAGCCATCTCCCGATAGAGGTCGCCGACGCTCACCCGGCGCAGGCCGAGCCGTCGGGACAACTCCTTCGAGACCGTGCTCTTGCCGCTCCCGAGATCACCGTTCAGGACAATCGACTGACGAACGGTCACGACTCACTCATTCCCTGCTCGCGCGCGGTTGGTCAGCGCCGCGTCCCGCAGACGTCAGCATGAGGCCGGATGCTACCACGCAAGCCGCGCCGAACCATCAGAACCGCAGGTCACCGGCCTGGGACAGCCGGTAATCGGATCAGAACAGCGCCAGCGGATCGACCTGGATCCGGACCGGTTCGGCGGCCTTGCGGGCGGTCCGCACGGCGGCCGCGGAGTGCAGGGCGGCCGCCAGCGGGGCCGCCCGGGCGCGCGGCACCCGGACCAGCATCCGCTCCTGGTCCGGCCCGGCCGGCACCGGACCGAGCAGCTCCGCGCCGGCCGGCAGCCGGGCGGCGGCCAGCAGGTCGGCGACCGCCTCGGCGGTCCCGGTCAGGCTGGCCATCCGGGCCGCCGGCGGGAACCCGAGTTCCCGGCGCTCGGCCAGCTCCCGGGTGGCGAACCAGCCGGGGTCCCAGCGCAGCAGCGCCTGCACCGGGGCCAGCGAACCGTCCGCGACCACCACCACCCGGCCACCGGCGGCCGCCGGCCGGGCCAGCGCCGCCGCGGTCAGCCACCGGCGCAGCGCCTCCTCCCCGGCGCGCAGGTCGGCCCGGGTCAACAGGGCCCAGGAGTCGAGCAGCAGCACCGCCCCGTACCCGCCCTCGGCGACCGGTTCGGCGCCCGGAGTGGCGATCACCAGCCCCGCCCCGCCGGGCACCCGGGGCAGCACCTCCTCGCGGCCGGAGGTCCGCACGGGCGTGTCGGGAAAGGCACGTCCCAACTCCTCGGCGGTGCGGCGGGCGCCGACCACGGAGGCCCGCAGCCGGCGGCCGGCGCAGTGCGGGCAGGTGTATCCGACCGCGACCCGGCCGCACCAACGGCAGGCCGGCACGGCCCGCGCCGAGGTCAGCGCGAGCGGACCGGCACAGTGCGGGCAGCGGCCCGGGGTACGGCAGTCGGCGCAGGCCACCGCCGGCAGGTAACCGCGCCGGGGAACCTGCACCAGCACCGGGGTCTGGTCGCGCAGCGCGGCGCGGGCGGCCTCCCAGGCCAGGCTGGGCAACCGGGCGGTGGCCGCCGCCGGGTCGCGGGCCAGCTGCGGGTCGTCGCCGGTCGGCGTCACCCGGGGGGTACGCGCCCGGACCGTCTCCCGGTCGGCGGCGATCTCCCGCGCCCAGCCGGTCTCCAGCAGCAGTTGGGCCTCGGCGGTCCGGCTGTGCCCGGCGACCAGCACGGCCGCGTCGGCGAGCCGGGCCCGGGTCAGCAACACGTCCCGGGCGTGCGGGTACGGCGCCCGCGGTTCGGCGTGCAGGTCGTCGCCGTCGTCCCAGATCACCACCAGGCCGAGCCGGCGCACCGGGGCGAACATCGCCGCCCGGGTACCGATCACCACCGGTACCGATTCGCGGCTGGCGGCGAGAAACGCCCGGTACCGGCGGGCCGGCCCGAGCGCGGCCGACAACGTCACATGCCGGCCGGGACCGAGGACTGCGGTGAGGGCGGCGTCCAGCCGATCCAGGTCCCGGGCGTCCGGTACGACCACCACCGCGCCCCGGTCCGCGGCGACGGCGGCGGCCACCGCCTCGGCCAGCCGGGCCGGCCACTCCTCCCCTGCCAGCGCGGACCAGACCGCCCGGGGCGCCCGGCCGGCGGCCAGCGCCCGCAGGAACGCCGCCCCGGCGGGGTAGCTCCCCCAGCCGGCCGGCCCGGCAGAGCTGGGCGGCGGCGCTGCTGGTGTCTCGGCGGCGGGACAGTCCGCGGCGGCCGGGGCGGACTCGCGTTCGACCCGGGCGTGTCGGGGCGGCACCGCCAGCCGGAGCACGTCGGCGAGGCTGCCGGCGTACCGGTCGGCGACGGCGCGGGCCAGGGTGCGGACCTCGGCGGTGAGGACCCGTTCGGGCGAGACCACCTTGTCGAGGTAGGTGAGCTTGCCGGGGTGCTCCGAGGAGCCGGCCCGGGCCAGCAGCCAGCCGGCGACCAGCTGACCGGCGAACCGGACCCGGACCCTGGTCCCGGGCTGGGCCGCCTCGTCCCACTCGGCCGGGACCAGATAGTCGAAGGGCCGGTCCAGGTGGGCCAGCGGTACGTCCACACAGACGCGAGCGACCGGCAGCCCTGCGGCGGGCTGCCGGTCGCTGTTCTTGCCGCTGGTCAGGCTCCCGCTGCCGACTTGAGGTCGGCGGCGCGGTCGGTGTTCTCCCAGGTCAGGTCCGGCAGCTCCCGGCCGAAGTGGCCGTACGCGGCGGTCTGCTGGTAGATCGGGCGGAGCAGGTGCAGGTCCCGGATGATGGCGGCCGGGCGCAGGTCGAAGACCTCGCTGATGGCCTTCTCGATCCGCTCCACCGGCGCGTTCTCGGTGCCGAAGGTCTCCACGAAGAGGCTCACCGGGTGCGCCTTGCCGATCGCGTACGCGACCTGCACCTCGCACCGCTCGGCCAGCCCCGCCGCCACCACGTTCTTCGCCACCCACCGGGTCGCGTACGCCGCGGAGCGGTCCACCTTGGACGGGTCCTTGCCGGAGAAGGCGCCGCCGCCGTGCCGGGCGTAGCCGCCGTAGGTGTCCACGATGATCTTCCGGCCGGTCAGGCCGGCGTCACCCATCGGGCCGCCGATCTCGAACCGGCCGGTCGGGTTCACCAGCAGCCGGTAGCCCTCGGTGTCCAGGCCCAGCCCCTCCACCTCGGGGGCGATGACGTGCTCGCGCACGTCGGGGGTGAGCAGCGACTCCAGCGAGATGTCGGCGGCGTGCTGGCTGGAGACCACCACGGTGTTCAGCCGCACCGGGCGCAGCCCGTCGTACTCGATGGTGACCTGCGTCTTGCCGTCCGGGCGCAGGTAGGGGATCGTGCCGTCCTTACGGGCCGCCGACAGCCGGCGGGCCAGCCGGTGGGCCAGGGCGATCGGCAGCGGCATCAGCTCGGGGGTCTCGGAGCAGGCGAAGCCGAACATCATGCCCTGGTCGCCGGCGCCCTGCGCGTCCAGCGCGCTCTCCGAGGACCCGGAGCGCAGCTCGATCGCGCTGTCGACACCCTGGGCGATGTCCGGCGACTGCGAGCCGATCGACACGCTCACCCCGCAGGACGCCCCGTCGAAGCCCTTCTTCGACGAGTCGTAGCCGATGCCGAGAATCGTCTCCCGGACGATCGCCGGAATGTCGGCGTACGCCTTTGTGGTCACCTCGCCCGCGACATGCACCTGCCCGGTGGTGATCAGGGTTTCGACCGCGACCCGGCTGCGCGGGTCCTGGGTCAGCAGGGCGTCGAGGATGCCGTCGCTGATCTGGTCAGCGATCTTGTCCGGGTGGCCCTCCGTGACCGACTCGGAAGTGAACAAGCGACGTGCCACGGTGCTCCTAAGAACTCGAAGATTGGTTGGGCGGCAGTGTAGTCACTGCGGTCCGATCCGCTGACCGTCGGTCACCGGTCGGACCAGGTCCGCCGCGTGCTGCCTCATCATGTGCTGCTTAAGCGCGTTACTACCAGATCCCACACCCGGTCGGCGAGCCCTTCCTTGGATTGCTCCGGAAATGCCTGCCGCGAGCCGTCCGCCCCCAGCACCGTCGCGGTGTTGTGGTCGGCGCCGAAGACCCGGTCCGGGCCGACCTCGTTGACCACGATCAGGTCGGCCCCCTTGCGGGCCAGCTTGGCCCGGGCGTTGGCCTCCGCGTCGGCGGTCCGGGCGGTTTCGGCGGCGAAGACCACCAGCACCTGGCCGGCCCGGCGGCGCTGCCCCAGCTCGGCCGCGATGTCGGGGTTGGTGACCAGTTCGATCACCGGGGCCGCGCCGTGGTCCGACTTCTTGATCTTCTGGTCGGCGTACCGGGCCGGCCGGAAGTCGGCCGGTGCCGCCGCCATCACCACCGCGTCCGCCTCGGCGGCGGCGGCCAGGGTGGCCTGCCGCAACTCCTCGGTGGTGCCGACCCGGACCAGCTCCGCGCCGGCCGGATCGGGCAGGGTGACGTTCGCCGCGATCAGGGTGACCTGGGCGCCGCGGGCGGCGGCGGTGCGGGCGAACGCGTAGCCCTGCTTGCCGGAGGAGCGGTTGCCGAGGAACCGGACCGGGTCGAGCGGTTCGCGGGTGCCGCCGGCGGTCACCACCACCCGCCGGCCGGTCAGGTCCCGCGGCGCGGCGCCGCCCCGGGCCAGCACCCCGCGGGCGACGGCGAAGATCTCGGCCGGGTCGGGCAGCCGGCCCCGGCCGGTGTCGGCGCCGGTCAGTCGGCCGCTGGCCGGTTCGATCACCAGCACCCCCCGGCCGCGCAGGGTGGCCACGTTGGCCACCGTGGCCGGGTGTTCCCACATCTCGGTGTGCATGGCCGGGGCCAGCAGCACCGGGCAGCGGGCGGTCAACAGGGTGTTGGTGAGCAGGTCGTCGGCGAGTCCGTGCGCGGCCTTGGCGAGCAGGTCGGCGGTGGCCGGGGCCACCACCACCAGGTCGGCCCGCTGGCCGAGCCGCACGTGCGGTACCTCGTGCACGTCCGACCAGACCTCGTCCGCGACCGGCTGGCCCGACAGTGCGGCCCAGGTCGGCGCGCCGACGAACCGCAACGCGGACGCGGTCGGCACCACCCGGACCCGGTGCCCCGACTCGGTGAAGAGCCGGAGCAGTTCGGCGGCCTTGTACGCCGCGATGCCCCCGCCCACGCCGAGTACGACGGAAGCCTCGCCTGCGGCGGACGCCTCGGGAGCCGCGGTGGTCGTCATTGGACGACGGGCTCCGTCATCGGCTGGCCGGCCCGGGACTACGGCTGGTCGGTCGGCTCGGCGGTCAGCAGGCCGGCGTTGATCTCGCGCATGGCGATCGACAGCGGCTTCTCCTGCGGCGTGGTCTCCACCAGCGGCCCGACGTACTCCAGCAGACCCTCGCCGAGCTGGCTGTAGTAGGCGTTGACCTGACGGGCCCGCTTGGCCGCGAAGATCACGAGCGCGTACTTGGACGTGGTCTTCTCAAGCAACTCGTCGATCGGCGGGTTGGTGATGCCTTCGGGACTGGCGATGGATCCCACGGGAGGTAACCTCTGCGTCTCTCACCCGGCGGCCGGGGGCCGGCCGGTGGTCTCCGGCTCGGCCGGGACCGGATACTCGGCCGGGACCGGAAATGAACAACCGACGAAGTCTATCAGTTCGCCGGCGGCGACCTCCGCCAGGTGGTTGACCACCACCGCGTCGCAGCCGCCGTGCGGGTCGTGGCCGTCCGGGGCCACCCGCTCGGCCGGGCCGGCGAGCCGGACCAGTCGGGCCTGCGGCATGGCCGTGCGGACCTGCCGGGCGCCCGCCGGGTCGGTGCGCAGCAGCACCGGCCGCCCGGCCCGCAGCCGGGCCTGCACCGCCGTCCGGGACGTCCCGTAGAGGTGCCCGCCGATCTCGGTCCACTCCAGCAACCGGCCGGCGGCCCGCAGCCGCTCGAACTCGGCCCGGTCGACGAAGTGGCGCTGCGCACCCTCGGGCTCGGACGGTCGCCGTGGCCGGGTCGTCAGCGGAACCGACAACCACAGCAACGGCGAACGCGCCCGGATCAGCTCGATCACGCTCATCACTCCGACCCCGGAGGAGGCGGCGATGACCGTGAGCCGAGCTGCCGGGCGCGCGTCGTGACGCATCTTTCTCCATCCGCCACCCCCGCGGCAACGAGGGCGGCGGCCTACCTTGTGCTAACTACCCACGGCTCGTTTCTACCCGGAGCCGTGGGCTAATTTCCGGAAAACTCGCCGAGCAGCGCCTTACGCTGCTGCTCGCCGAGGCCACGGAGGCGACGGCTGTCGGCGATCTTGAGCTTCTCCATGATCTGGGTGGCTCGGATCTTGCCGATACCCGGCATCGCCTGCAGCACGGCCGAAACCTTCAGCTTGCCGACGACATCGTCCCCCTCCGCTCGGTCGAGGACGGCGGCGAGGGTGGTCTTGCCCTGCTTGAGCTGCTCCTTCAGCTCAGCGCGGGCTTTGCGGATCTCCGCAGCCTTCTCCAGCGCGGCTGCGCGCTGCTCGGGGCTCAGTGACGGGAGCGGCACCAGTTCTCCTCAGGTCCCTATCGCGACGGGCGGAACGCACCGCCGCATCTGTGAAACGTGGTGTGGCTGGGAACCAAAGGGGTACACGGTTCCCAGCGCCGGGAAAACTAGCGGTCAACGGAGCTTTCGGCAACGTGGGCGCGCCATGATCACTTGAGCGTGATCGGCGAATTACTCAGGGCCGATGCTCAGCGCGGCCCGACAGTCGGCCGACGCGCGGTCGGCCGCAGCCCGCAACGCATCGCCGTCGGGACCCTCTTCGAGCACCTCCCGGGAGTACGACGGGAGCACTCCCGAAAGGTTTCGGCCGAACACCACGCGCAGGTCGGCGGCCGTCGCGCCCTGTGCTCCGAGTCCCGGCGACAGGATCGGGCCGCCCAGTCGAGACATGTCGTGGCCGGTGTCGCCGATCGTGGCACCGACCACCAGCCCGAAGCTGCCCAACGGCGTCGCACCCCCGTTGAGCTGGGAAATCTCATCGATGACGGTCTGCGCCACGGTCCGGCCGTCGGCGGTTCGCGCGTGCTGGACGCTCGGCCCCTCGGGATTCGAGGTGAGCGCGAGGACGAACACGCCGCCACCGTGAGCAACGGCCGTGTCGAACATCGGTGCCAGCGAGCCGACTCCCAGGTAGGGGCTCGCGGTGATCGCGTCGACATACAGCGGGCTGGATGGATCGAGGTAGGCGCGCGCGTACGCGGTCACCGTCGAGCCGACGTCGCCGCGTTTGACGTCGAGCAGAACGAGCACGCCGGCCTCGCGCAACTGTCGGATAGTTGACTCAAGTATTTCCAAACCGCGAGATCCGAAACGTTCGAAGAATGCGGATTGCGGCTTTACCACCGCGAGCCGATCGCCGAGCGCCTCGACGAAGATGCGGCAGAACCGGTCCACTCCCGCCGGGTCGTCGGGCAGCCCCCACCGGTCCAGCAGCGACGGATGCGGATCGATCCCGACACAGAGCGGACCGCGCTCGGCCATCGCCCGGTGCAACCGGATCCCGAAGCTCTCCACCGTGCTCCTCCTTCCGGCCGCGGCGACGTCACCGCGGCCCTCGCCGGGCGCCGGGCGGATCCCGGGACGCCCCGTCAGGCCGCCGCCGCGGCGGCCCCCATCGCGGCCGCGATCCGGGCCAGATCGGCGTCGTCGGTCAGGTACGGCGGCATCGCGTAGATCAGGTCCCGGAACGGCCGTAGCCAGACGCCGTGCGCCACCGCCGCCGCCGTCGCGGCGGCGACGTCCACCGGCCGGTCCAGCTGCACCACGCCGATCGCGCCCAGCACCCGGACGTCGATCACCCCGGTGGCGCCCCGCAACGGCGCCAGACCGGCCGACAGCCCGGCGGCCACCCTCGCCACCTCCGCCGGCCAGTTTCCGGCCCGCAGCAGGCCGATGGAGGCGTTCGCGACCGCGCAGGCGAGCGGATTGCCCATGAAGGTGGGTCCGTGGGCCAGCACCCCGGTGCGGGAGATACCCGCCGCGATCTGCGGCGTGCACAGCGTCGCGGCCAGGCTCAGGTAGCCGCCGGTGAGCGCCTTGCCCACGCACAGCACGTCCGGTGCGACGTCGGCGTGCTCGGCGGCGAAGAACGTGCCGGTGCGGCCGAACCCGGTGGCGATCTCGTCGAAGATCAGCGCGATGTCGTGCTCCCGGGTCACCTCCCGCAGCACCCGCAGGTAGTGCGGGTGGTGGAACCGCATCCCGCCGGCCCCCTGCACCACCGGTTCCACGATCACCGCCGCCACCGTGTCGGCGTGTCGGGACACGGTCTCCGCCAGGGTGGTCGCGTACCCTTCGTCCACAACGGAATCAAACCCGTTCGGGGGCGGGTCGGTGAAGATCTGCCGGGGCAACACCCCGGTCCAGAGCCGGTGCATGCCCCCGTCCGGGTCGCAGACGCTCATCGGATGGAAGGTGTCCCCGTGGTAACCGCCCCGCCAGGTGGCCAGCCGGTGCCGCTGCGGCCGACCCCGACCGCGCTGGTACTGCAGTGCCATCTTCACCGCGACCTCGACCCCGACCGAGCCGGAGTCGCAGAGGAAGACGTGTTCCAGACCGGGTGGCGCCAGCTCGACCAGGGTGCCCGCCAGCCGGACGGCCGGCTCGTGGGTGAGGCCACCGAACATCACATGGCTCATCCGGCCGGCCTGCTCGGCCAGCGCGGCGTCCAGCACCGGATGCCGGTAGCCGTGGATGGCCGCCCACCACGACGACATCGCGTCGACCAGCTCCCGGCCGTCGGCCAGCCGCAGCCGGACCCCGGCGGCGCTCGTCACCAGGTACGGGTCGACGGTGGCGGGCATCGGCGCGTACGGGTGCCAGACGTGCCGCCGATCGGCGGCGAGGACCGCCTCCGGGGTGGGGAACGGACCCGACGGGCCGGCCGGGCCGGGGTCCACCGTCGGGCCGCCGCTCACGGCCGGGCCGCCAGGGCCGCCGCCCGGACCAGGCCGGGACCCCGGTAGATCAGCCCGCTGTAGAGCTGCACCAGGCTCGCGCCGGCGTCCAGCAGCGCGGTCGCGTCCGCCGGGTCGAGGATGCCGCCCACCCCGATCACCGGCAGCCGGCCCCCGGTCTCCCGGGACACGAACGCCACCACCTGCCGGGCCCGGGCCGTCAACGGACGGCCGGAGAGCCCGCCCGCCTCGGTCCCCCGGGGCTCGTCGACCGGCGCCAGCCCGGCCCGGCCGAGGGTGGTGTTGGTGGCGATCACGCCGGCCGCGCCGCGGGCCAGGCAGACCTCCAGCAGGTCGGCGATCGCCGCCTCGGTCAGGTCCGGCGCGATCTTCACCAGGATCGGCTTCTCCCCGACCAGCGCCGCGAGCAGCGCGTCGAGATGGTCCCGGTCCTGCAGCTGGCGCAGCCCGGGGGTGTTCGGCGAGGAGACGTTCACCGCGAAGTAGTCACCGAACCCGCGCAGCGCGCGGTAGGAGGCGAGATAGTCCTCCACCGCGTCGGCCAGCGCGGTCACCTTGGACTTGCCCAGCGAGATGCCCAGCGGCACCCCGAGCGGCCGGTCCAGCGCGGCGAGCCGCCCCGCCAGGGCCGCCGCGCCGGCGTTGTTGAAGCCCATCCGGTTGATCACCGCCGTGCTGGCCGGCAGCCGGAACAGCCGCGGCCGGGGGTTGCCCGGCTGCGGGTGCGCGGTGACGGTGCCGACCTCCACGAAGCCGAACCCGAGCGCCGGCCAGGCCGGCAGCGCCGCGCCGTCCTTGTCCATGCCGGCCGCCAGGCCGACCGGATTGGGGAACTCGACCCCGAAGACGGTCCGCGGGGCGGCCACGGCGTACCGCGCCCGCAGGGCGGCCAGCAGCGCCGGCCGCCCGGACAGCGCGGCCAACCGGCGCAGGGTCCACTCGTGGGCGGCCTCGGCATCCCCGGCACCGAGCCGGAACAGCGCCGGCCGCACCGCCCGCTCGAAGATCACGACAGCCGACCCCCGCCGGCCCGGCCGGTCACTCGGCGGCCCAGAGCGCGGCGTGCAGCTCCTGCAGCGGGCGGACCGACATGTCGCCGCGGATCAGCGCCTCGATCCCCATCACCGCCGCCGCGACCCCCGGCACCGTGGTCACACACGGGATGTCGGCGGTCACCGCCGCGCTGCGGATCTCGTACCCGTCGGAGCGGGCGCTGGCCCCCGAGCCCTGCGGCGTGTTCACCACCAGGGCCACCTCGCCGGCCGCGATCAGCGACACCGCGTCCCGGCCCGGACCGGACTGCCAGTGCTTGCGGATCAGCTCGCAGGCGATCCCGTGCCGGCGCAGCACCTCCCCGGTACCGGCCGTCGCGATGATCTCGAAGCCGAGGTCGGCCAGCCGCTTCACCGGGAAGATCATCCCGCGCTTGTCGCGGTTGGCCACCGAGACGAAGACCCGGCCGGTGGTCGGCAGCGACCCGTACACCGCCGCCTGCGACTTGGCGAACGCGTTGCCGAACGCCGGGTCGATCCCCATCACCTCGCCGGTGGACTTCATCTCGGGGCCCAGCAGCGAGTCCACGCCCTTCCCCGCCGGGGTGCGGAACCGCTTGAACGGCAGCACCGCCTCCTTGACCGCGATCGGCGCGCCGTCGGGCAGCGACCCGCCGTCGCCGACCGGTCGCAGCATCCGCTCGGCCCGCAGCTGCGCGATCGTCGCCCCGAGCATGATCCGGGCCGCCGCCTTGGCCAGCGGCACGGCGGTGGCCTTGGAGACGAACGGCACCGTCCGGGAGGCCCGCGGGTTGGCCTCCAGCACGTACAGGGTGTCGTCCTTGAGCGCGTACTGGACGTTGAGCAGCCCGCGTACGCCGATCCCGCGGGCGATCTGCTCGGTGTAGCGGCGGACCTCGGCCAGGTGCGAGCCGGCCAGGGTGATCGGCGGCAGCGCGCAGGACGAGTCGCCGGAGTGGATGCCGGCCTCCTCGATGTGCTCCATCACCCCACCGAGGTAGACCTCCCCGGTGGCGTCGCAGAGCGCGTCCACGTCGATCTCGATCGCGTCGTCGAGGAACCGGTCCACCAGCACCGGATGGTTCGGCGAGATGTCGGTGGCCCGGCCGATGTAGTCGGCGAGCGTCGGCTCGTCGTACACGATCTCCATGCCCCGCCCGCCGAGCACGTAGGAGGGGCGCACCAGCACCGGGTAGCCGATCTCGTCGGCGATCGTCTTGGCCTGTTCGAACGAGGTCGCGGTCCCGTGGGCGGGAGCGCGCAGGCCGGCCCGGCCGAGCACCGCGCCGAACGCGCCCCGGTCCTCGGCCAGGTGGATCGACTCCGGTGGGGTGCCGACGATCGGCAGTCCGGCGTCGGCCAGCCGCTGCGCCAGACCCAGCGGCGTCTGGCCGCCGAGCTGCACGATCACCCCGACCACGCCCGGCCCGCCGGCCGCCCGGCCGGACGAGTCCTCGGCGTGCCAGACCTCCAGCACGTCCTCGAAGGTGAGCGGTTCGAAGTAGAGCCGGTCGGCGGTGTCGTAGTCGGTGGAGACCGTCTCCGGGTTGCAGTTGACCATCACGGTCTCGTAGCCGGTACCGGCCGGGACCGACCCGGCGGCGCGGTCCGCGTCCGGTCCGGCCTTCAGCGCCATCACCGCGTGCACGCAGGAGTAGTCGAACTCGATGCCCTGGCCGATCCGGTTCGGCCCGGAACCGAGGATCAGCACCTTCGGCCGGTCCGAGCCGGCCACCTCCGTCTCCTCGTCGTAGGAGGAGTAGTGATAGGGAGTGGTGGCGGCGAACTCCGCCGCACAGGTGTCCACCGTCTTGTAGACCGGTCGCACCCCGAGCCGGTGGCGCAGCCGGCGTACCCCGTCCTCGGCCGCCAGTTCCGGTCGCAGCGCCGCCAACTGCCGGTCCGAGAGCCCGGCGCGCTTCGCCCGCCGCAACAGCTCCCCATCGAGTACGGGGGCAGCCACGATCTCGGCCCGCAGCTCGATCAGGGTGGCGATCTGGTCCAGGAACCAGGGATCGATGCCGCCGGAGGCGGCCGACACCTCGGCCACCGAGGCGCCCAGCCGCAGCGCCCGCTCCACGGTGTAGAGCCGCCCGTCGTGCGGGGTGCCCAGCGCCGCCAGGGTGGACTCGCGGGTGGCACCCGCCGGGTCCGGCACGGTCCAGAACCCCAGTGCCGAGGTCTCCATCGAGCGCATCGCCTTGTTCAGCGCCTCGGTGAAGTTGCGGCCCAGGCTCATCGCCTCGCCCACCGACTTCATCGTGGTGGTCAGCTCCGGGTCCGCGCCGGGGAACTTCTCGAACGCGAACCGGGGGATCTTCACCACCACGTAGTCCAGGGTCGGCTCGAACGCCGCCGGGGTCTTGCGGGTGATGTCGTTGGGGATCTCGTCGAGGGTGTAGCCGATCGCCAGCTTCGCGGCGATCTTGGCGATCGGGAAGCCGGTCGCCTTCGAGGCCAGCGCCGAGGAGCGGGAGACCCGCGGGTTCATCTCGATCACGACGAGTCGCCCGTCGACCGGGTTCACCGCGAACTGGATGTTGCAGCCGCCGGTGTCGACGCCGACCTCGCGCAGCACCGCGATGCCCAGGTCCCGCAGCCGCTGGTACTCCCGGTCGGTGAGCGTCATCGCCGGCGCCACGGTCACGCTGTCGCCGGTGTGCACGCCCATCGGGTCGAGGTTCTCGATGGAGCAGACGACCACCACGTTGTCGTGCCGGTCGCGCATCAGCTCCAGTTCGTACTCCTTCCAGCCGAGCACGCTCTCCTCGATCAGGACCTCGTGCACCGGGCTGGCGGCCAGCCCGGCCCCGGCGATCCGCTCCAGGTCGTCGTCGGTGTGGGCCATCCCGGAGCCGAGCCCGCCCATCGTGAACGACGGCCGGATCACCACCGGCAGACCCAGCTCGGCGACCGTGTCGCGGACCTCGTCCATCGAGTGGCAGACCCGGCTGCGCGGCACCAGCGAGCCGGGGTCGGCCAGGCCCAGCCGCTCCCCGGCCTGCGCCACGATCTGCTTGAACAGCTGCCGGTCCTCGCCGCGCCGGATGGCGTCGATGTCCGCGCCGATCAGCTCGACGCCGTACTTGGCCAGCACCCCGGATTCGTGCAGCGCCACCGCCGTGTTCAGGGCGGTCTGGCCGCCCAGGGTGGGCAGCAGGGCGTCCGGTCGTTCCCGGGCGATCACCAGCTCCACGAACTCCGGCGTGATCGGCTCGACGTAGGTGGCGTCGGCGAACTCCGGGTCGGTCATGATGGTCGCCGGGTTGGAGTTGACCAGGCTGACCCGCAGCCCCTCGGCCCGCAGCACCCGGCAGGCCTGGGTGCCGGAGTAGTCGAACTCGCAGGCCTGCCCGATCACGATCGGCCCGGAGCCGATCACCATGACGTGTCGCAGGTCGGTCCGCTTAGGCATGCCGGCCCTCACTCTGGTCGCCGTTCCGGTTGCCCTCGATCAGCTCGGCGAACCGGTCGAAGAGGTAGTCCGCGTCGTGCGGCCCGGCGGCCGCCTCCGGGTGGTACTGCACGGTGAAGGCCGGCACGTCGCGGGCCCGCAGCCCCTCCACCACGTTGTCGTTGAGGCAGACGTGGCTGATCTCCACCCCGCCGAACTCGGTCTCGATCAGCCGGTCCGGCACCACCGCGCCGGGCCGGTCGCCCGCTGCCTCCTCGCGGCCCGGCCAGCCGACCGCACCGGGCTGGTTGTCGCGGCCCGGCCAGGCGACCGCGAAGCCGTGGTTGTGGGAGGTGACCTCGACCTTGCCGGTGACCCGGTCGAGCACCGGCTGGTTGATGCCGCGGTGGCCGTACCCGAGCTTGTAGGTGCCGAAGCCCAGCGCCCGGCCGAGGATCTGGCTGCCGAAGCAGATGCCGAACAGCGGGATCCGCCGGCGCAGCACCTCGGCGGCGAGCGCCACCGGGTGCGCGGCGGTGGCCGGGTCACCCGGGCCGGGCGAGAAGAAGACCGCGTCGGCGCCGGTGGCCAGCAGGTCGTCCAGGCTCGCGGTGGCCGGCAGCACGTGGGTGGTGACCCCCCGGGCCGCCAGCCGGCGCGGCACGTTGCGCTTGATGCCCAGGTCCACCGCGGCCACCGTGAACCGGTGCTCCCCCTGCGCCGGCACCGTGTACGCCGCCCGGGTGGTCACCTCGGCCGACAGGTCCGCGCCCACCATCGCCGGCGACTCGCGGACCCGGCGCAGCAGCGCCTGCGGGTCGTCGTCGAGGCTGGAGACGCCGACCCGCATCGCGCCGCGTTCGCGCAGGTGCCGGGTCAGCGCCCGGGTGTCGATCCCGCAGATGCCGACCACCCCCTCGGTCGCCAGCCGGTCCTCCAGGCCGCCGGTGGCCCGCCAGTTCGAGCCGACCCGGGCCGGGTCGCGGACCACGTAGCCGGCCACCCAGATCCGGTCGGACTCGTCGTCCTCGCCGTTGACCCCGGTGTTGCCGATGTGCGGCGCGGTCTGCACCACCACCTGCCGGTGGTAGGACGGGTCGGTGAGGGTCTCCTGGTAGCCGGTCATGCCGGTGTTGAAGACGGCCTCGCCGAAGGTCTCCCCCACGCTGCCGTACGACTCGCCCCGGAAGGTGCGGCCGTCCTCCAGCACCAGGATCGCCGGCCGGCGCCGGCCGCGCTCTGCTCCGCCGGTCACCGGACCGCCTTTCCGTCCAGCACGGTCGGCTCGCCGTGCAGGAAGGTCGCGACGATCCGGCCCGGCAGCTCCATCCCGGCGTACGGGGTGTTGCGGCTGCGGCTGGCCAGCTCCGCCGGGTCGACGGTGCGCCGGGCGGCCGGGTCGACCAGGGTGAGGTTCGCCGGCACGCCCGGTGCCGGGTCCCGGCCGTGGTCGGTGAGCCCGGCGATCCGGGCCGGCACCCGCGCCATCCGCTCGGCGATCAGGTCCCACCTCTCCCCCAGCACCGACAGCAGCACCGGCAGCGCGGTCTCCAGGCCGAGCATGCCGGGCCGCGCGTACGCCCACTCGCACTCCTTGTCCTCCAGGGTGTGCGGGGCGTGGTCGGTGGCGACCACGTCGATGATCCCCTCGGCCAGCGCGGCCCGCAGCGCGGCGACGTCGGCGCCGGTGCGCAGCGGCGGATTGACCTTGAAGACCGGGTCGTAGCCGGTGGTGAGCTCGTCGGTGAGCAGCAGGTGGTGCGGGGTGACCTCGGCGGTGACCCGCACGCCGCGCGCCTTGGCCTGGCGTAGCAGGTCGACGCTGCCGGCGGTCGAGACGTGGCAGACGTGCAGCCGGCTGCCGACGTGCTCGGCGAGCAGCACGTCCCGGGCGATGATCGCCTCCTCGGCCACGGCCGGCCAGCCGGTCAGGCCGAGCCGGACCGAGACCTCCCCCTCGTGCATCTGGGCGCCCTCGGTCAGCCGCGGCTCCTCGGCGTGCTGGGCGATCACCCCGTCGAAGGCCTTGACGTACTCCAGTGCCCGGCGCATCAGCCGCGGGTCGGCGACGCAGTGCCCGTCGTCGGAGAAGATCCGCACCCGGGCGGCCGAGCTGGCCATCGCGCCCAGCTCGGCGAGTTGGCCGCCGGCCAGTCCGACGGTGACGGCGCCGATCGGCTGCACGTCCACCAGGCCGGCCTCCCGGCCGAGCCGCCACACCTGCTCGACCACGCCGGCGGTGTCGGCGACCGGCGAGGTGTTGGCCATCGCGCAGACGGCGGTGTAGCCGCCGAGGGCGGCGGCCCGGGAACCGGAGGCCACCGTCTCGGCGTCCTCCCGGCCCGGCTCGCGCAGGTGGGTGTGCAGGTCCACCAGGCCGGGCAGGGCGATCAGCCCGTCGGCGTCGACGATGCCGGCCCGGCCGGTGGTCAGGCCGCGTCCGACCTCGGCCACCACGCCGTCGCGGATCAGCAGGTCGGTCGGGTCGGCGCCGAGGATCCGGGCCCCCCTGATCAGGTACGTGCTCTCGGGCACTACTGGTTCCTTCCGCCTAGCAGCAGGTAGAGGACGGCCATCCGCACTGACACGCCGTTGGCGACCTGCTCAACGATGGTGGACCGGGCCGAGTCGGCGACCTCGGGTGCGATCTCCATGCCCCGGTTCATCGGCCCCGGGTGCATCACGATGGCGTGCTCCGGCAGCCGGCGCATCCGCGGTCCGTCCAGGCCGTAGCGGCGGGCGTACTCGCGGGCCGAGGGGAAGTAGGAGTCGGCCATCCGCTCCCGCTGCACCCGCAGCATCATCACCACGTCGGCACCGGGGAGTACCGAGTCCAGGTCGTAGGAGACCGCCGCGTCGGGCGCCAGGGCCGCCGCCACGTCGACCGGGATCAGGGTGGGCGGGCCGACCAGGGTCACCTTGGCGCCCAGGGTGGAGAGCAGCAGCACGTTGGAGCGGGCCACCCGGCTGTGCAGCACGTCGCCGACCACGGCGACGTGCAGGCCGGCGAGCCGGCCCAGCCGGGACCGCATCGTGTACGCGTCGAGCAGCGCCTGGGTGGGGTGCTCGTGGGTGCCGTCGCCGGCGTTGAGCACCGAGCCGTCGATCCAGTTGGCGAGCCGGTGCGGGGCGCCGGAGGCCGGGTGCCGGATCACCACCGCGTCGGCGCCCATCGCCTGCAGGGTGAGCGCGGTGTCCTTGAGGCTCTCCCCCTTGGAGACGCTCGACCCCTTGGCCGAGAAGTTGATCACGTCGGCGGAGAGCCGCTTGGCGGCCGCCTCGAACGAGATCCGGGTCCGGGTGGAGTCCTCGTAGAAGAGGTTGACCACGGTCCGGCCGCGCAGGGTGGGCAGCTTCTTCACCTCCCGCCCGGCCACGGTCGCCATCTCGGCGGCGGTGTCCAGGATCCGGGTGGCGGTGGCAGCGTCCAGGTCGGCTCCGGAGAGCAGGTGCCGGATCACCGGTGGGTTCCCCCGATCAGTCGTACCTCGTCGGTGCCGTCGGTCTCGGCGAGCGTGACCTTCACGCTCTCGGCCAGCGCGGTGGGGATGTTCTTGCCGACGTAGTCGGCCCGGATCGGCAGTTCGCGGTGGCCGCGGTCGACGAGCACCGCCAGCTGCACCGAGCTGGGGCGGCCGAGGTCGGCCAGCGCGTCCAGGGCGGCCCGGACGGTCCGACCGGAGAAGAGGACGTCGTCGACGAGGATCACCCGCCGCCCGTCCACCCCGCCGGCGGGCACCTCGGTCGGGCCGACCGCGCGGGTGGCGTTGCGGCTCAGGTCGTCGCGGTAGAGGGTGATGTCGAGCACACCGACCGGGACCTGGATGCCCTCGAAGGTGTTGATCCGGTCGGCCAGCCGGCGGGCCAGCGGAACCCCCCGGGTGGGGATGCCGATCAGCACAGCGTCGGCGGCGCCCTGGGTCTTCTCGAGAATCTGGTGTGCCATCCGGTCCACCACGCGCTGGAGATCGGCGCTGGTCAGGATGGCCTTCACTGACGGTGGCGAGGCCACCGGGGGCCGGGCAGCCTGCGGGTAGGCCACGGCGGACCTCCTTCCCCGCCTCACGGGACGGGTCGTTAAAGGATGTCTGTCCGGTCCGCCCCGCCACGAGCTGCCGGGCCGAACCGATTGGCTACGTTACCAGTGCCTACGACCGGCGGGCCGGCGCCCCGCTGACCGCCGAGTCAGGCAACGAAAACGCGAAAGGACAGGGGGAAAAAGGGAAATCTACCCACGTTCTAGCCAACGGGTAGGTAAGTAGCACTTGACCCCGTGTCCCAATCCCCGTACCGTCACGCTCCGTAGCGACCGCTGGGGAGATCCCCGAGCCAGCACTGGGAGTGTCCGAATGCCCTCTGAATACGCCAAGTCTTTGGGCGCCCGCCTGCGCTCCATCCGCCAGCAGCAGGGGCTCTCCCTGCAGGGGGTGGAGGAGAAGTCAAACGGGCGTTGGAAAGCGGTGGTCGTCGGCTCGTACGAGCGGGGTGACCGCGCGGTCACGGTGTCCCGCCTGGCCGAGCTCGCCGACTTCTACCGCGTTCCCGTGGCCGAACTGCTGCCCGACGGCAGCGGGGTACGCCACGAGCCAACCAACAAGATCGTGCTCGACCTGGAGCGGCTCTACGACGAGGCGTCCGAGGAGCTCGCCTACGTCGCCCGCTACGCCCGGGCCATCCAGCAGCAGCGGGGTGACTACAACGGGCGGGTGCTGTCGATCCGCGCGGACGACCTGCGGGCGCTCGCGATCGTGTACGACGCCTCTCCGTCCGGTCTGATCGAGCGGTTGACCGAGCACGGTGTTCTCGTCGCCGACCCCAGGGCGCTGTTCGCCTCCTGAGCGCCGGCCACCGGCCTGCCGGATCCGTCATCGACGGGTCCGGCAGGCCGGTGTGCGCTTCCGGGGTGCCAGCGGGTGGGCCGGCCGACCCGGGCCGGGGGCGCGCCACGCCGGGTCGGCCGCCCGTGCGCCGGGGGCGCCCCGTACGACGCCGGCCGGCTCAGCGGGTGGCGTACTCGGCGATCCGGCCGAGGATGCCGTTGAGGTAGCGGGGTGAGTCGTCGGTGGACATCTGGCGGGCCAGCTCGACGGCCTCGGTGATCGCCACCGCGTCGTCGATCTCGTCCAGGTAGAGCAGCTCGTAGACGGCGATCCGGGCCAGGTTCCGATCGACCACCGGCATCCGGTCCAGCGTCCAGCCCTCGGCGTAGCTGCCGATCAGCTCGTCGATCCGGTCCAGGTGCCCGGCCACCCCCTCGACCAGCCCGATCGCGTAGTCCAGGTGCTCGGGGCGGGGCTGCTCCAGCCGGCGCAGGTAGCCGGTGAGCACCTCGGCCGGCGGCAGATCGCGCAGATCGGCCTCGTAGAGCACGTCAAGTGCCCGCTTGCGCGCCTTGCGGCGGGCCGGCATCGGCGATTTGGCGCCTTCGGCCATCAGGAGCGGCCGAGGTAACGGCCGTCGCGGGTGTCGACCTTGATCTTCTCGCCGGTGGTGATGAAGAGCGGCACCTGGACGGTGGCGCCGGTCTCCACGGTGGCGGGCTTGTTGCCGCCGGTGGAGCGGTCCCCCTGCAGGCCCGGCTCGGTGTAGGTCACCTCGAGCACGACGCTTGTCGGCAGCTCGATGTAGAGCGGGACGCCCTCGTGGGTGGCGACGGTCGCCTCCGCCTCGGGCAGCAGGTAGTTGGCGGCCTCGCCGACCGTGCCGCCCGGCACCGGGATCTGGTCGAAGGTCTGCAGATCCATGAAGACGTAGTCCTCACCGTCGGCGTAGAGGTACTGCATGGTGCGCTTGTCGACGGTCGCCGTCTCGACCTTGGTGCCCGCGTTGAACGTCTTGTCGACGACCTTGCCGGAGAGCACGTTCTTCAGCGTGGTGCGCACGAAGGCACCGCCCTTGCCGGGCTTGACGTGCTGGAACTCCACGACGGTCCAGAGCTCGCCGTCGAGGTTGAGGACCAGACCGTTCTTGAGGTCGTTGGTGGTGGCCATTTCCTGCCTTGCTCTTCAATTGGCGGACGGACCCGGCAAGTCTACTAGGAGGCCCAGTTGATCATGAGCCGCCGGTCGGCCTCAGGCCGGCCGCTGGGCCAGGTGCCGCAGGGCGAGCAGGTAGCCGTCCACGCCGAGCCCGGCGATCACCCCGGTCGCCACCGCGGAAACCACCGAGTGGTGCCGGAACTGCTCCCGGGCGTGGATGTTGGAGATGTGCACCTCGACCAGCGGGGCCTGCAGCATCGCGCAGGCGTCCCGGACTGCGTACGAGTAGTGCGACCAGGCCCCGGGGTTGAGCACCACGGCCGCCTGCTCGTCGGCCGCCGCGTGCAGCCAGCCCAGCATCTCGGCCTCCGCGTCGGTCTGCCGGACGGTGACGTCCAGGCCGAGCGCCTGCCCCTCCTGCTCGCAGCGCTCGACCAGCTCGGCGTAGCTGGTCACGCCGTACACGTCGACCTGCCGGCTGCCCAGCCGCCCGAGGTTGGGGCCGTTGAGCACGTACACCCTCACGCTGCCACCGCCCGGTCGTCGGCGACCTCGGCCAGGAACGCCGCGCGCAGCTCCTCGTCGTCCGGTCCGGACAGCACGCCCGGTCGGGCCAACCCGTCGAGCACCACGAAGCGCAGCCGGCTGCCGCGGGCCTTCTTGTCGACCCGCATCGCGGCCAACAGGTCCGGCCAGGCCGCCGCCGGATAACCGGTGGGCAGCCCGAGCAGGTTCAGCACGGACCGGTGCCGGTCGGCGGTCGGCGCGTCCAGCCGGCCGGTCCGCCGGCCCAGCGCCGCCGCGTAGATCAGGCCCACGGCGACCGCGTGCCCGTGCCGCCAGCGGTACCCCTCGACCTTCTCGATCGCGTGCGCCAGGGTGTGGCCGTAGTTGAGGATCTCCCGCTGGCCGGACTCGTACAGGTCGCCGGAGACCACGGCCACCTTCACCCGGATCGCCCGCTCGATCAGCTCGCGCAGCACCGGCTTGCCCGCGTCGGCGGCGCCGGCCGGATCGGCCTCGATCAGGTCGAGGATCGCCGGGTCGGCGATGAAGCCGCACTTGACCACCTCGGCCAGGCCGGCGACCAGATCGACCGGCGGCAGCGTGTCCAGCATGGACAGATCACAGAGCACCCCGGCCGGCGGGTGGAACGCGCCGACCAGGTTCTTGCCGGCCGACGAGTTCACCCCGGTCTTGCCGCCGACGGCCGCGTCGACCATGCCGAGCAGCGAGGAGGGCACCGGCACCCAACGGACCCCGCGCAGCCAGCAGGCGGCCACGAAGCCGGCCAGGTCGGTCAGGGCGCCGCCACCGATCCCGACCACGGCGTCGGTGCGGGTGAAGCCGGCCGCGCCCAGCCGGTCCCAGCAGGCGGCGGCCACCTCGATGTCCTTGCCCGCCTCGGCGTCCGGCACCTCGATCGGCACCGGTTCGACTCCGGCGGACCGCAGCCGGTCGGCGACCGCGCCGGCCCGGTCCCCCAGCGCCGGGGTGTGCAGGACGGCCACCCGGGCCGCGCCGACGACCAGCTCCGGCAGCTCGGCCAGCAGGTCCCGGCCGACCAACACGTCGTACGGCCGTTCGCCGCCCACCGGGATCCGGGTAATCTGCTCCATGGTCGCTGAGCCTAGACGCGGTTCCGGGCGACGGAGCAGCGGGACGGCGTCACGCGCCCCGGCCGGCGGTGTAGCCGGCGGATGGATGGGTCCGGCGGCGGTCCGCGGCGCTCAGGTCGAGGATGCGGATACCCGCGTGGTGGCGGCTCCCCGTTGTCGCACGGTCAAGGTACGCGCGACCCCGACCATCCACAGGAACGTGAAGGCGATCACCGTCGGGTTCTTCACGCTGACGAACACGGCTGTCACCAGGTCCTGTCGATGGTCGGGCACCCACCGGTCGATGGCGACGGTGGGCAGGATGTCCAGGACGATGAAGGCGACCGCCAGGACGACGAGTTGGAACCAGAGATCCCGGGCGTGCTCACCGAGCCCAGCAGCCAACCGCCGCCAGCTCTCGGCGGGAGTCAGGTCGGACAGGCCGACCTCCCGGACGGCCAGGCGAAGGATGAGATAGATCAGGAGCAGCCGGGCCAACCCGCTGACAATCTCGCCGCCGATCTGGAGGGCGACTGGAAGATCATCGCCGTGTTGGATCGCGACGTAACGCTGCCCGGCCGGAACCAGCGACAGCCCGAACACGAGCCAGAAGTGCCGGGCGTAGAACCCTGCCGCCCACCGCGCCGCTGTCGCGCTAAGCCTGAGACCCGTTCGCATGACACCGACCTCCCGTCGATATACTTCAGTGAGACGTATAATTCACCGTACCGAACTATTCGTGAGAGTGAAATACATGACGGTCAGCGGAGCGGACCTCGGTTGGGAACTCAGCACGGCGATCGTGCTGTTCCATGAGGCGATCGCGCGCCGGCTCGGGCTGAACGCGGCCGAGCACAAAGCACTGGGTTTGATCATCCGCAGCGGGCCGTTACCGACGGGAGCGTTGGCACCGCAACTCGGCGTCGGGCTCAGCACCGTCACCGGGATCGTCGACCGGTTGGAGCGGGCGGGGTACGTCCGCCGTGGGCCCGATCCCGCCGACCGGCGACGGGTGCTCGTCAGTGCCGATCCGTCCCGAATCCCCGACCTCACCGGCGTCTTCGCCGACCTGAGCCGGGAGATGGGCGCCTTCATGAGCCGGTACGACGAACGAGAGATGGCTGCGGTGATCGACTACATCGGCAACACGATCCGGGTTCTGAAGGCCCAGACGGCTCGACTCACCGCCCAGGGCGGCGACGACAGCGCCGGCCTCCCGGCCAGATCGACGCGGGACGGCGGATAGCGGCCGATGCCGGCAGCGCGGCCAGCGGGTGCCGGCCGACCAGAACGTCGTACGGCCGGTCGCTGCCGACCGGGATCCGGGTCATCTGCTCGATGGCTGATGAGCCTGGACGCGGTTCCGGACGACGGGGTAGCGGGACGGCGTCACGCGCCGCCGGCGGGACGGGCTTCGGCGTAACCGGCGAACCGGGCGGCGTACCCGGTGACGGCGGTGCGCAGCTCCTCGGGACGCAGGATGGTGAACGGCCAGCCCAGCCCGGCGAGCAGCTGGGCCATCCCGGTCAGGTCCTGGGCGCGGGTCCGCATCAGCACCCCGTCGGCCGACTCGGTCAGCTCGGCGACGGTGGCCGGGATCCGGCGGCGGGCCTGGGCCGGATCGGTCTCCAGCAGCACCTCCACCTCCCACCGGTACGGCACGGCGGCCAGCGACCGGGTGACGTGGCCGACCGGGTCGAAGCCGGCCGGCACGGTGAATCCGGTCGGCAGGACCTCCACCGAGCTGATCCGGTCCAGCCGGAAGGTGCGTACCTCGGCCCGGCGGTGGTCGTGTCCCGTGACATACCAGCGGCCGGCGTGGAAGACCAGTCCGTACGGGTCGAGCTCGCGTAGTGAGACCTCGCCCCGCCAGGACCGGTAGCTGAGACTGACCCGGCTGCGGTCCCGGCTGGCCGCGCCGAGGGTGAGCAGGGTGCCGGTGGCCGGGCGGGCGGTGGCCGGCCGGGCCCGGGTGGTGAAGCCGAGGCTCTCCTGCACCCCGGCCAGCCGCTCCGCCAGGGCCGCCGGCAGCACCCGGCGGATCTTGGCCAGGGCCGATGCGGTGGCCGGCGCCTCGGTGCCGAGCCCGATCCGGTCTGCCGCGACCAGGCCGAGCACGACCGCGGCGGCCTCGTCGTCGGTGAGCATCAGCGGCGGCAGCCGGTAGCGGGGGGCCAGCCGGTAGCCGCCGTACCGACCCCGCGCGGCGACCACCGGGATGCCGAGGTCGGCGAGGGTGCCGGCGTACCGGCGCACGGTCCGCTCGTCCACTCCGAGCCGGGCGCCGAGGTCGGCACCGGTGAGCCGGTGGTGGCTCTGCAGCAGTTCGAGCATCGCCAGCACCCGGCCAGCGGCATGTGGCACCGGTCACACTCCTTATCCGGACCGAAGTCGTCCGGATAAGAGTCTACGGTCGGCTCCGATCCACCCCGCGAGCAACAGCTGAAGGAGACGAGATGGCGTCATTCGTACTGGTTCCCGGCTTCTGGCTGGGCGGCTGGGCCTGGTCGGCGGTCTCCGACCGGCTGCGGGCCGCCGGCCACGACGTGCACCCGGTCACCCTCACCGGCGTCGGCGACCGCGCCCACCTGGCCGGTCCCCAGGTCACCCTGGAGACCCACGTCGACGACCTGGTCGGGCTGATCGAGTCGGCCGACCTGCGGCAGGTGATCCTGGTCGGGCACTCCGGCGGCGGGATGCCGGCCTGCCTGGCCGCGCAGCGCGTGCCGGAGCGGATCGCCCGGCTGATCTACCTGGAGAGTGGGCCGCTGCCGGACGGCGTCTCCCAGTTCGACACCAACCCGCCGGCCGAGCGGGACCGGCTGCGCGCGCTGATCGGTTCCGGTCACCTCCTGCCACCGCCGCCGTGGCAGCCGGCGGACGACCCGGCGAATCTCGCCGGCCTGGACGACCAGGCGTTGACGACGTTGCGGGAGCGGACGACGCCGCACCCGGTACGGGCGGCCACCGACCCGGTCCGGCGGACCGGTCCGCTCCCGGTGCCGACCGCACTGATCGCCTGCACGTTCCCGCTGGCGCAGGTGCGGGAGCTGATCGCGCAGGGTCACCCGTACTTCGCCGAGCTGGCCGACGCCGACCTGTACGCGCTGCCCACCGGGCACTGGCCGATGTTCAGCAAACCGGACCGGCTGGCCGACCTGCTCGACGGGATCAGCGGTCCTTGAGGACCGCCGCGATCTCCTCGGCGACCTGCCGCGGGGTCCGGCCGTCGGTCACCACCGTCACGGTGGCGACCTGCGTGTAGAGCGGGCGCCGCTGGTCGAGCAGGTGCTTGAGGGTGGCCCGGGGGTTTATCGCCAGCAACGGCCGGCCGGCCCCGAGGCCGACCCGGCGGACCGCATCCGGCAACTCGACGGACAGATACACCACGGTGTGCCCGGCCAGCGCCGCCCGGGTCGACTCGGCGAGGATCGCTCCGCCCCCGAGGGCGAGCACCCCGTCGAAGGAGGCCAGCGCCGCCGCCACGGCGGCCGCTTCCAGGGTACGGAAGTGCGCCTCGCCGTCGTCGACGAAGATCTCCGGGATCGGCTTTCCCGCCTGGGCCTCGATGTCGCCGTCGGTGTCCCGGAAGGCCACCCCGAGCAGGGCGGCCAGGGCCTGTCCGGTGCTGGTCTTACCGGAGCCCGGCGCCCCGACCAGCACACAGACCGGCGCGCTCGCGCCGGCCTCCGTCCCGGCCAGACCCGTCACCGGATCACCAGGTGGTCGAGGTAACCGGCGAGGTTGCGGCGGATCTCGACGACCGAGTCACCGCCGAACTTCTCGGTCGCCGCCTCCGCCAGCACCAGGGCCACCATCGCCTCGGCGACCACCGCGGCGGCCGGCACCGCGCAGACGTCGGAGCGCTGGTTGATCGCGGTGGCCGGCTCGCCGGTGGCGACGTCGACGGTGCCCAGCGCCCGGTTCAGCGAGGAGATCGGCTTCATCGCGGCCCGGACCCGCAGCGGCTCGCCGGTGGTGATGCCGCCCTCCAGCCCGCCGGCCCGGTCGGTGACCCGCCGGACGCCGGTGGCGGTGGGCACGATTTCGTCGTGCGCGACCGAGCCCCGGGAGCGGGCCTGCAGCCAGGCGTCGCCGATCTCCACGCCCTTGATCGCCTGGATCGAGGTGAGGGCGGCGGCCAGCCGGGCATCCAGTTTGCGGTCCCACTGCACGTGGCTGCCGAGCCCCGGCGGCACGCCGTAGGCCAGCACCTCGACGATCCCGCCGAGGGTGTCGGCGTCCTTCTTGGCGGCGTCGACCTCGGCCACCATCCGGGCACTGGCCTCCGGGTCGAGGCAGCGCAGCGGGTCGGCGTCGACCCGCTCCGCGTCCTCGGGGCGGGGCTGCAGGCCGGGCTTGGCGGCGACCGACCCGAGTTCGACGACGTGCGAGACGATCTCGATGCCGAGCGCCTGGCGGATCAGCTCGCGGGCCACGGTGCCGACCGCGACCCGGGCCGCGGTCTCGCGGGCGCTGGCCCGCTCCAGGATCGGCCGGGCGTCGGTGTGGCCGTACTTCTGCATGCCGGCCAGGTCGGCGTGGCCGGGTCGGGGACGGGTGAGCGGCGCGTTGCGGGACTGGCTGGCCAGCTCCGCCGGGTCGACCGGGTCGGCCGCCATCACGGTCCGCCACTTCGGCCACTCGGAGTTGCCGACCCGGACCGCGACCGGGCTGCCGAGCGTCACGCCGTGCCGGATGCCGCCGATGATCTCGATCTCGTCCTGCTCGAAGCTCATCCGGGCGCCCCGGCCGTAGCCGAGCCGGCGCCGGGAGAGCTGGCGGACGATCTCGGCACTTGTCACCTCGACCCCCGCCGGGACGCCCTCCAGGACCGCGACCAGGGCCGGGCCATGGGACTCACCTGCGGTCAACCAGCGCAACACGGAAACTTCCCCTCTCAGGCGACGCCGGCGGGCGCACGCACGGCGATCAGTCTGGCACGCCGCCGGCCGGCCCCGGCGGGCCGCCCGGATCGTCCCGCCCTGCGGACCCGCCGCCGGCCGGACCGCCCGGTTCGGCGACCACGGCGATCAGGTCGACGAGGTCACGCAGGTGGCCGGCGGCGCGGACGATCTCGTCCCGGGCCGGCCGGTCGAGCCGGCGCAGGGCGGCGACGACCAGTTCCCGGCGCTGGGCCGTGTACTCGGCGATCCGGTCGTGGGCGAGCGCGGTCAGCCCGAGCCGGACCACCCGGCGGTTGCCCGGATCGCGGCCGCGCTCCAGCAGCCCGGCCCCGGCCAGCTCACCGACCAGGGTGCTCACCGTGTTCGGCGCGGTACGCAACCGGTCGGCCGCCTCCTTCACGCTGATCCCCGGCTCCCGTTCGACCAGCCGGAGCACCTCCGCCTGGGCGTCCGGCAGCGGGGTGCGGCCGAGCCGGCCGCTCACGCTCCGGCGCAGCACGCGGTGCAGGTCACCGAGGGCGTCCGCCAGTTCGGCGGCGGCCGCCACGGTCGGGTCATCGATCACCGGGGGTCGTCCATTTCACATCCCAACAGCTCTGTATCCAGAGCTATTGTCGCGGGTGGGAGCAGAGTTTGGGGGTACCAATCGTGCCGTACACGCCAGGTCGGGGCGCGCCCGACCTGGCGCCGTCGGCGGCCGGCCGGACCGTGGACCGGGCACCCGGGCAGCCACCGTCGCGCCCGGCCAGCGCACCCGAAGGGCGCCGGGCGGCACTGACCCTGCTGGTCCTGCTCGGTTCGCTCACCGCCATCGGTCCGCTCTCGCTGGACATGTACCTGCCGGCGTTCCCCGAGATGACCGTCGAGTTCGGCGCCACCGAGACCCGGATCCAGCTCTCCCTCACCAGTTGCCTGGTCGGCATCGCCCTCGGCCAGTTCGTCACCGGGCCGCTCAGCGACCGTTGGGGCCGCCGCACGCCGGTGCTGCTCGGCCTCGCCGGGTACGCCGTCTTCTCGCTGCTCTGCGCGTTCGCGCCGAGCCCGGAGACGCTCACCGGGCTGCGGCTGGCGCAGGGCTTCACCGGCGGGATGGGGGTGGTCGTCGCCCGTGCCGTCGTCCGCGACCGCTACGCCGGCACCGCCGCCGCGAAGTACTTCTCCCGGCTGACCCTGGTGTTCGGGGTGGCACCGATCGCCGCGCCCGCCTTCGGCAGCCTGGTACTGCGGTTCGCCTCGTGGCGCGGGGTCTTCGTCGCGCTCACCGTCATCGGCGTCGGGCTTGCCGCCGCCGCCGCGTGGCGGCTGCCGGAGACCCTGCCCCGCACCCGCCGCAGCCGGGGCGGGCTGGCGGCCACCGCCGCCACCATGCGGACGGTGCTGGCCGACCCCGGGTTCGTCGGCTACGCCCTCACCCAGGGGCTGGCGTTCGCCGGGCTGTTCGCGTACATCTCCGGGTCGTCGTTCGTGTTCCAGGAGGTCTTCGACGTCCCGGACGGAACCTACAGCCTGATCTTCGGGCTCAACGCGGTCGGGCTGATCGCGCTCGGCCAGCTCAACGCCCGGCTGCTGGACCGCTTTCCGCCCCGCACGCTGCTCACCGCGACGCTCGTCGCCGGGCTGCTGGCCGCCGCCGCCCTGATCGGCGCGGCGCTGATCGGCAGCCTGGTGCTCTTCGCCGTCGCGCTGTTCGGCTACGTGGCCACCATCGGCATGGTGATGCCGAACGGCACCGCGCTGGCCCTGGAGGCGCACGCCGGCCGGGCCGGTACCGCCGCCGCCCTGCTCGGCGCCTTCCAGTCGATGATCGGGGCACTGGCCGCGCCGCTGGTCGGGCTCGGCGGATCCGGCAATGCGCTGCCGATGGCGGTGGTGGTCTGCGGCTGCGCCGCGGCGTCCCTGCTGGGCGCGCTCACCCTGACCCGCCGCCGCGTCGCCACCTGAGGTACTGGAGAAGTCGGGCTGACAGCCCGTCAGGAGGTCAGCGGTCAGCGGTGCCGGTAGCCGGGCGCTGGTCAGGCCGGTGGGCCAGGCGGTCAGTCGGGTGGGCGGGTCGCCGCCGCGAGGGCGGCCGACATCGCCGGCACCGGGGCGGGGACGCCGGTGAACTGCTCGAACTGGCCGACCGCCTGGGCCAGCAGCAGATCGAGGCCGGAAACCACCGGGCAGCCGGCCGCGGCGGCCACCGCCGCCAGCGGGGTCGGCCAGGGTACGTAGACCACGTCGAAGAGCACCGTCTCCGGGCGGGTGAAGATCGCCGCGTCGGCCAACTGATCGGCCGCCCCCCGGGGCACCGTGGAGATCAACACCTCGGCACCGGCGAGCGTCGCCGCGTCCGCCCAGTCCAGGACCTCGGTGCACAACCCCAGCCCGTCGGCCACCCCGGCCAGGTCCAGGCCGGCCGCTCGACGGCGGACACAGATGGAGACCCGCTCGGCACGCAACCGGGCGGCGGCGGCCAGTGCCGCGCGGGCCGTCCCGCCGGCCCCGAGCAGCGCGAACCGTGCCCCGGGACGGACCCCGGCCTCGGTCAGCACGGCCACCATGCCGGTGACGTCGGTGTTGTCGGCGAACCAGGAGCCGTCCGGCCGGCGGACCAGGGTGTTGGCGGCACCGACCGCCGCCGCGACGGGCGCCACCTCGGTGGCGACCGTGAGCGCCACCTCCTTCAGCGGCATGGTCAGCGACAGGCCGGCCCACTCGGGGCCGAGGCCGGCCACCAGGTCCGGCAGCTCGGCCTCCGCGCACTCCACCGCCGTGTACGACCAGCCGGTCAGCCCGGCCGCCCCGTACCCGGCGTTGTGGATCACCGGGGAGAGCGAGTGGCCGATCGGCTTGCCCAGCACCGCGGCCCGGCGCGGGGCCGGCAGCGGCCCGGTCACCGGGTCACCGGCTCAGAGCACACCGTTCTCTCTCGCCTTCTGGACGTTCTGCTCGTGTTCGGCGTTGGTCTCGGCAAAGGCCGACTTGCCGTTCTTCTCGATCGCCACGAAGAACAGCCACTTGCCCGCCGGCGGGTCCATGGCCGCCTCCATGGCCAGCTTGCCCGGGTTGTTGATCGGGCCGGGGATCATCCCCTCGAGCTTGCGGTTGTACGGGTTCTTCGGGTTGTCCAGCTCCGCGGCTGTCATCTCCCCCGACGACTTGGTCGGCTTGCCGGTCGCCTCCAGCCAGTAGTTGACCGTGACGTCCATCTCCAGGCATCCACAGAAGAAGTCGCCGCTGTAGACCCGGTTGTAGGCGACCCGGGCCACCTTGCCGAGGTCCTCGGGGATGCCGGCCTCGGCCTGCGCCAGCGAGGCGACGATGAGCGCCTCGTACGGGGAGACCCCGCCGCGTTCGGCCTCCACCCGCTCGACGAACTTCATCTCCTCGGCCACGCTGAGGAAGTTCTGCACCATCAGCTCGAGCAGGCTCTCGGCGGTGACGTTCGGTTCCAGGTCGTAGGTGTCCGGGTAGAGGAAGCCCTCGACCGACCCGGCGGCCTTCTTGCCGTCGGTGCGGTTGAACCAGAACTCCGGCACGCCGAGCGCGATCGGGTCCTTCGCCGCCTGCTCGAACTCCGCCAGCGGGATCTCGGTCGCCTCGGAGAGCAGTTTCAGCACCTGTTTGGTGGTGCGCCCCTCCGGGATGGTGACCCGGTTGGAGACCTTGTTCTTCAGGTCCAGCAGCATCGACAACGCCGTGTCGGCCGACATCTCCTTGCGGACGATGTAGAAGCCGGGCTGGATGTTCTGGCTGAGCGAGTTCTCCTGGGCGGCGTTGATGAACGCCTTCGCGCTCTTGACCACCCCGGCGGTGACCAGGGTGTTGCCGATCTCGGTGGCGGTGTCGCCGGCCTTGACCTCGATGGTCACCTCGCCCGTGCCGCCGCCGTCGTAGTCGGGCGCGGAGAACATCCCCTGCACCCGGTCGAAGCCGTACCAGGCGGCGCCGCCAAGGACCCCGAGCAGGACGAACGCCATGAGCAGTGACACGACGGTCTTGCCCCGCCCGCCGGACTTCCGCCGTCGGGTGCCGCGGTGGCGCCGCCGCCCCTTCTCCTCGCGCTCGTCGAACGCGAGCTCAAGTTCGTCGATCATCTAGGTCCGCCTCCGCTGCGCGTCCAGCCAGCTCTGCAGGATCTCCACCGCGGCCGCCTGATCGACCACGGCGCGTTGGCGCCTTCCCCGGACGCCTCGCTCGGACAGCCTACGACTAGCCACCACCGTCGACATCCTCTCGTCCACCAAACTCACCCGCACTGGTGCGATGACCTCGGCCAAACGTCTGGCATACGCGCTGACCTGGGTGGCCGCCGGGCCGTGTCGGCCGGCCAGGTTGACCGGCAGGCCGACCGCCACCTCGACGGCTGCGTGGAATTCAACGAGACGCGCGAGTTCCGAGATATCAGCCGGAATCCCCTCATTTACGGTCGTAACGTCGCGGGCCAGGGTCACCAACGGGGTGGCCAGGATGCCGTCCGGGTCCGAGACAGCCACCCCGACCCGGACCTGGCCGACATCGACGCCGAGCCGTACGCCTCGTGAGAAGTCACTCATCCGCGGCTACCGAACCTCCCGATCAGTGGTACGGGCGCCCGCGCCGGATGGTTCAACGAGCGGCCCGGTCACGCGTCGGCAAGCGCCTTCTCGACCGCGGTCAACAGGTTCGGCGCCTCCGCCGCCGGCAGCCCGCCGCCCTGCGCCAGATCGGCGTTGCCGCCGCCCCGACCGGAGAGCGCGCCCTTGACCAGATCGGCCGCCGACAGCCCCCGCGCCTTCGCCGCCGCGTTGAGCGCGACCACCAGCGACGCCTTGCCGCCGGAGCGGGCGGCCACCGCCACCACCGCCGGCCGGGCCGGGTCGACCTTGCCCCGGATCTCCTGCGCGAGGGTCCGTACGTCGTTGCCGCCGGCACCCTCCGGCGCCTCGGTGCCGACGTAGGCCACCCCGCGCACGTCCCGGGCCTGCGCCGCCAGCGCCGCCGCCCCACCCAGCACCAGCTGGGCGCGCAGCTTCTCCAGCTCCTTCTCGGCGTCGCGCAGCTGGGTCACGGTCTGCTCCACCCGGTCGGCCACCTGGTCGGTGGGGACCCGGTACAGCTCCGCCAGCCGGGACACCAGCAGGTGCTCCTTGGCCAGGAACCGGAACGCGTCGATGCCGACCAGCGCCTCGACCCGGCGCACGCCCGAGCCGATCGACGACTCGGAGAGGATCTTCACCAGGCCGAGCTGGCCGGAGCGCGCCACGTGGGTGCCGCCGCACAGCTCCCGGGCGTAGTCGCCGACCTCGACGACCCGCACCTCGTCGCCGTACTTCTCGCCGAAGAGCGCCATCGCACCGAGCCGGCGGGCCTCTTCCTGCGAGGTGATGAACGCGTGCACCTCCAGGTCGGCCAGGAGCACCTCGTTCACCTGCTGCTCCACGTCGACGAGCACGCTCGGCGCCACCCCGGTCGGGGTGTTGAAGTCGAACCGCAGCCGGCCCGGCGCGTTCAGCGACCCGGCCTGGGTGGCGGACTCGCCGAGGAAGTTGCGCATCGTCTGGTGGACCAGGTGGGTGGCGGTGTGCGACCGGGAGATCGCCCGCCGCCGGGTGATGTCGATCTCCGCCAGCCCGCCCTCTCCGCTGCGCACCTCGCCGCGCAGCACCCGGGCCTTGTGCACGATCAGCCCCGGCACGGGCTGCTGCACGTCCAGGATCTCCAGCTGGCCACCGCCGACGGTGATCAGACCCTGGTCCGGCTGCTGGCCGCCGCCCTCGGCGTAGAACGGGGTGGCGTCCAGCACCAGCTCCACCAGGTCGCCCTCGCCGGCCGCGGCGAGCGCCCCGCCGGTGCCGTCGAGCAGCGCCCGGACCCGGGACTCGCGGGAGACCTCGGTGTAGCCGGTGAACTCCACCGGTCCGCCGTCGTCGAGCACCGACCGGTACGCCGACACGTCGGTGTGGCCGGTCTTGCGCGCCCGCGCGTCGGCCTTGGCCCGGGACCGCTGGTCGGCCATCAGCCGCCGGAAGCCGTCCTCGTCCACCGTGAGGCCCTGCTCGGCGGCGATCTCCAGGGTCAGGTCGATCGGGAAGCCGTACGTGTCGTGCAGCTGGAACGCCTTCTCCCCCGACAGCGCCGCGCCGCCGGACGAGCGGGTCTGCGCGAGCGCGGTGTCGAGGATCGTGGTGCCGGCCCGCAGCGTGGACAGGAACGCCTCCTCCTCCGCGTACGCGTACTGCGAGATCCGGTCGAAGTCGGTCGCCAGCTCCGGGTACGACGGCGACATGCAGTCCCGGGCCACCGGCAGCAGCTCGGGCAGCGCCCGGTCCTGCCAGCCGAGCAGCCGCATCGCCCGGATCGCCCGCCGCATGATCCTCCGCAGCACGTAGCCGCGGCCCTCGTTGCCCGGGGTCACCCCGTCCCCGATCAGCATCAGCGAGGTGCGGACGTGGTCGGCGATCACCCGCAGCCGTACGTCGTCCGGGTGCGACTCGTGCGCCGCGTGCCCGGACCGCGAGCCGTACCGCTTGCCGGTCAGCTCCGCCGCCCGGTCCAGGATCGGCCGCACCTCGTCGATCTCGTAGAGGTTGTCGACGCCCTGCAGGATCGAGGCGATCCGCTCCAGGCCCATGCCGGTGTCGATGTTCTTCGCCGGCAGGTCCCCGACGATTCGGAAGGTCTCCTTGTCGACCACATCGGTGATCTCGAACTGCATGAAGACGAGGTTCCAGTACTCCAGGTAGCGGTCCTCGTCGACCTCGGGGCCGCCGTCCGGCCCGTACGCCGGGCCACGGTCGTAGTAGAGCTCCGAGCAGGGGCCGGCCGGACCGGGAATCCCCATCGACCAGAAGTTGTCCTTCTTACCCCGGCGCACGATCCGCTCGACCGGCACCCCGGTCTGCCGCCAGATCTCGAATCCCTCGTCGTCGTCGAGGTAGACGGTCGCCCAGATCCGCTCCGGATCCAGCCCGAAGCCGCCCTGCTCCACCGGCTTGGTGGACAGCTCCCAGGCCAGCGGGATGGCGCCCGCCTTGAAGTAGTCGCCGAAGGAGAAGTTGCCGTTCATCTGGAAGAACGTGCCGTGCCGGCTGGTCTTGCCCACCTCGTCGATGTCCGGCGTCCGGATGCACTTCTGCACGCTCGCGGCCCGCTGCCACGGCGGGGTGCGCTGGCCGAGGAAGTACGGCACGAACTGAACCATGCCCGCGTTGATGAACAACAGGTTCGGATCAGAGATGGCGGGCAGCGGAGCGGACGGCACCACGGCATGGCCGTTGGCCTCGAAATGCGCGAGGAACCGCCGCTTGATCTCCGCCGTCTTCATCGTGCGCCTTCCTCCGGAAAGATCTCCTGGTCGCCGATCCGCGGGTCGTCCCGCAGCTCGGCGAACTGGTCGTCGAACGCGACGCCCTCGGCGAACGCGTCATGGATCTGCTGCTCCCGCTCCGCCATGCCGAGCCGGACGTCCTCCACGAAGCTACGCAGCGCCTCGACCGCGCCGCCAGCGGATTCCGACAGGGAGCCGGCGATGCCGCCGGGGGTGAACGACTGCGCGGTACGGGTCATCTTGCGCACCACCAGGGCGCCGACGGCCAGGCCCACGCCCAGCCAGAGCAACCGCTTCATCTTGGCGCTACCTCCGTCAGCGGTTGCCGCGCCGGCTCGCCCGGCGCTGCTGCTTGAGTGTGGTCCGGACCTCGCGCTCGGTCTCGGCGTGCCGGCGGGCGGCTGCCGCCCGGCGCACGCCGTACCCGAAGGCGGCGACCTTGACCAGCGGATTCGCCGCCGCGGCCGAGACCACGGTGGCGAGGTTCGCGACGTTCGCGGTGACGTTCTGCGCGTGGCCGGTCATCGTGTCGATCTTGGCCAGCTGGATGTTCACCCCGTCCAGCGAGGTGTGCACCTGCTCCAGCGCGGTGTTCACGTTCGCCACGGTGGTGTTGACGTTGCCGAGGATCGGCCCCGCCTGGTCGTTCAGGTCGTTGATGGCCCGGGTCGCCGCGTCGACGGTGTGCCGCAGTCGCAGGATGGGCACGGCCAGCACGATCACCAGCATCAGGAACGCGCCGGCCGCGACGAGCGCGGCGATCTGTCCAGGGTTCACCCGAGTCCTCCTCTACCGAACAATCCGAATCGCGACCGTGTTACCCAGGCCCGTGGCCCGGCTACCACCGGCGGACCCGCCACCTCAGGTCGCCGCCCCGACGCACCATGCAGACCCTACCGTCCGTGACGATCGGTCCGTCAGGACGGTGACGGAGTCAGCTCCTGCAGCGGGTCGTCGGTGAAGATCGGATCGGGATCCTCCCCGGTGAAGGAGGGGTCGATGCTCGGCTGGGGCCGCAACCGCTCGTCGTCGATCGCGTTGCGGACCTTCACCGACACCACCGAGCCGTCGCACTCGTCGGTGCCCGGCAGCTGCTGGTCGGCCGGCGGTTCCCCGGCGGACTCCGGCGGCGCCCCGGAGGGGTCGGCGGTCGGGTCCACCGTGGGACGGCCCCGCAGCGGGTCGGCGGCGCAGGCCGGTGCCCGGACCCACAGGTCGAGGGTCAGCTCGTCGCGCTGCCAGCAGGTGTAGCTTCCCTCCACCGGCTGCTCCGGGCAGTAGCCGGCCGGCTTCCAGGAGCGCCAACCATCGGCCACCAACGCCTGCTGGTAGGCCTGGGCCGTCTCGACCGGCGACCGCTGCGACTCGACGTTGCGCTCCCGGAACCGGCAGTCGATCAGGCACCAGCGGCTCCCGCTGACCCCGTCCACCGTCTGCTCCGCCGCCCACGCCGGCACCGCCAGCGAGTCCAGCGAGGTGAACACCGGGTCCCGGGTCGCGGTCCGGATTCCCATGTAGACCGGAACCGCCGCGACCAACGCCACCAGCACCAGCGCCAACGCGACCAACCGGAGCCGCTTCTTCTCGCGGATCTGGCGGCGGACCTCGGAGCGGGCACCGTCGAAGGTGCTCATCCGGGCGACCAACTGCCGGCCGGAGCCGGCCGACCGGCCACCGTCGCGGTCGTCGTCGCGGTTGGGGTCCCGGTCGTCGCCGGTCGCCGGCGATACCGGTACGGCGGCACCCGGGCCGCCCGGCAGCGGTCCACTGGTACGCGGATCTGCCAGCGCACCGGGGGTGGCCGCAGCGCGGACCGGCGCGGCGGCCACCGGGGCCGCCGCCCGGGCCGGCGGGGCCGGCACGGCAGCCGCGGCCCGGGCCACCGGCGCTCCGTTGCCGCCGGGCGGACCGTCCGGCGGCTGCTCCGGCCCCATCCGGTCCCGATCCGGGCCAGCGCCCATCCGATCCGGACGCGGGCGGTCGGGGCCGGGACCCATCCGATCCGCGCCCATCCGATCCGGGCCGGCGCCCATGCGATCCCGGCCCATCCGGTCCGGACCGGGACCCCGGTCATCCGGGCCCATGCGGTCCGGACCCGGACCCATCCGGTCGGACGCGGGGGGTCGGCCCGATCGAGGTGGCGGGCCGTCGCCCGGTCCGGCGCCTCGGCTCCGGCCCAGGTTCTCCCCGTCCCGCAGCGGACCGCGCTCCCCGGCCCGTTGGGGGGCCGTCGGTGCGCCGGGCCGCGACGGTCCGTTCATCGAAGCCGCTCCGCGCGGTCCGCCGGTGGGGCGGGGTCCGGCATCCGGCGCCGGGTCGTGCCGGCCGTGGGGGCCGGGGCGGTTGTCACCTCGGCCGGGAACGATCGGTGGCGCGCCGTCGCCCCGCCCGGGAACGATCGGCGGTGCCGTGGGCACCCGGGCGGCACCGCTGGGGGCACCCGGTCCCGGCGCCGGACCACGCCGCGGGCCGCCATCAGCACCACGGAGCGGACCGTCAGCACCACGGAGCGGGCCGTCAGCACCACGGGCCGGGCCGCCATCCGCGCCACGGAGCGGACCATCAGGGCGACGGTGCGGACCATCGATCCCACGAGGCGGGCCGCCGTCCATTGGCTGGCCGCCGATGCCGGCCGGCCCGCGGGTTCCGACACCGCCGGCCGGGCCACCGGGCGGCGGGCCGGCCGGGCGGTCCGGGTGCACCGTGGTGTCCCCCGGGCGACTCCGGGCGGCCCGGCGGATCCAGTCGGAGGGGCGCGCCGGGCGGTCCGGCGGCGCGGGCGGCCCGGGTTCGGTCGCCGGCGTCGGGGCCCGCCGGTCGGCCGGCCCCGGCCGTGGCTCGGGCGGGCCGGCCGGGCGGGAGCCACCCTCGTCGGCGGGCCGGGAGCGGTTGAACCCGCCGTCCGGCGCCCCGTGCCGGCCCGCGCCCATCGGCGGGGGAACCGGCGGCGAAGGCGGCGTCCGGGGAGGATCGGGGTTGGCCAGCACCGGCGGCGGGGCGTTGCCGGACTTGGGCACGACCACCGGGCTGCCGCCGCTGCCGCCGTGCGGTCCGAACCTGGACCTCGGATCCGGTCCGACCGGTCGGTCGGGGGCGCGACCGCTGGTGGCGGAGTGGGCACCGGTCGGCGTGTCCGGTGGCACGGCCGCCCGGCGGCCGACGGGTGGCTCCGGCTCCCGGGGCTCGGCCGCCCGGCGCGGGGCACCGGCCGGACCGGGCCTGCCCTCCGCCGCCTCGTCGCGACCGTGCCGAGGCCGGTCACCGCGCGTCAGGTCAGGACCGGCCAGATCCGGCCGACGCGGATCAGAACCGGCCAGATCCGGCCGACGCGGATCAGGACCGACCGGGTCGCCGCGACGCGGGTCGGGGCCGTCGTGGGCACCGTGCCGACCGCCCGCCGGTGGCGCCGCTGCCCGTCGACGGCCCTGGTCGGGCTCACCCGAGGGGTATCCGGCGGGCGGGTACCCGCCCGGCGGACGCTCGCCGCCCGCGGGGAAGTCGACCGACGGGTACTCCCCCGACGACCGGTGGACCGGGGGCACCGGGCTCCGATTCCCACCCGGCGGCGGCATCGGCGGCCCCGGCCGCGAGGCCGACGGGTGCGGTGCGTCGGGCCGTGACGGCTCGGGCGGCGAGCCGCCCGGGCGAAATCCGCCGGGACGGGGGGCACCGGGCTCGGCACCCGGCTCCCGCCGGTGGGGCGGGCCAGATGGTGGGCCGGGCGGAGGGCCGACCGGGGGCGCACCCGGAGGCGGCCCGGCGGGCGGACCGAACGGCAGACCGTTCGACGGGCCGGGCGCACCCGAGGTGGGCGCCTCAGGCCGCGGCCCGGGGGCACGCTTGCGCCCGCCGCCCGGATCCGGCGGCGGTTCGTCGGCGTCGGCCCCCTCCGGGCCGATCGCGGCCCGCTGTTCCTTGGCGGTACGAAGGTCGGCGATCCAGCCGAGTTCCTCGCCGCTGACCTCGGGCTCGGCGGCGGCGGATTCCGGGGCCGCCTTGCCCCGCCCCCACCGGCGGCCCTTCGCTCGCGGCTCCCGCCGCTCGTCGGGGCCGTCCTCGGACCGGTCCGGACCGCGCGATCTCACTGTTGATCCTTCCCGGCGGCCGAGATGCCGCCGTTGACTGTCGCACCGCCGTCGGCGGCGCCCCCCTCGACCGTGCTCTGCGCGGCCCGCCCACCCCGGACGATGCCGCGCAGTACCGGCAGCCGGCCGGCCACCGCCCGTTCGGCACCGTGGCCGCTGGGCTGGTAATAGTCGACCCCCACCAGGTCGTCCGGCGCGTACTGCTGGGTCACGACGCCCCGCTGGTCGTCGTGTGGATAGCGGTAGCCGGTGCCGTGGCCGAGGCCACGGGCACCGGAGTAGTGCGCGTCCCGCAGCGCCCGGGGCACCCCGGCGCCCCGACCGGCCCGGACGTCACTGATGGCCGCCCCGATCGCCCGGGTGGCCGAGTTCGACTTGGGCGCGGTGGCCATGTGGATCACGGCCTGGGCCAGGTTGAGCTGCACCTCGGGCAGGCCGACGTACTCGACGGCGTGGGCGGCCGCGGTGGCCACCGTCAGCGCGGTCGGGTCGGCCATCCCGATGTCCTCGCTGGCGAAGATGACGATCCGGCGGGCGATGAACCGGGCGTCCTCGCCGGCCACCAGCATCCGGGCCAGCCAGTGCAGCGCCGCGTCGACGTCGGAGCCCCGCATGCTCTTGATGAAGGCGCTCGTCACGTCGTAGTGGGCGTCGCCGTCCCGGTCGTAGCGCACCGCCGCCACGTCGACGGCCTGCTCGGCGGTGGCCAGGTCGATCACGCCGCCGCCCCGGGCCGCGGCCGAGCCGGCCGCCGCCTCCAGCGCGGTCAACGCCTTGCGGACGTCGCCGGCCGCGAGGCGTACCAGGTGGTCTTCCGCGTCGTCGGCGAGGGTGAGCGCGCCGGCCAGGCCGCGCTCGTCGGAGATCGCGCGACGCAGCAGACCGCGGACGGCGTCGTCGCCGAGCGGCTGCAGGGTCAACAGGACACAGCGGGACAACAGCGGCGAAATGACCGAAAAGTACGGATTCTCGGTGGTCGCGGCCAGCAGCGTGACGGTCCGATCCTCGACCGCGGCCAGCAGCGCGTCCTGCTGGGTCTTGCTGAACCGGTGCACCTCGTCGATGAAGAGCACCGTCGGCCGGCCACCGGCCCGCCGCTGCTGGCGGGCGGTGTCGATCACCGCGCGGACGTCCTTGACCCCGGCGGTCAGCGCCGACATCGCGACGAACCGGCGGTCCGTCGCGCCCGCCACCAGGTGCGCGATCGTGGTCTTGCCGCTGCCGGGCGGCCCCCACAGGATCACCGACATCGGCGCGGTGCCGGTCACCAGCTGCCGCAGCGGCGCGCCCGGGGCCAGCAGGTGGTCCTGCCCGACCAGTTCGTCCAGGGACGCCGGTCGCATCCGGACCGGCAGCGGGGAGTCGGCCGTGGCCGGCGTCAGGCCGTTCCCGACGCCACCGGCCGGGGGTGCGGTGCGCACCCCGCCGGGTTCGGCGAGTGGGAAGAGACCGTCGGTTTCCACTCCGAAGACAGTACCGGCCCGGTCTCGGGCGCCGGAAATGCGCCGAAAACCGGGCCGGTCCGCCAGGCGTACCAGGTCAGCCCCGACCTGGGCGGCGACCGCGGTACCAGCGGCCGCCTCCTCCACCGCCCGGGCCGCTTCCGACGCCGGCCAGGTAGAGAGCCGTCAACAGCAGGCCGATGAGTACCAGGGTGTTCCAGTTGAACAGGTCCGGGGCGCCGAGGTCGGTGTCGAGCAGGTCGAGCAGCAGGGCAAAGCCGAAGACGGCGGCGGCGGCTATCGCGAGCATTATGTCCTCCGAGGGGGTGTCAGTAGGTCGGCCCGGATGTACCCACCTGGTCAGCGCGCTAATCCACGGTGGACCGGCGCCGCCGGGACCGGAGACCGCCGGCTGGCCCAACCACGGCATTTGTACGGTTATGCTGCTTTCATGGTTGGCCGCGCGGTGACCACCCGGACACCCGTCCGCGACGGGACGGCGGTGCTGCCGGTGCTGATGTACCACTCCGTCTCCGCCCTGCGGGCCGGGCCGCTGCGGGAGCTGGCCGTGCCGCCGCACCGGCTCGCCGAGCACCTGGACGCGCTGACCGCGGCCGGCTACCGGCTGGTCGGCCTGACCGAGGCCCTCGACCTGACCCGGTCGGGCACCCCCACCCCGCCGCTGGTGGCGCTCACCTTCGACGACGGCTTCGCCAACTTCCTGCACCGGGCACTGCCGCTGCTCACCGCCACCGGCTCGTCGGCGACCCTCTACCCCGCCGTCGGCCATCTGGGCGGACCGGCCGACTGGCTGGGCCGCTGGGCCGGCGTGTTCGGCCGGCTGCTCCCGCTCTCCGCGCTGCCCGAGGTGGCCGCCGCCGGGGTGGAGATCGGCAACCACGGGCTGGTCCACCAGCCGCTCGACATGCTCCCGCCCGGCCTGCTGAACCAGCAGCTCACCGACAGCCGGGACCGCCTGGAGCAGGTGCTGGGTCGACCGGTCCGGTCGTTCTGTTACCCGCACGGCTACCACGACCGCCGGGTCCGCGAACTGGTCCACCGCAGCGGGCACGACAACGCCTGCGCGGTGGGTCGGCGGCTCTACCGGCCCGGGCCGGCGGGGCGCACCGACGACCGGTTCGCCGTACCCCGGTTGCAGCCCACCCCCGACCACACCGGCGCCGACCTGCTCGACCTGGTCCGCGGCGGCGGTCCGCGCCTGATCCCGGAGGCCAAGCGGCTGGCGCAACCGGCCTGGCGGCTGACCCGCCGGCTGGCCCGCCTGGCCGGCCGGCGGCTGACCTGAGTGGCCGGCGACCCGCCCGACCGGCGACCCGCCTCCGGACCCGGCCCGACCTGGTCCCGGGTGACCCGAAGCCGGGCCGGCTGGGTGGTGCTCGTCGCCGGCGCGCTGGTGGTGCTGGTCTACCTGGCGGTGATCCGCCCGCTGACCCGGTTCGACGCGGACCCGACCGAGCCGCACGGCCCGCACCGGCCGCCGGCCACCGCCGCGCCGGGTCGGGCGCCGTCGGGCACCCCGACCGCCGTCGCCCCCGGCGCCAACCCGTCCGGGGTACGCCTGCCGCAGGGCGACATGCCCGGCTGGCGGCAGATCTTCACCGAGGACTTCTCCGGCACCGCCCTGGACGACCGCTGGTTCGCCTACGAGGGCCAGCCCGACGGCGACCCGGGCGGCTGGTTCGACCCGTCGCACGTCTCGGTCTCCGGCGGGCTGCTCACCATCGGCGGCTGGCGCGAGGCCGACCGGGGCAACATCTACGCCACCGGCGGCATCTCCAACCGGCGGGTGGTCAGCCGCACCTACGGCCGCTTCGACATCCGGTTCCGGATGGACCGGGGCACCGGCATCGCATACGCGCTGCTGCTCTGGCCGGCCTCCAACGTCTACCCGCCGGAGATCGACATCGCCGAGGACAACGGGCGCGGCCGGGACCGGATGTACGGGGTGCTGCACCCGGTGACCGGTCGGCCGGTCGAGCGGAGCGTGCCCGGCGACTTCACCCAGTGGCACACCGCCGGCCTGGAGTGGACCCCCGGCAGGCTGGTCTTCACCCTCGACGGTGAACCGTGGACCGAGATCACCGGCGACCAGGTGCCCGACGAGCCGATGGCGCTGGCCCTGCAGAGCCAGGCCTGGTACTGCGGCCACACCTGGGAGGCGTGCCCCGACGAGACCACCCCGGAGCGGGTGAACCTGCAGGTCGACTGGGTGAGCATCTACGCGCCGGCCTGACCGCGCACCCGGTCAGCCGGTGAACTGGTAGACCACCACGTCACCGTCGCGGTGGAACACCGACCAGTCCGGGTCGGCGGCCAGCGCCCCGGCGAGCCGGTCGAACGCGCCGTCGGGCAGGTAGCCGAAGTACGCGGCCTGGCGCTGCATCCCCTCGCTGAGCACCAGGTAGCTGGCGGTGCCGCCGAACCCGCGCAGGTAGTTCTCGATCGCCGGCAGGTACTCCACGCCCAGCGGGGCGTCCCGCAGCCCGGCCCCCGCGACCAGGTCCGGCTCGCCGACCGGCACCGTCCGGTTGAACTCGCCGTAGTTGCCGGCCAGCCGGCTCGGGAAGTTCGACGAACCGAGCGCGATCGTCGACCCGGGTACGGCGTTGGCGTACAGGTACCGGGCCACCCGCACGTCCGCGCTGGTCTGCCGGTCCACCACCAGTTGCCCGTGCCGGCCCTGCACGGTGGCGAGCGCCGCCAGGGCGAGCGCCAGCCCGAGCACCCCCACCAGCACCGGCCGCCGGGACGACCGACCACCGGCCGGCTCGACCGCCCCGGCCGCGGGCCGGTCGAAGATCGCGGCGGCGATCAGGTACGCGCACCACGGGGCGGAGAAGAGGAAGACCCGGTAGATCGCCTCCCCGCCGTAGCTCTGCCCGGCCAGCAGGACGAACGGGGTGGCGGCCAGCACCGCCGGCAGCAGCACGGTACGCGGCCGCCGCCGGGCACGCAGCACCGCCAGCGCGGCCAGCCCCCAGACGGTGAGCGCCAGCACCCGCACCACCACGGCGGAGAACGCCTGCCCGGTCGAGCCCCAGTCCTCGGCGTTGCCGCCGGCGTTGGCGAAGATGTTGATCCCCTCGAAGATCCCGAACGAGCCGGCGACCAGGCCGTAGCGCGGCCACAGGTACGCCAGCAGGATCGCGCCCATCAGCAGCGGCGTCCACCACGGCCGGACCAGCCGCAGCACCACGAGCGCCGCCACCTGGGCGAGCAGCAGGTACGGCGAGAGCTGGTGCGCGGCGGTGAGCACCGCGAAGATCCCGAGCAGCCCGGCCAACGCCACCGCCCGCCCGACCCGCGACCCGCCGGCCCCGACACCGCTACCGCCGGCGGCCGCCACCGCGCCCGGTCGGCGCAGCCAGCGCAGCAGGACCAGCAGCGCGCCGAGGCTGAGCAGGAAGGCCAGCGCCTGCGGCGCGAGGTAGTCCTCCTCCACCCAGTTGACGGCGAGGAACCCGAAGACCGTCAGGTGGGCCACCCGCGGGTCGGCCGACAGGGTCCGGGCGATGGCGAACAGCACCAGCGCCCCGGCGAGGTTGAAGAAGACGGCCGACCAGTCCGCCAGGCCGAGCGCGGTCACCCCGGCGAGGTCGGCGAGCTGGGCGACCCCGGCGAAGAGGGCTGGCCACTGCTGGTAGATGTCGTCGGGCGCGCCGACCGCGCCGGTGGTCCGGATCAGCTCGACCACGCCGAGATGCTTGTAGGTCCAGGCGTACTGCGGCTGGTCGAGCAGCAGCGGGGTGCTGCCGTGCAGGATCAGGATCAACAGCACCGGGTACGCCGCCAGCAGCGGCGACGGCCCGCCCGGCCGGGTCAGCCCGACGGCGAAGCCGATCGCGCAGAGTCCCAGCGCCGCCAGGTAGGCCGGGTGCACGGTGGCCAGCAGCCCGTACCCGCCGACCTGGTCGATGTCGGTGTTGGCGAGCGCGACCAGCCAGAGCGCCCCGGCACCGGCCAGGATCGCGGCGTGCACCGCGAGCGCCCGGTCCCGCCGTGCCCACTCCCCGGGTTTCCCGAACCCGAGGGCCGGACGGCGGAGTGCTGGGCGCCCGTCGGGTGCCGGGCGGCGCAGCCCGCCGGTCCGGGCCAGGGCCGCGGCGCAGGCGGCGGCCACCAGCGCGGCGCCGGCCGCCGCCACCAGCCGCGGATGCCACCAGCCGACCCAGACCGCCACGGTGGCGGTACCGACATAGCCGGTGAGGCTGACCAGCACGGCCAGCGCCCAGGCGCTGACCGGCTGCCGTACCCGCAGGTGGCTCAGCACCGCCAGCCCCGGACCGAGCGCCGCGAACGCGACGGCGGCCGGTGCCCGCAGCGGACCAGCTGCGGCCAGCCCGATCAGCGCAGCCACCGCGATACCGATCCCCAGCCAGGCCATCGCCCGCTGCCGACGGACCGGCCCGCCGTCAGCCGGTCCGTTGTCCGCCGCCCCCACGGTGGTCGGTGCCGCGCCTGTGCCGGTGGCAGCCCGCGTGCCCGTGGCGGCTGGCGGGGTCGACGGGGTGGCTACGCCGAACCGGCCCCGGTCCGGCTCGGACACCGGAACCGGACCGGCCGGTGGGGTGCGGCGTGCGGTCGGCCGTACGTCGAAGTCGATCATCCGGTCCTCCCGGTCGAGGTCGTGGCGTCGGAGTCGGTGCCGGCGGCGGCCAGGTCCGGCCGGTGGGCCGACCCGGTGGCCCAGTCCGGGCGGCGGTGGGCGGAGCCGGTCGCCCGGTAGCGGCGGATCAGGCCGGGCAGCAGGACGGCGGCGACGGCGGCCTGGGCGGCGAGCAGCGCCAGCGCGGGCGCGACGATGCCGAGCCGGGGCAGCCCCAGCCAGCTGCCGGCGAGGAACGCAACCGCCCCGGCCGACTGGATCGCCACCATCCGCCACATCCGCTTCTCCATGATCGCGAAGGCTGCGTAGAGCAGGACGACGCCGGTGAACGGCAGGGAGAGCCCGATCAGCCGCAACGCGTCCGCGCCGTGCTCGGCGTACGCGGGGCCGAGCGGGCGCAGCAGCGGCCCGGCGGCCAGCGCCAGCAACACGGCGGCCGGCCCGACGACCAACCCGACCAGGGTGGCGGCCCGGTTGACGTGGGCGCGCGCCCGGCTGCCGTCGCTGGCCGCCTCCACCACGAACGAGGTGACCACGTTCCACAGCAGCGTGGTGCCGGCCACCCCGATTACCCAGGGGATGTAGAAGTACGCGCCGTCGGCCGGCCCGAGTGCCCCGGCGACCAGCACCGGCGGCAGGAAGGCGACGGCGTTGGTGACGAACCCGTTGACGTACTCGGCGGAGGCGAAGCTGAGCACCTCCCGCCGGGCGACCGGCGCGGCGGCCCCGGGCAGCCGACCCCGGGCCGGCGCCAGCCGGGCCAGGATCCACCAGTTCACCGCCAGCATCGTGGCCAGCATCGGCAGCGCCCAGGCCAGCAGCAGCCCGTCGCCGGTGGCGGTGCCGGCCAGCAGCGGCAGCAGGGCGAGCTTGGCGGCGGAGGCGACCACGTTCTTGGCCGGCACCCAGCTCGGGCGGCGCAGCGCGGCGAGCACCCCGTCCTGGATGAAGAAGATCGCGGAGGCGACCACCGCGCCGGTGAAGATCAGCCGGCCGGCCGGCTGCGCGCCGATCAGGCCGGCGCCGAGCCCGAGCGCCAGGAATCCGGTCGCCAGCGCCACGGACATCGCGGCCGAGGCCAGGTAGCCGCCGACGATCAACCGCCGGGTGTTCGGCCCGGCGGTCGGCAGGAACCGGGCGTAGAGGCTGGTCAGGTTGAGCTGGGCGAGCCCGGCGAGCAGCGACATCGAGGAGACCGCGGCGGACGCCCGGCCGACCACCTCGGCCGGAAACCAGCGGGCCGCGACCACCCAGAAGACGAAGCCGAGCGCGGCGCTGGCCACGGTCGAGGTCATCAACGCCATGGCGGTACGCACCATCGCGTGCACCACCGGCGCCGACGCGGCACCGGCCGAAGCGACATCCGCAGGTCGGATTCCGGCCGCCGTGCCCGGACCGATCTCGGCCGGGACCGTCGGCGTGTCGACGGCGGGGATGGCGGTCACGTCGCCGCCCCCGATCCCACCTGCGCCCGACCATCCCGAAGGCGACCCGGAGTGTCCCGGCGACCGTGGCGATCACGGCGGTCCTGGCGATCACGGCGGTCCTGGCGATCACGGCGGTCCTGGCGCCGGTCGCGGCGGCGGCCGCGCAGGTAGGCCAGCGGGCCGCGGAGCATGCCGCGGCGGTTCTCGCCGAGCAGGTCGCGGGGGAACCCGGCGCCGAGCCCGGCCAGCCGGGGGCCGTCCGGCTGGCGCAGGTCGCGCAGCGCGGTCGGCGCCAGCCGCAGCAGCGGCCAGAGCAGCCCCGGCCGGTCCAGCAGCAGCGACGTGTACGCGGCGGTCAGCCCGGCCCCGTACCCGATCATCTGGGTGCGCAGCCCGGCCAGGTCACGGCGGTGGTAGTGCCGGACCAGCGCGCCGGGGTGGTAGGCGATGGTGCCGCCGGCGAGCAGGACCCGGGTGAAGGCCAGGGTGTCCTCGGAGCCCATCGCCGGGGTGCCGGCGCCGAGCGCGGTGTCGAAGCCGCCGATCCGCTCGATGACGCCGGGCCGGAAGGTCATGTTCGCGCCGGTGCCGAAGGGCGGCAGCGGGTAGAGCGGGCTCTGCCGGTGCGCGGTGGCCGGCGAGAAGACGTCCGGGGTGAAGCCGCGGCCCTTGCTGTGCCCGCCGAACTCCTCGAACCACAGCTGCGGGTCGGTCTCCAGCTCGGCCGGCACGATCACGCCGGAGATCACGTCGGCGGTCGGGTGGTCGGCCAGCGCCCGGGCCACCTCGGCGAGCCAGTACGGGTCGGCGACCTCGTCGTCGTCGATCCAGGCGAGGATCTCGCCGGGCGCCGCCGCGACAGCCGCGTTGCGGGCGTGCGAGAGGCCGGGCCGGGGGGCCAGCAGGTAGTCCACCGGGCCGGACCGGGCCGCGGCCGCGGTGACCGCGCGGGTGGCGTCGCTGGTGGGGGCGTTGTCCACCACCAGCACCCGGAAGTTCGGGTAGTGCTGGCCGAGCAGGCTGTCCAGGCAGCGGGCCAGCGGGCCGGGGCGTTCCCGGGTGCAGATCACTACGGTGATCGGCGGCGCGTCGCGCAGCACCTCGGCCCGCCGGGCCAGGTACGCCGACGTGCCGGACGCCCGCAGGGCGGCCAACGCCCGGTCGGGGTCCGCCGGGGTGTCTGCGGCCGGCCAGTCGGGCAGCCGGCGCCGCAGCTCGTCGCCGAGCGTGGCGTGGATGGCGGCGGCCAGGTCGGCGGGGGACAGCCCGGTCCCCGGCACCGGCAGCAGCACCGGGCCGATCGGCTCGGTGTGCAGTCGGACCAGCAGCCAGGCCCGCTCGGCCCGCCGGCCGTCCGGCCCGGTCGCGGCGATCCGGGGCAGCGCCCCGGTCAGTTCGACGTCCGCGACCAGGGCCGGCAGCCGGTCGGCCGCCGGGACGGTCCGGGCCGGGATCACCCGGGTCGGTGGGACGGTCGGGGCCGCGCCGGCCACCGCGGGAACGCCGAAGTGGGGCCGGCGGGCGTGCTCGGTGCTCTGGGTGGGGTTCACCGGTTCGCTCCGATCCGGCCGACGGGGACCGAGGTGGGGACGGGACGGGTGGCGGGTTTGGCGGCGAGGAGTTCGGCGAGCGCGCCGACGGCGGCGGCGGCCAGCCCGACGAGCACCGCGCCGGAGCGCAGCGCCGGCCGGACTCCCCGCCCGCGCAGGGTGTCGGCGAGGCCGCGCAGCACGGCCAGCGGCAGCGCCCGGCGCAGGTAGCCGCGCTCCGCGCCGAGGCTGGCCGGGTCGCCGAGCAGCCGGGCCATCAGCACCTTGCCCCGGCCCTCGTGGTAGCAGCGGGTGACGAAGTAGCGCCAGGTGGCCCGGTTGGCCTGCACCGGGTGCGAGATGGTGGCGCTCGGGACGTACATCCAGTGCCCGCCGGTGCGGCGGCTGACCCGCAGGCAGAACTCGGTGTCCTCGGGCCGGGACCGGTCGCCGACCTTGCCGAAGTCGGTCCGGAAGCCGCCGACGGCCAGGAACGCCTCGCGGCGGACCGCCATGCTGCCGGACCAGACGTTGCGGACCGGGGCGGTGTCGACCGGCTGGCCGGCGTAGGAGCCGCCGACGGCCCAGAGGAACTCGTCGGGGAACCAGGTCGGCTGGCTGGTCTCCCAGCGCGGCACGATGCCGCCGCCGGTGCCGACCACGGCGGTGTCGGCGAACGGCCCGATCAGGCCGGCCAGCCAGCCCCGGTGCGCCAGCACGTCGTCGTCGAGGAAGGCGACCAGCGGGGTGATGGCGTGCCGGGCGCCGGTGTTGCGGGTGCCGGAGACGCCGCGCTGGAACTGGTTCTCCAGCACCGTCACGCCCGGCAGGTCCCGCCGGAGTCGCTGGTAGAAGGCGGGGTTGTGGTCGACCACGACGACGATCTCGGCCGGCGCGGGGTTCTGCGAGCGGGCCGATTCGACCGTCGAGACCAGGTAGTGCAGGCGCCGTTCGCTGTGGCAGGGGATGACGACGGTGGTGGGTGACTGGGTCCAGTGGTTCATGCCGCTGCCTCCTGCCCGGCCAGCGCGAACGCCGGCTGCACCCCGAACGGCGGCGCCAACCCGAGGTCGCCGACCCGGCCGGGTGCCACGGCGACCAGGTCACGCAGCCGGCCCATCGGGACGACCGGCACGGCCGCCGGCCGGGCCGGGCGCGGCGCGGCGGTGGCGAGCCGGCGGAACTCGCTGAGGATGGTCCGCAGCACCCGGGTGCCGTCCCGGAAGGTGTTCAGGTTGCTGTCACCGTGGATGCGGGCGTGCTCGACGCTGGCGACCTCGCGGACGCGGTAGCCGTGCGCGGCGACCCGGATGTTGATCAGGGTCTCGATCTCGAATCCGTCGCCCCAGAGCTTGCCGCCGTCGGCGGGCCGGGGCAGCGCCGGGTCGGGCAGGTCGAGGGCGGGCAGCAGCCGCCGCCAGAAGGCGTTGTAGCCGTAGCAGAGGTCGGTGAACCGGGTGCCGAAGAGGGTGTTGACGATCCCGTTGAGGCCCTCGTTGCCGAGCCGGCGCAGCCGGGTGATGTCGTGGCTGTCGCCACCGGCGCGGAACCGCGAGCCCTTGGCGAAGTCGGCGCCGGCCAGCAGGGTGTCGACGAAGCGCGGGATCTCGGCCGGGTCGGTCGAGCCGTCGGCGTCGATCATCACCACGATGTCCCCGGTGGCGGCGGCGAAGCCACAGGCCAGGGCGTTGCCCTTGCCGGTGCGGGTCTGCTGCACGACGCGCACGTCCGGGCGCAGTTCGCGGGCCACCTCGACGGTGCGGTCGGTGGAACCACCGTCGACCAGGATCACCTCGTGCACGTCGCCGGGCAGCCGCTCGAAGACGTGGGGCAGGTTGCGTTCCTCGTTGCGGGTGGGGACGACCACGGTGACCGTGGGGCGTCGACCGGGCCGCAGGCTGGGGGCGGGGGTGGCGTACGGGGGCATGGCGGAGATCCCTTCCGGCAGGGCGCCGTCAGGCGGGGATTGGGAGGGGGTCCGGCGGGCGCAACCGCGGTGTTCGACGCCGCCGCTGGAGCTAACGAACCATCACCAATACTCAACTGACCGGAAGGCCGGAAATTTCCCCACTCAACGGGGTGAGTCACGCAAATCGCGACCCGTCAGTCACACCAAACACCCGCGCCCCGGGGGCATCCCGGGGCGCGGTGCGCAGGCGTGGCTGACGGGTCAGGAGTGCTCCACCGGGGCGGCGATGCCAGCCGTGCCGGTGTGGGCCGGGCCGGCCGGCTTGGGCTTGGCGTCGACGCCGGCCTCGGCGCGCTGCCGGCCGGTGATCGGGGTCGGCGCCCCGGTCAGCGGGTCGTACCCGCCGCGGGACTTCGGGAAGGCGATCACCTCGCGGATCGAGTCGGCCCCGGCCAGCAGCATGCAGGTCCGGTCCCAGCCGAACGCGATGCCGCCGTGCGGCGGCGGGCCGAACGTGAACGCCTCCAGCAGGAAGCCGAACTTGTCGGCCGCGTCCTGGGCGCTGATCCCGAGCAGGTCGAAGACCCGCCGCTGCACCTCGGCCCGGTGGATACGGACCGATCCGCCGCCGATCTCGTTGCCGTTGCAGACGATGTCGTACGCGTACGCCAGCGCCTGGTCCGGTGCCTGCTCGAACCGGTCCTCCCAGTCCGCCTTCGGCGAGGTGAAGGGGTGGTGCACGGCCGTCCAGCCCCCCTGGTCGTCGCGCTCGAACATCGGCGCGTCCACCACCCAGCAGAACGCCCAGGCGCTCTCGTCGACCAGCCCGGCCCGCTTGGCGATCTCCACCCGGGCCGCCCCCAGCAGCTCCTGCGCCTCCCGCCGCTCGGCGGCGGCGGCGAAGAAGACCGCGTCGCCGGGCTTGGCCCCGACCGCGTCACCGAGGCCGGCCAGGTGCTCGGCGGAGAGGTTCTTCGCCACCGGCCCGCGCGCCTCGCCGGTCTCGGCGTCGAGCACCACGTAGGCCAGCCCCTTCGCGCCGCGCGCCTTCGCCCAGTCCTGCCAGCCGTCCAGCTCCTTGCGGGTCTGCGACGCCCCGCCGGGCATCACCACCGCGCCGACGTAGCCGCCCGCGTCGATCGCCCCGGCGAAGACCCGGAACGCGGTGCCGCGCAGGTAGTCGGTCAACTCGGTCAGCTCGACGCCGTACCGCAGGTCGGGCTTGTCGGAGCCGTACCGGGCCATCGCGTCGTGCCAGGTGATGCGCGGGATCGGCCGGGGGATCTCGTGGTCGGCCAGCTCCCGCCAGAGCGCCCCGACGATCTCCTCCCCCAGCTCGATCACGTCGTCCTGGGTGGCGAACGACATCTCGATGTCGAGCTGGGTGAACTCCGGCTGCCGGTCGGCCCGGAAGTCCTCGTCCCGGTAGCAGCGGGCGATCTGGTAGTACCGCTCCAGCCCGCCGACCATCAGCAGCTGCTTGAACAGCTGCGGCGACTGCGGCAGCGCGTACCAGGATCCGGGTTGCAGCCGGACCGGGACCAGGAAGTCGCGGGCGCCCTCGGGGGTGGACCGGGTCAGGGTGGGGGTCTCGACCTCCAGGAAGTCGCGCTCGTGCAGCACGCCCCGGGCGAGCTGGTTGGCCCGCGAGCGCAGCCGCATCGCGGCGGCCGGCCCGGACCGGCGCAGGTCCAGGTAGCGGTACCGCAGCCGGATGTCGTCGCCGGCCTCCACCTGGTCGTCCACCGGCATCGGCAGCGGCGCCGCCTCGGAGAGCACCTCGAGCGTCGCGGCGGTCACCTCGATGTCGCCGGTGGCCAGCTCCGGGTTCTCGTTGCCTTCCGGCCGGCGGGTCACCTCGCCGGTGACCCGCACGCAGAACTCGTTGCGCAGCGCGTGCGCCGACTCCATGCCCTCCCGGAACACCACCTGCACCACGCCGGAGACGTCCCGCAGATCCACGAAGATCACCCCGCCGTGATCACGCCGCCGGGCCACCCAGCCGGCGAGGGTCACGGTCGCGCCGGCGTCCGTCGCACGCAGGCTTCCGGCTTCATGGGTACGGATCACAGCGGGTGTCTCCTCGTGACAGGTGTCGTTCCGGTCCTCGGAGCAAGTCTGTTCCCTACGTGACCGGTGTGCATCCGCATTCTGTCAGGGCGGCCCGTCGAAGCCGAATGGAACCCCGACGAGGCTCGAACGGCGAGACGTCGGGGCGGTGCATCAGCGCGGAATGTCCCACGCGCTCACCTTCACAGTGACTGCCTGGTCGGCTCCCACGCCGGTCACCTCCAAGCGCACCATCCGCTGCGGGTCGCCTCGTTTCTGCGCCGCTGAGAACGAGGTCATCACACAGATCACAACGCCCTGCTTGACCGGGACCCTCGAAGACCCGAGCGGTGCCGTCCGGATCTTCTCAGCGCAATCGTAGGGCGTCGATCCTGGACCGGCCCCCTCGCTTCCCTGCACATCCTCGACCAACTCGAGGTACCGCTGCGCCGTGCCGTACTCCACCTCCAACCTGATGTCCGCCTCATCGCGTACATTGGCCCGCGGCTCGTCAAGATCGAGTTCCATGGACTCGGTCTCAGTCGCCTTCAAGGTAAGCGTCTGATCCTCATACTTGATGTTGTAGACGGTCCGCTCGTCTAGCCGCGGCGGTTGGCCGCTCGCGGTTGGTCCACCGAGGTTACCTGCAGAGGAATCGGTCGATTCGGTCAAATCGGTAGGATTTGTCGGTGCCCGTCGTTCCAACTGAGGCTCGTCGCCACGGCCGGCAAGGGCGATCTCCTTCGCATCCTCTGCTTGATCGATCGCCCGCCAGGCGAAGACGGCCGAGCCGAACGCGATAAGCAGTGCCATCACCGATACAGAGAGTGCGAACGGAACGATCAAGGACCGCCTAGAACCGACCACGGGTCTTGCGAGCGGCCGGCCCTGGGCCGCATCCGCAACCGGAATAGCAGGTGGCGGCGAAGGCGGGGCGGCGCCGGGAGGCGTCGCGGAAGGCTGGCGGAGCGATCCGGCCGGCCCCGACGAGGCGACATTCGGGTTCGGGCCCTGTGTGGACATCCGTACACCTCCATTGTCTATGCGATCATCGGGAGAGGACCAGACGCAAGCGCGTAGACCCAACCTGACTGATGATCAAAGTGTCGGCGATCGACCTGATGTTGGACATACCACGCACCGGGTGATGCGATGGCGTCCTAATAACTACCACAATGGAGCCCATACCAGGTTCACAGCCCTACCTCCGACAGGTGACAAGTGCCCGACAGCGAGCCATACACATCGTCTACCAGCCATCTTGAACGACACCAGCGGAACACAAGTCCACAATGGATCACGATACTCCTAGCCTTCGCCGGGTTACTGGTCGCGATTCTTGCGTGGCAGTTTCCGCGTTTCGCGGATGATCAACAGCCAAGCACGACACCCATCCTTGACCGATCTGCCCGATCCACGCAGCCACCGACCAGCGGCAGGGAAAGCATTCCGTCATCGGGTCATCCGTCAGCAACGATCTTCCTGGACACGCTTACTGTTCAGACCGGTGGGGCCAACCTAAGAGAACTTCCCCGCGACCTCCGAGGCGCACCAGGCTACGAACACTCAATCGCCATAGCCTGCCCCAGTAATCAGAACGCCGACAAGGAGCGCTCAGTCTCGTACCTGCTACGGGGCCGCTACCGGGAATTCGCGACGACCGTGCGACCACACTTCACGGCAGTATCGGACTCGGTGGTCTACGCTCATGCCCTGACAGCACAACGGCAGCGCGACGGCACTCTCAACTGGCAGACTACCGGCTCTCAGTTCGGAGCGCTGATGGGACGACCAGCGTCGCTGACCGCCGATGTGGACGATGCCGAGGAACTGATGCTCCGGATTGAGTGCGAATATCCCGAAGGCATGGTAATCCTCGCTGGCGCCAGTCTCCTCCTGGACGATCAATGAGCCATTCTCAATAGTGGTGGGTATGTACAACTAACTTGACACTCCCCGAGTCCGGCGCCTCAGCGCTGTACGCGCACCCCGACGGGGTCGCCATCAGACTGCTCGTGCTGGCGCTGGGCCAGGTCGCCCACGGCAGCCTGTTTCTAGCCACCTTCGCCACCGGCATCACCGTGGCCACCTTCGGCCCGAAGCGGCGGGCCGCGCTCGAGCACTTCGGGGAGAGCGTCATCTCGGTCACACTGCAGCCCTCGACCGACGTGGTGATCACTCGCGCCTTTGACCAAGCCGGGGGTACGCCGACTTGACACGCCGTTCTGCACTCGGTGCGGCATCATCGCGGGAGGCCGGCGGATGACTTCGACGCCGGACGATTCGTCGCCGTGCATCGACCCGGGTCGACCTGCACCCGCATTCTGTCAGCCGCGCCCGCTGCCATCGACACCTGGCCGGACCCCCTACCAACCGGCGCGAACCGTCCGGGTTCGCGGCTCGACGCCCCGCCGCCGTCAGGTCACGGCCCCGGCCAGCCGACTGACCTCGGCGATCAACTGCCGCAGGCCGGGTGTCTCGATCGGATAGTGCCCGGCACCGGTCAGCGGAACCAGCCTGGTCGGCCCGGCGACCCGCTCCAAGGACCGGCGGCTCAGCTCCTCCGGGGTCCACCGGTCGTCGGCCGGGTGGGCGAGCACGGGCGGCGGCCCGGCGTACCGGGCGGGCTCCACCGCTGGCGCCGACGCCAACCAGGTACGCAGAAAGCCCAGCGGGACCCGGCCTCCCCCGCCGGCCGGGTCCCGGGCACAGAGCGCGGCCAGCCCGGGGTCGTTGCTGATCGCGGCCAGGTTCGCCAGCCACCGGATCGGCACCCGCAGCCGGTCGACCGCCGGCACCGCCGCCGCCAGCGGCGGCAGCAGTCGCGCCCCGAGCGGCCCGGACCAGCGGATCCGGCCGATCCGGGCCAGCGCCGCCGGGTCGCGCGGGTCCAGCAGGCAGGTCACCAGCGGGCCCGCCACCTGATCCGGCAGCCGGCCCGCGACGTCGTAGCAGAGCAGTCCGCCGAGGCTCGCGCCGAGCAGGATCAGCGGCCGGTCGTCGGCGGCCCGCTCGTGCCGGACCAGGTCCGCGACGCAGTCCACCCAGTCCGGGTAGCGCACGCCAGCCGGATCCGGCACCCGGCTGTGGCCGTAGCCGGGCAGGTCGGGGGCCATGACCTCGATGCCGGCGGCGGCGATCAGCGCCGCGACCGGCCAGAGGGCGCCGGACCAGCCGCCCGCGCCGTGCACCACCAGCACCCGGGCGGTCGCGCCCGGCGGCCGGGACCTGGCCACGTGCAGCTCGGCGTCGCGCCAGCACCACCAGGTCGGCTCGGGGTCGATCGCGGCGGCCACGGTACGCAGGTCGGCCGGCAGGAAACGCAGGTAGTCGTCAGGCACGCCCACTACGATCTGACGCGCCACCGGGCTGGACAACTCGCGTTGGAGGCCACCATCGACGTACCCCGCCGCACCCCTCGCCAGCTGCGGTCCCGGGACACCGTCGAGGTGTTGCTGGAGGCGGCTGCTCAGGTTTTCCAGCGCGAAGGGTACGCCGCCACCACCAACCGGATCGCCGACCGGGCCGGGGTGTCGATCGGCTCGCTGTACCAGTACTTCCCGAACAAGAACGCCATCCTGCACGCGCTGGCCGAGCGGCACCTCGCCGACGCGACGGAGACCCTGACCGGGCTCTTCGCCGCGTTGCGGGTCGAGAAGCCGCCGCTGGAGCCGCTGCTGCGCCGGATCATCGAGACCGTGCTGGCGCTGCACGCCCGGCACCCGGTCACCCACCGGCTGCTGTTCGAGCGGTCGCCGCGTACCCCCGGCAACCTGGACCGGTTGGCGCGGCTGGAGGAGCTGCTCGTGGGCGAGCTCGCCGACCACCTGGACCGGCTCGACGCCGGTGGCCCCGACCGGAGGCTCACCGCCCGGCTGCTGGTCACCGGCGTGGAGGCGCAGCTGCACCGGGTGCTGATCGACCGGTCGCCGGAGGAGCTGCCGCCGGCGGTCGGCGCCCTCGTCGACCTGCTCACCAACGGCCTGGCCCGACGGCCCGGGGGCCGGCGACCCGATCTGGCCGGACGTCCACCGTAGGGCCGCCTGTCGGCACCGCCTGGCCTACCCGGCGTCGGGTCCGCCCGTCCGCCCGCCGGTGGCGTGCCGGTAGAGCCGCAGTCCGGCGGCGGCGGTCAGGCCGTGCGCGACCACGCTCGCCGCCACGACCAGGGCTCCGGCGGCGACCAGGGGTCGATCCACGTCCAGGCGGCCCGCCTCCAACATCAGGTAAAAGAACGCCGACACTCCGACCGGCCCGAACCAGCCCAGGTAGATCGCGTCCGGACGCCCGAGCCGCAGCGGCCGGCGCAACAGCATCAGCAGCGGAATCCGGCGTAGCAGCAGGACGGCCGTGACCAGCGCGACCCCGCGCCAACCCAGGTCCCGCCAGTCCGACCACGGCAGGGCGGCCCCGAGCAGCAGGAACAGCGGGATGCTGAGGAAGCGGTTGATCGCGTCGTCCGCCTTCGTGCTCCCGCCGCGTTCGTGCGCGTCGACCATCGCATTGAAGACCAGTCCGGCGACGAAGACCGCGAGCACCCCGTCGGTCTTCGCCAGACCGGCGACGCCGAGGACGCCGAACGCCAGCAGCAGCGTGAACAGCAGGGCCGGGGCCGCCTCGGTCGCGCCGTGCGCCTGCCCGGCCCGCAGCGCCCACCCGCCGACCGCGCCGAGCCCGGCTCCGATGACGATGGCCGCCAGCACCTGCCACAGCGCGGTCAGGCCGGCGCCGGCCAGCGAATCGGAGCCGGCCAGCGCCACGGCGATGACCACGACCGGCAGGGCGAGCCCGTCGTTGGCCCCCGATTCCAGCGACAGCAGCAGCCGGCTACGCAGCGGAATGGCCCCTTCCGCCGGATCGCCACTCACCGCGCTGGAGGCCAGCACGGGGTCGGTCGGCGACAGCGCGGCGCCCAGCAGGGCCGCGACGGCGAGCGGCAGGCCGAGGATGAGGGCCGCCGCCGCGCCCGTGACCAGGGTCATGCCGAGCATGCCGACGAGCAGCAGCAGGAGCACCGAGCCGGTCTCCCGCCGGATCTGCCGGACGGGGAAGCGCAGCGCCACCGCCATCACCGAGATGGCGAGCAGGAACCGGGCCACCTGCTCGTAGCCGGCATGGCCGTCCGGCAGGACCGGTACGTCCAGCACCCCGGTCAGCTCCGGACCGAGCAGCACCCCGACGAACAACGCCAGCATGGGGGCCGACAGCGGCATCCGCCGGAGCCGGCCGGACAGCGCCGCCACCACCACGCCCAGCGTGCCCGCGGCGGCCAGGATCACATCGAGCGCCATGCCGCCTCCGGCCTCCGCTGGCCCGATCCCCTTCTTCGCATGTCGGGCTGCTACCCGATTGCCGGAGCCGCTACCCCCGGACGGCACCGACGTGTTCCGGTCGGTCCCGGCCCCAGTAGGATCGGCCGGTCCACTGACGCGCCGGGAAGTCTGGTCGGCAGGTCGACGAGCCGGGTCCCGAGGAGCGTGCCGTGCTGTTGCTGAGCTTCGCCGTCGTACTGCTGCTCGCCGTGCTGCTCTCGGCGCTGGCGCATCGGACGATCCTGTCGACGGCGGCGCTGTTCCTGCTGGCCGGGTTCGTGCTCGGCGAGGAGACCACCGGCGTGCTGAAGCTGCACGCCGACTCGCCGATCGTGGCGACCCTGGCCGAGTTGGCGCTGTTCGCCGTGCTCTTCACCGACGGAATGCGGGTCGGCTGGGCGGACCTGCGGGCGGCCTGGCGCCTGCCCGGTCGGGCGCTAGGCTGGGGCCTGCCGCTGACGCTGCTGATCACCGCCGGGTTGGCCCACTACGTGGCCGGGCTGGACTGGCCGGAGGCGTTGCTCATCGGCGCTGTCCTCGCCCCGACCGACCCGGTGTTCGCGGCGGCGCTGGTCGGCAACGACAAGGTGCCGCCCCGGCTGCGGCATCTGCTCAACGTCGAGTCCGGCGTCAACGACGGGCTAGCCCTGCCGTTCGTGATCGTGTTTCTCTCGGTGGCGGCCGGCTCCGACGACCTGCACATCGGTGAGCTCGCCACCGAACTCGCCGTCGGCCTGGCCATCGGGGTGACGGTGCCGGCCCTGGCCATCGCGCTGGAGCGGACCCGCTGGTTCGCCGCCTCCGCGCTGTACGCGCCGCTCAACGGCGTCGCCATCGGGCTGCTCGTGCTGGCGCTGGGCCAGGCCACCCACGGCAACCTCTTCCTGGCCGCCTTCGCCGCCGGCATCACCGTGGCCACCTTCGGTCCGAAACAGCGGGCCGCGTTCGAGCACTTCGGGGAGAGCATCGCGGAACTGCTCAAGCTCGGCGCGCTGCTGGTCTTCGGTGCCCTGATCTCGGTCGAGTTCCTCGGCGAGATCTCCTGGCCGGGCTGGGTGTTCGCGGTCCTGGCCATCTTCGTGGCCCGGCCGGCGGCGCTCGCGATCGCGTTCCTGCGCTCCGGCCTCGGCGCCCGGGAGCAGGTCGCGGCGATGTGGTTCGGCCCGAAGGGCTTCGCGTCGGTGGTCTACGGCCTGCTGGTGCTGGAGTCCGGCATCGCCGCGGGCGACGAGGTGTTCCATCTGGTCGCGTTGACGATCGTGTTCTCGATCCTGCTGCACTCGTCGACCGACGTGGTGATCGCCCGCGCCTTCGACGATGCCGACGAGTCGCCGACCTGGCACGCCGCCCTGCACCGGCTCCGGCGTCGCCGCCGTCGGCGAGAGCCGGATGAGCCTTCGATGCCGGACAATACATAATGCCGCGCTCATACCATTGACATTCGGCTGGTATTTGTCCCCCGCCATCCGAAATTCTCGCTATTTATTCTTGTCGCTGAAACGTCGGCTCCCTACCCTCTGGCCTCACCGGCACCACCGGTGTCAGGCCCGACCGGCCCGGGGATCCCGGGTACACCCCCTCGGTAAGGAGCCCTCCTTGCGCATTCGTCTCACCCTGGCCACCGTCGCGACCGCCCTCGTCGGCGCGTTCGTCGCCCCGTCCACCGCCGCCGCCGCGCCCTCGGAGCCGCAGCAGATCATCGGCGGCAGCACGGTCTCCTCCGCCCCGTGGGCGGCGGCCGTGTTCCAGAACGGCTCGTTCGCCTGCTCCGGCTCGATCATCGCGTCGCGCTGGGTACTGACCGCCCGGCACTGCATCGGCGGCACCATGTCGGTGCGGGTCGGCAGCGTCTACCGCTCCTCCGGCGGTGTCACCAGGACGGTCAGCGCCACCTACAGCCGCTACGACCTCGGCCTGCTCTACCTGAGCTCGGCGGTCTCCACCACGTACGTGACGCTGGCCAGCGCGAACCCGCCGGTGAACTCGACGAACACCATCTTCGGCTGGGGCCGCACCTGTAGCAACTGCGACGCGTCGCCGCAGCTCAAGACCGCCTCGGTCCGGGTGACCACGACGGGTTCGTCGGATGCGTACGGCGGGCCGGCGATCCAGAGCACCGGCGTGAACGGGGTCGCCTGGCGGGGCGACTCGGGCGGTCCGCAGTTCTACAACGGACAGCAGGTCGGCGTCTGCTCCACCGGCAACGGCTCGACGTACCAGAACTACGCCTCGGTCGCGTCCAGCCGGAGCTGGATCCGGTCCACCTCCGGCGTCTGACGCCCTCCCCGACCCGCGCGGGGTGCCCGACCGGGCACCCCGCGCGGTCGCGTTGAGACCCACCTCACACTCTCGGAAGAACCGATCCGGTACGCCTGCCGTCTAGCAGGACGTGACTGCTGACGAGGATGGTGGCGTGGCGGAGCCGGACGATGAGGCGTTACTGCGCCGGGTCGCCCGCGGTGACCAGGCCGCGTTCGACGCCTTCTACCGCCGGACCGCGCCGTGGCTGGCGATGCGGTTGCGCCGCCGCTGCGCCGACCGGGAGCTGGTGGCCGAGGTGATGCAGGACGCATATCTCGCGGTGTGGCGGGCGGCCGGGTCGTACGTCGGTACCGCCGGAGGGGGCAGTGCCGCCGGCTGGCTCTGGACCATCGCCGCCCGGCGCCTGGTGGACCGGTTCCGCACCCGCGCCCGGCAGGCGCCCGCCCTTTCCGCGCTGCCGGCCGGCGCCCGACCCGGGTCCGAGCCGACCGTGCCGGCCGCCGAGGACGAGGTGGTCGACCAACTGCTCGACGACCCGGTCGCCGGCGCGGTCCGCGATCTCGCCCCGGAGCTGCGCGCCGTGGTGCAGGCGATGGTCCTGGACGGACTGTCGGTGCGGCAGACCTCGGTGCTGCTCGGCGTCGCCGAGGGCACCGTCAAGACCCGGGCCCGCCGGGCCCGGCTGCTGCTGCGCGAGGTGTTGTCATGACGACCCCGACCATCCACCCCGCCCCGGCGGTGCTCGACCGGTACGCGGAAGGCCTCGACCTGCCGGCCGACGCGCTCTGGGCGGTGGAGACCCATCTGGAGGGCTGCGCCAAATGCCGTGGCCGGCTGGCCGCCGACACCGCCGAGGTGGCGGCCCTGGTCGACCAGGTCTGGGCCCGGGTGGCGCCGGTGGTGGCCGCCGAGCCGCCGGCGCGGCGGCGCCGCTGGCCGCTGCTGGCCCGATGGGCCGCCCCCACCTCGCTGCCGTGGCTGGCGATGACCGTGCTCGTCCCGCTCGCCGCGATGCTGATGGACCTGGCCGCCGGCGGGTCCGGACCGACCCGGCCGTCGCTGCTGCTGCTGGTCGCGCCGGTGGTCCCCGTACTCGGGGTCGCTGCGTCCTGGAGCGGTCGGCTCGACCCGACCCACGCGCTGGTGGCCAGCGCCGCGCGGGCCGGGTTGGGGCTGGTGCTGCGGCGTACCCTCGCCGTTCTGTTGCTGGTCCTGCCGCCGTTGGCGGTGGCCGGCGCGATCGTCGGCACGGCACCGGCGGCCTGGCTGCTGCCCAGCCTGGCGTTCGTGGCCGGCACCCTCGCGCTCGGCGCCCACGTCGGGATCGGCCGGGCGGCGACCGTGCTGACCACCGGTTGGGTGGCCGCCGTGGTGGCGCCGAGCCTGCTCTGGTCGCGTACCCCGGTGGTGTTGGACCCGGCCGGGACCCCGGCCTGGGCGGTCTGCGCGGTGCTCGCCGGCGGCGCCGTCGTGTGGTGGCGGGACACCTTCCGACGGGCCGGCGGCCTGCGATGAGACCCGGTGAAAGGAACCAGATGATCCGGACGGTCAGCGCGGCGGAAACCGCGCCGACGACGTACGCCTTCCCCATCCAGGCCCGGCGGCTGCGGCTGCGGGCCGGGCTGCGGACCGCCGTCGACGGCCTCGACCTGGCGCTCGGCGACGGCGTACACGGGTTGCTCGGTCCGAACGGTGCCGGCAAGACGACCCTGCTGCGGGCGCTCGCGACGCTGGTCCGGCCGACCGGCGGGGAGTTGGAGATCCTCGGCGAGGCGGTGCACGCCGGCGGCGGCGGGGACCTGCGGGCGGTCCGGCTGGGTCTGGGCTACCTGCCGCAGGACTTCGGCTACTACCGCTGGTACACCCTGCGGGAGTTCGTCGAGTACGTCGCCTGGCTGCGAGAGGTGCCGGCGGGTGACATTCCGGACGCGGCGCAGCGGGCCATCGACCGGGTCGACCTGGCCGCCCGGGCCGGCAGCCGGCTGCGGTCGCTCTCCGGCGGGATGCTGCGTAGGGTCGGCATCGCCCAGGCCATCGTCAGCGAGCCCCGGGTGCTGCTGCTCGACGAACCCACCGTCGGCCTCGACCTGGAGCAGCGGGCCCGCGCCCTGGCGCTGCTGCGCGACCTCGGCTCCGACACCTGCGTGGTGCTCGCCACCCACCTGGCCGACGACGTCGCCGGCGCCTGCACGGACGTGGCGCTGCTCGACGGGGGCCGGCTGGCGTTCCAGGGCACGGTGGCGGAGCTGACGGCCGCCGCCGGCGACGCCGACCCGGACCTGCACCCGGGCGGCAACGACGTGGAACGCGGGTACGCGGTGCTGCTGCGCCGCCACCGCGCGGTGGGCGGTCAGGGATGACGGGCCGGCTGCTCCTCGTCGAGTTGCGCCGCTCGGCGGCGGTCTGGGTGGGTCTCGGCTTCGCCGGGGCCGCGGCGATGCTCACCGGCGATCCGGAACGCTGGGACGGTCTCTGGATGGCCACGGTGTTGGCGCACCACATCGGCCTGGAGCTGCTCTGGCCGCTGGCGCTGGCGGCCGGGGCCTGGCAGGGCCGCCGCGACAAGGCATCGGGGGTCACCGAGCTGGTGGCCACCACTCCGCGCTCCGGGCTCAGCCGGGTGGCGCCCCGGGCGGCGCTTGTCGCCGGGTGTCTGGCCGGCGGCTACCTGGCCGGCCTGGCCGACGGGCTCGGCCGGGCGGTGCTGGCCGCCAGCTACCAGCCGCCGGGGTGGCACTGGCCGGTGCTGGCCGGCGCGGTCGGCGTCGCCGCCGCCGGGCTGCTCGGTCTGGGCATCGGCCGGCTGCTGCCGTCCCGGCTGATCCCCGCACTGCTGGCGGTGCTGGCAATCGTGGCGGTCGCCGGGCCGTACCTGCTGTGGGAGGAGGGCGGCCCGTCGGCGCTGCTGCTCGCGCCGGGTCGGCTCGGCCACGCCGACGGCTATTCCGTGGTGGACGGCGCAGCGGTGGCGGGGGTGCTGGTCTGGTTCGCCGCGTTGGCGGGGACCGGGTGGGCGCTGTTCGCCGCCGACACCCGCCGGGCCCGGCTGCTCGCCGCCCTACCGGCGGTCGTCGGTCTGGCGGTGGCCCTGCTGGTGCTCCCGCCGACCGGCGAGGCCGTCCGCCCCGACGCGCGGGCCACCGAGCTGGTCTGCGCGGACGGTGCACCCCGGGTCTGCGTCAACCGGGTGCACGAGTCGTTCCTGCCGCAGATCGTGGGGCCGGCCCGGGAGGCGCTGGCCGTCCTCGCCGCCCGGCTGCCGGACCCGCCGACGGCCGTGGTCCAGGAGACCGGCGTGTACGGCGAGCCGATCGCGCAGCGGCCGGACACCGTCCACTTCGAACTGACAGTCGTCGGCGACGGGACGATCATTCCGATCCTGGACTCGCTGCGCGACTACCTGTTGGAGGGCGCCGGGACGTGGAGCTGCGGTGCAGCCCTCGACGACGTCGAGACCTGGAACCGCATCGACGGCGCCCGGATCGCCGCCGGGCTCTGGCTGCGCGGCGAACGCGCCGCCCCGGACCACGTCTGGGACACCCACCGCGAGCTGGCCGACCAGGCGCTCGCCACGCTCTACGCCCTCCCGGCGGACGTGCAGGTGACCCGGGTGGCCGCCATGCGCCGGGCCGCCCTGGACTGCCGCCCCGACCTCTACGAGATCCTGACCTCCCCCGCCCCCTGAGCCTGCGGGTACCGCCAGTACGGCCCCACCGCCCCCGGCCTCTACTTCCTCTGGACCTTCACCTGCTTAATTGGCGGTGTCCGGTTGAGGTGCCGTGACGGGTTCGAGTAGGGCGGCGGTCGATGACTGGTGGAAGTGTCTGGCCCAGTCCAGTGGGGTTCCGTCGAAGCGGTGGTCGCGGAGGTTGGGGTCGGCGCCCAGGTCCAGCAGCCGGCGGGTGAGGGCGACGTTCCCGTTCACCGCGCTGTGGTGCAGGGCGGTCTCCCACTCCTCCTCGACCGGGGCGTCACCCCGCCCGTAGGCGTTCACGTCGAAGCCGAGCTCGACCAGCATCACGACCGCCTCCGTCGGTGCCCGGGTCGCCGCCCACACGACGAGTCCGGGGCGGCTGCGGCGGGCCTGATCGACGACGTCGGGATGGGCGGTGCGGATCCGGTCCAGGCCGGACCGGTCGGCGCGGAACACCGCGGCGATCAGCTCGCGCACCGGGTCGGGACCCGGTGGCGCGGCACCCTGGGCGACGAGGTAGTAGGCGATCTCGGTGTCGCCGTTGAGGTGGGCCAGTTCGACCGGGGTCCGGCCGTCGCCCAGACTCCACGCCGGCCCGGCGCCCTCGAACGGAGAGCGGAAGTCCACCCCGTGTTCGACGAGCAGGCGGACCCGGGCGGGCTGCTGATGCTCGACCGCCCAGCGCAGCTGGACGCGCAGCATCCGCGCCGGGGTGTCCAACTCCTCGATCCGGTGCTTCCACGGACCACCGTCACCGGCGCCGAGCCCGTACTCGAACAGCAGCTCAAGGTGCGAGTCGTCCGGGTCGAACATCCGGTTGTAGAGGGTCTGCGCGTCGTTGGGGTCGGCCCCCGCGTCGAGCAGCAGCCGTGCCAGCGCCCGCCAGTGCGGGTGCGGCGGCTGCCGGTGCCGGCCCAGCTCGCCGTGGCCGAACACCCCGGTCAGCAGCGTGAACGGCGACGGCAGGGCGTCGAAGAGGTAACCCTCGTTGGGGTCGGCGCCGGCGTCGAGCAACTGCCGGGCGACGGCGAGCACGCGGTCGGCCGGCACGGCTGGGTCGTACCGCGAGTAGACGAGGTGATACAGCGGCCGCCACCGGAACGGGCCACCCCGCTCGTGCACCCGCTGCGGCCGCTCGGCGAGCAGCCGCCCGACGTCGTCCGGTCGGGCCGCCGCCGCGGCGGCCCAGACGTTCCCCGCGGTCAGCCCGGGATGCTGTGCGAGCAGTTCCCGGGCGCCCGCCCAACGCGCCGGCCCGTCCTCGCGGCCGTAGGTCAGGCAGGCGAGGCGGCAGAACTCGTCCGCCGGATCGACCGCCGGCACCGCGGCGAGCCCGGTCGTCCAGCCGTGCTCGGCCACGGTTTCCAGATAGCGGGTGAGCCGGGGCCAGCTGGCGAAGCCGTACTCGCGGGCGACGACCAGCTGCGCCGCGCTGAGCCGCAGGCCGTCGCCGGAGACTCTCCCGGGATGGTGGCGGGCCAGCCGCGCGAGAGCGTCGGGATCACCGGACCGGGCGGCGCGCTGCAGGGCACGGGCCTGCCGGCGGAAGCTGTCGAGGTGCGGACGGTCGGGCAGGTCCAGGGTCGGCACGGCGGCCTCCTCTCGTCTGCCTGCTGTCCGCTGGGTCAGGCCGAAAGGAGAGCGGTGGTGACACGTGGCGCACCGGCCCAGGTGGGCTGAGCCCATTCCCGCGGACCGGTGGCTTCCCTGGTAGCCGCCGTCATCCTAGCCGTTGCGGCCAGTCTCCCGGGTCACCCGAGCAGGTCGGCGATGGCCGCCGCGATCTGGTCCGCGGTCAGCTCGGCCGAGTTGAAGGTCGCGTCGGCGGGGATGCTGGGCAGCAGGGTGCGGAACCGGTCGTGCGCGCGGTGATGGAATTCGGGGTCGCGGGAGAGAACCCGGCTCGGGTCGGCCCGGGCGCGCGGGAACGTCACCGACACCGGCGCGTCGACCACCACCCACAGCCGGCTCACCCCGTCCGGCAGGGGCCGGGTGAGCGCGGCCCGCTCCTCGGCCGTGTGGAACGGCCCGACCGCCACCACGTGGTCGACGGTCGACCGCAGCCACTGACCGACCAGCGCCCCGTGCGCCTCGTGCGCCGCCGGCCACAGGCCCGCCGCGCCCGCGCCGGGCGCCGCCACCATGGCCGCCACGTCGTCCACGTCGGCGATGACCACGGTACGACCCCGCTGCGCAAGGAGTGCAGCGAGCCGCTCCGCGACGGTGTTCTTGCCGGCCGCGATCGGCCCCGTGATGATCACGAGTCGAGACATGGTCCCCATCCTCCCCGTCCCGCCGCTCGGCAACGCTCAGCGTCTTCACAGCGGCGTTCCAGCATGATGGCGGACATGCGAGCGGCGATGTTCACCACGTATGGACCGCCCGAGGTCCTCACTCTGGCCGACCTGCCCGAGCCGGCGCCCCGGGGCGACGAGGTGCAGGTGCGGGTGCACGCCACCACGGTCACCTCCGCCGAGTGCGGGATGCGCCGGGGCGAGCCCCGGTGGGGACGGGCCATCCTCGGTCCGTTCCGACCGCGCAAGGGAGTCCGCGTACTCGGGTTGGAGTTCGCCGGCGAGGTCACGGCGCTCGGGCCGACCGCCAGTCGGTACCGGGTCGGCGACCGGGTCTTCGGGTTCACCGGGTTCGCCGTCGGCGCGAACGCCGAGTACAAGTGCCTGTCGGAGCGGGCCTCGCTCACCACGATGCCGCCGAACGCGAGCTACGCCCAGGCGGCGGCCAGCGTCGACGGCTTCACCACGGCCTGGCACTTCCTCCGCCACCTGGTCCCGGTCCAACCCGGCCAGTCGGTGCTGGTCATCGGTGGCTCCGGCAGCATCGGCACGTACGCGGTCCAGCTCGCGAAGCTGGCCGGCGCCAGGGTGCACGCCGTGTGCAGCGGCCGTAACGCCGGCCTGGTCGGGTCGCTCGGCGCCGAGCGGGTCTTCGACTACACCGTCGAGGACTTCACCGCCAGCGGCGAACGGTACGACGTCGTCTTCGACACCGTCGGCCGCAGCTCGTTCGCCCGCTGCCGGCCGGTGCTGGCCCCGGGCGGCAGCTACCTGCCGACGACCGGCCTGGTCACCAACAACCTCCTCGCGCTGGGCACCGCGGTCACTCCCGGCCCGCGGGTCCGGACCGGGATGTCGGTACGCAAACACGCAGCCCTGGCCGAACTGCACGACCTGATCAGCCGGGACCAGCTCCGGATCGTGATCGACCGCAGCTACCCGCTGGCCGACATCGTGCAGGCCCACCGGTACGTCGACGGCGGCCACAAGGTCGGCAACGTGGTCATCACGGTGGTGGACGACTGACGACGATCGGGGCGAGAGGGCCTACGACGGCCCGCCCATCGGCCCATCCTCGATGGAGTCCCGGCCGGCGAGGCAGATCGGATGTCGACTCCTCGTGATCAACCGCGTCCACTAGGGTGACCCGGACCATGGGCCACAAGGGAGGACGCGGGCCGGATGAGCTACCTGATCGACGTGCCGGTGGAGGGCGGCGGACGCCTGGTCGTCCAGGCTTCCGACGAGGACCTTCCCAACGAGCTGGTGCTGGCCGCCCGGCCCGGTGAGGTGGTCGCCCGTGCCGGCCAGACCCTGGAGGCGGCGCTCGACCAGCTCAAGCCGGCGCTCGGCGCGATCCGGACCGGCCTGGCGGCTGTGGCACCTGACGAGGTGACTGTCGACTTCGGCATCGTCGTCGGCGCGGAGACCGGCATCGTGGTGGCCAAGGGCAGCACCGAGGTGCACTTCACCGTCACGCTCACCTGGAAGCGCGCCGAGGCACCTGCCGTCCCTCCGGCGACCCCTACCCATGGCTGAGCCGGACCCCGCACCGTTCATCGTCAGCTTCCTCGGCCCGTCCGGTGAACCGGTCGGGGTTGGTGTGCTGGTCGGACCACGGCAGGTCCTGACCTGCGCGCACGTGGTCAACACGGCGCTGGGCCTGCCGGTGACCAGGTCCGCCCAGCCGGACACTCCGGTACGGCTCCGGTTCCCGATGCGGCAGCCGGCCGATGCCGTGCCGCTGCTGGCCCGGGTGGTGCGCTGGGTGCCGCCGCCGGACGGACGCCGTCCCGGCGACGACATCGCCGGGCTGGAACTGGTCGACGCTGATCCGCCGGCCGGGACCGAGCCGGCGAAGTTGCTGGTGAACATGCCCAGGGATGGCCACGAGCTGCGGGTCTTCGGCTTCCCCGGCAGGCCGCCGCGCCCGGACGGGGGGTGGGTACGGACCGCGTACCGAGGTCGGGTCGGCGGGGACCGGATTCAGTTGGAGTCCGGCCGGGACGCCGCGCTGCGGGTGCAGCCCGGATTCAGCGGCAGCCCGGTCTTCGACGATGTTTCCGGCCGGGTGGTCGGCATCGTCGCGATGGCGCCCCCGGCTGCCACCGGCGACCGGGACAGCTACGCCATCGCGCCGGATCGGCTCCGGCGTACCTGGCCCGAGGTCCTGGACCGGCGCGCGTCCAGTCGCCGGCCGGGTTCGGGACGGCCGGGCCGGATCGTCGAGCCGGGTCGACCGGGCCGGCGGCTCGGTGTCGACGGGCCGACCGGCGCTGGGCTGGACCGGTTGACCGTGCTGCACGTGTCGGACCCACAGTTCGGCAAGGAACACCTCTTCGGCGGCAACGGCGGCACCTCCGCCGACCAGGCGTACGACACGCTGCACGCCCGGCTGCACGAGGACCTGACCGGGCTCGCCGAGGAGCACTGGCTGCGTCCGGACCTGCTGGTGGTCACCGGTGACCTGGCCGAGTGGGGCCTGCGCAGCGAGTTCGAGCAGGTCACGGCGTTTCTGGGGGCGCTGGCCGAGGCGGTCGAGCTGGACCGTTCCCGGGTGGTGGTCGTCCCGGGTAACCATGACGTCAACCGCAAGGCGTGCGAGGCGTACTTCCTCAGCGAGGAGGGCGAGGAGCGCAAGCCGGTGCCGCCGTACTTCCCGAAGTGGAAGCCGTTCGCCGCCGCGTTCGAGGACTTCTACCGCGACGTGCCGGGGGTGGCGTTCACTCCGGACGAGCCGTGGACGCTGTTCGAGATCCCCGACCTAAAGGTGGTGGTCGCCGGCCTCAACTCGACGATGATCGAGAGTCACCGCCCCACCGACCACTACGGCTGGGTCAGCGAGCCCCAACTGCGCTGGTTCGCCGCCCGGCTGGCCGACTACCGGGCGCGGGGTTGGCTGCGGCTGGGCGCCGTGCACCACAACGCGGTCCGCCAGGCCGTCAACGACGACGAGAACCTCCGCGACGCCGACGACCTGGACCGCATCCTCGGCGAGACCGGCCTGGTCAATCTGCTGCTGCACGGCCACACCCACGACGGCCGGCTGCACCGCCTCGACTCCGGCCTGATCGTCCTGGCCACCGGCAGCGCCGCCGTCACCCCCGCCGCCCGCCCCACCGAGGTCCCCAACCAGTACCAGCTCATCACCCTCACCCGGCATCTGGTCACCCGGCACGCCCGCCAGTACGTCCCCAGCCAGAAACGCTGGATCGGCGACACCCGGATCAGCCCCACCGGCTCCACCTGGCAGGTCACCACCGACTGGCAGCCCACCGGCGTCACGGCCACCTTCGCCACCCCCGCGCCGCCGGACCCCGCCGGCTACGACCACCACGACCGATCATCGGGTACGCCAGGTCGCGCGCCAGCCGCCCACGACGCCACCGACCCGGACAGTTTCCTGGGCCTGGTCCTCGACGCGACCCGGGTCCGGCATCCACACGCAACCGTCGAGTCCCGCCCGCACGGCAGCTATCTGCGGGTCACCGAGCCGATGCCGGGCGGCCTGGGTTCGGTCCGCTGGGCGGTCGGTGTACTCGACGCCGCGCCGACGGCGCAGGCACTGGACCGGTTCGGCACAGTGCACGCCGGGTTCGCCGCCGCCGATCCCAACACCAGCTCCTACCTGATCCACCCCGGCGGCGAGGCGGCCGAGGAGACCCTGGTCGCCGAGGCACGGCGCCGGGGAATCCTGCTGCAGACCTTCGTGGCGTACCAGGGCATGCTGGACCTCGGGTCGCTGGTGGCTCGGCAGACCGGTCGGCTGGCCGAGGACCGGATCTACCCGCCGTCGATGTATCTGCCACAGCGCTACCGGTCGCTGGATGCCGGGCGCCGCGACGAGCCGGTCCGGGAGGATCTGGCCCGCACGGTACGGAGTTGGCTCGGCGCCGAGAGCGCCCGGCTGGTGCTGGTGCTTGGCGACTTCGGCCGGGGCAAGACGGCGCTGCTGCGCCATCTCGCGCTCACCCTCCCGGAGTCGTTGCCGGATGTGACGCCGATCCTGGTGGAGCTGCGCACGCTGGAGAAGGCGCCGACCCTGGACGAGCTGCTCGGCCAGCACCTGATCCGGCAGGACGTTGAGGAGATCAATCCGGAGAAGCTGCGCTACATGGTTCGCTCCGGCCGGATCGCGTTGCTCTTCGACGGCTTCGACGAGTTGGAGTTGCGGGTCGGCTACGGCAACGCCGCCGACTACCTCAAGGTTCTGCTTGCCTCGGTCACCGACCGGGCGAAGTTGGTGCTGACCAGCCGCAGCCAGCACTTCCGCTCCACCGCCCAAGTCCGCACCGCCCTCGGCGACCGGGTCGCCGCACTGACCGCCACCCGCATGGTGGAGCTTGAAGACTTCACCCCAGGCCAGATCATGGCCTACCTCACCAATCTCTACGAGGGCGATCGGGCGGCGGCCCAGGCACGCTATGACCTGCTCGACGAGATCGAGGACCTGCTCGGGCTGGCCCGCAACCCAAGGATGCTTGCCTTCATCGCCAGGCTGGACGAGGACCGGCTCCGCGAGGTGCAACGGCGGCAGGGCCGGATCAGCGCCGCCGAGCTCTACCGGGAGCTTGTCGACTTCTGGCTGGTCGGCGAGGCCGACCGGCAACGCCACCGGGGCGGCCTGCGCACCCTGGGCGAGCAGGAGCGGCTGGCCGCCTGTACGGCGCTGGCGAAGCGGCTCTGGGCCGCCACCGGCCTCACCATCCCGGAGAGCGACCTGTCCGCCGAGGTGTCGGCCACGCTGACCCGACTGGCCGAGCGCGGCTACACCGCCGACCAAGCCACCCACACCGTCGGCTCCGGCACCCTACTGGTACGCACCGAGGACGGCGGCTTCACCTTCGTCCACCAGTCGATCATGGAATTCCTGGTGGCCGACGCCGCCGCGACGAAGCTGGACGATGACGGCGACAACATCCTGCGTGCCCGGAAGATCTCCCCGCTGATGGCTGACTTCCTGGTCGATCTCGCCGGCTCGGAGACCGTGGTCGGTTGGGCCTTCCAGACCCTGGCCGATCCAAGGGCGCCTGCGATCGCCAAACAGAACGCCCTGCTGCTCCGGAAGCGGCTCACCGAGACCCGACCCGACCCGCAGCCGGGTCCGGGCCCGGCGGGGCCCGGACGCCAATGGCTGGCTTCGATGGATCTGCGGTCGCAGGACCTGACCGGCCGAGACCTGCGCGGCGCCGACCTACGCGGCGCCGACCTGCGTGGGATGCGGCTGGAGCGGGTCGACTTCACTGGCGCCGACCTGCGCGAGGCCGACCTGACGGGCGCCCGGCTGATTGAGGGCAGCCTGCGTGGCGCGAACCTGGCGGGCAGCCGTTGGACCCGGGCGGCGCTGCTCGGCACCGCACCCCCCGAGACCGCCGACCTGCCGCCCGAACTGCGGTCGGCCGCCATCCTGTTGCCTGCCGGCACCGCCCGAACAACCTGGCCGCAGGACCCCGTGACGCCGGTCGTGGCCCCCGGCGGCGTCAGCCTGGGTGTCGCGTTCTCGCCGGATGGCGCGCTGCTGGCGATCGGCCGGGGCAACGCGGTGGAACTGATCGACCGAACGCGAAACCAAACCGTCGGACTGCTCACCGGACACACCGACTCGGTGACCGCCGTCGCGTTCTCCCCCGACGGCACCCTGCTCACCACCGCCTCATGGGACAACACCGCCCGCATCTGGGACCCCACCACCGGCGACCACCACACCACCCTCACCGGACACACCAGCGCAGTGAACGCCGTCGCGTTCTCCCCCGACGGCACCCTGCTCACCACCGCCTCCCGCGACGGCACCGCCCGCATCTGGGACCCCACCACCGGCGACCACCACACCACCCTCACCGGACACACCGACTCGGTGAACGCCGTCGTGTTCTCCCCCGACGGCGCCCTCCTCGCCACCGCCTCATGGGACAACACCGCCCGCATCTGGGACCCCACCACCGGCGACCACCACACCACCCTCACCGGACACACCAGCACGGTGAACGCCGTCGCGTTCTCCCCCGACGGCACCCTGCTCACCACCGCCTCCTACGACGGCACCGCCCGCATCTGGGACCCCACCACCGGCGACCACCACACCACCCTCACCGGACACACCAGCACGGTGAACGCCGTCGCGTTCTCCCCCGACGGCACCCTCCTCGCCACCGCCTCCCGCGACGGCACCGCCCGCATCTGGGACCCCACCACCGGCGACCACCACACCACCCTCACCGGACACACCGACTCGGTGAACGCCGTCGCGTTCTCCCCCGACGGCACCCTGCTCACCACCGCCTCCCGCGACGGCACCGCCCGCATCTGGGACCCCACCACCGGCGACCACCACACCACCCTCACCGGACACACCAGCGCAGTGAACGCCGTCGCGTTCTCCCCCGACGGCACCCTCCTCGCCACCGCCTCATGGGACAACACCGCCCGCATCTGGGACCCCACCACCGGCGACCACCACACCACCCTCACCGGACACACCGACTCGGTGAACGCCGTCGCGTTCTCCCCCGACGGCGCCCTCCTCGCCACCGCCTCATGGGACAACACCGCCCGCATCTGGGACCCCACCACCGGCGACCACCACACCACCCTCACCGGACACACCAGCACGGTGAACGCCGTCGCGTTCTCCCCCGACGGCACCCTCCTCGCCACCGCCTCCTACGACAACACCGCCCGCATCTGGGACCCCACCACCGGCGACCACCACACCACCCTCACCGGACACACCAGCGCAGTGAACGCCGTCGCGTTCTCCCCCGACGGCACCCTCCTCGCCACCGCCTCATGGGACAACACCGCCCGCATCTGGGACCCCACCACCGGCGACCACCACACCACCCTCACCGGACACACCAGCGCAGTGAACGCCGTCGCGTTCTCCCCCGACGGCACCCTCCTCGCCACCGCCTCATGGGACAACACCGCCCGCATCTGGGACCCCACCACCGGCGACCACCACACCACCCTCACCGGACACCAAAGGCCGGTGACCGCCGTCGCGTTCTCCCCCGACGGCACCCTCCTCGCCACCGCCTCATGGGACAACACCGCCCGCATCTGGGACCCCACCACCGGCGACCACCACACCACCCTCACCGGACACACCGACTCGGTGAACGCCGTCGCGTTCTCCCCCGACGGCACCCTCCTCGCCACCGCCTCCCGCGACGGCACCGCCCGCATCTGGGATCCCACCACCGGTCGGTGGGTCGCGACGCTGGTGTCGCTGCCCGGGGACGGGCACGCGGTGCTGCTGGCGGGCGGCGGTTACAAGATCGTGGGGGATCCGAGGGATGTGCTCTGGTGGGCGGTCAAGCTGTGTCGGTTCGAGGCGGGGGAACTCGACCCGTACGTGCCGGAGCTGCGGCCGGTGCCGGCGGACCATCCGATCCGGGCCGAAGCCGGTTAGCCGAGGACGCTGGCGGGGCGGTCAGGGTGGGTCGCGGCGGGTCCAGGCGATGAAGCGGGTGAACAGGTCGGCCGAGTCGGGGCCGGGGTCGGGGTTGAGGCGGGTGAGGTCGCGGGCGGCGTCGTGCAGCACCGCCGCGAGGTAGACGGCGAGGCTCACCCGGTCGCCGTGGAACTCGGCGGTCAGCAGCAGCCGGGCCGAGGCGCACGGCCAGGGCACGGCACAACTCCGGCAGATCCAGAGTGGCCGCAACGGATCGTGCGGCCGGCGCCGGTTCGACAGCGCACGGCGACCGGTCAACGCGTCGGGATCGGACGCCTGGCGGGGACCGGGCGAGCTGGGTGGCTGGGGCGGGTTCACCACCGCGCCGGGTTCAGACGGCTGGCCGGGACCGGGCGGGTGGGGCGGCCGGGTCTTGTTCACCACCGGCCGCCGTTCGCGCGCCAGCGCTGGGCCGGGGTGAGCCGCCCGGCTCGACCGATGACCGGGCCGGCCACCGTCAGCGCGTCCCAGGCCGGCCGGTTGTCACACCGCCGCCGGCCGGCCGACGCCGAGCCGTCACCGACATCCTTCACCGCCGGCACCCGACCTGGGCGCGCGGAAGTCGGGGCAGGCGCTCTGTTGCGGGTCGCCCCGCTGATCGCATTGAGGATGCGGCGGCTGCGGGTGCGTTGGCACTGCTTCCACCGCAGGCCGCATGCGCACCAGCGGCGCAGCCGCCGCCACACCAGCGAGTGCGAGGAGTACCGCGCGTGAGGCTGGCCATCCTTCGTGACATGGCCGACCGGCATCGTGAACCTAGGAGAGATCAAGGGATCGGGTTTGCCTGCTCTCAGCATGGGCATGCTGCCGAGCCTGGCACGGGGGTTGGCAAGTAGTCAACAACCCCGTTGACAACTTGCCTACCTGTTTGTGCGGATGGTGCGGCGGTGCAGGTCATGGCGCTCGCGGAGGTGGCCGCGTTCCTGGGGGTGAGCCGGCAACGGGCCGCCGTCCTGGTGGACCGGCCGGACTTCCCCGCGCCGATCGACACCCTCACCGTCGGGCGAATCTGGTCGGCCGCCGAGGTACGGTCGTACGCCGAAAAGCGCAACCGACGCACGGACGGCTCCGACGCCGGCTGACCCGACGCACGCGCCAGGGCCGCCAACCTGATCCAGCTCCGATCGTGGCGCACCCAGCCGTTGAATCCGGCCCACCACAACGGCTGACCGCACGATGATCATGAGAACGCGGCCCGCTCCCGGAGGCGCTGGACCCTGGGTCGGTCGCTCCGGTGTGGAGTGAAAGCATGGCGGGATGGACATCTTCGAGGACGCCCGTACCGTCTCCCGGACCGATCTTGCCGCCTGGCTGCGTCAGCTCGCGAACCAGTTGGAGGACACCGGCCAGCTCTTCTACGGCGCCGCCGGCACGGTCACCGTCGCCGACCAGGTGCGGTGCGAGCTGGAGATCGAGGCGGAGGACGACGAGTTCTCGATCGAGATCGAGTTCTCCTGGGCGAAGCCGAAGGCGGTCGAGGCGGCTGCGGCGGCTGGGGCGACCGACCAGTCCGATCCGGCCGAGAAGCCGCAGGAGACCGAAGCCGAGGCCGAGGCGGAAGCCGAGAAGGAGCCGCTGGAGGCCGCCGCCTAGGACATCGCCGAAGATGCCGGCACCCTGATCGTGGCGCACCCAGCCGTCAAATTCGCGCTTTCACAACGGCTCACTGCGCCATGATCATGCGTTCCGGACCGACGCTTCGATCGTGAGGGCGGTGGCGCAGAGCAGGTCTTCGGCGTGCATCGGGGCGACGAGTTGCAGGCTGACCGGCACCGGAAAGCCCGGTGACGGCACCGGCATGGCGAGCGCCGGTACGCCCGCGAGGTTGAACGGCGCGGTCAGCTCGGTGATCGGGAAGCCCACGTAGTCGGTGACCAGCGGCGGCGGCCCGACAAGCGTCGGCAACGCCAGCACCTCGACCTCGGCCAGTGCCGCCGCGACCTCGGCCTGCCACCGCCCACGCGCGGCCAGCGCCTCGGCCAACCGCTCGCCGGTCAGGCCCCGACCCGCCCACAGTCCCCCGTTGACCAGCTCCCCCACCCCGTCGGCGTCGAGCAGGTCGCCGTGCGCCCGCCACAGCTCGCCGACGATGATCGTGCCGAAGGCGTCGTAGGTGTCCGCCCAGCCGGCCAGCCGCACCTCCCGTACCGCCAGCCCGGCCGCGTCGAGCGCGGCGTCGACGGCGTCCCCAACGCGCGCATCGACGCCGGCGATCCGTAGCCGGCCGACCCGGCGGGCGGGCGGCCTGGCCACGGTCCACCCGGGTTCGAGCAGGCGCATCCCGGTCACCACCCCGGCCACGTCCCGGGCCAGTGGGCCGACGGTGTCCAGGGTGGGCGCCAGCGGCCATACCCCGGCCATGGGCACCCGGCCCCAGGTGGTCTTCAGCCCGACGATCCCGCAGCAGGCGGCCGGGATCCGCACCGAGCCACCGGTGTCGGTGCCCAACCCAATGTCGGCCTCGCCGGTGGCGACCGCGACCGCGCTGCCGCTGGACGAGCCGCCCGGGATCCGGTCGGGCGCCACCGGGTTGACCGGGGTTCCGAACTCCGCGTTGTCCCCGATCGGGCTGACGCACATTTCGGTGAGCGTGGTCTTGCCGACGAGGTACGCCCCGGCCGCCCGTACCCCGGCCAGGCAGGCCGCGTCGGAGGTGGCCGGTACCGCCCGGTCCCGGACCGCGACGCAGCCCGCCGTGGTGATCGTGCCGGCCACGTCGAAGGCGTCCTTGACGGCGACCCGGACCCGGTCGGCCGGCCCGCCGGCGGGCGGGTCGAAGCGGCTGATCCAGGTCGACACTCGGCACCTTCCCCGGTTGGCGCGGCGGCCCGACCAGCCTAGAGACCGGTCCCGCCCGGCGGGGCGTCTGCCGGGTGAGGCGGGGTCGCCGGCCGGGGGCCGACCGCGACGCGGGACTCGGCGGCGCGGAGCACCCCGGGTACGAGATGCCGGTGGACGGCCGACAACGGCGGCCAGGCCCGCTGGGCCACGCCGTGGTCGTACCGCAGGAAGGTGGCCAGCGACACCCGCCCGGGTGCGGTGACGACGACGAGGTTGGCGGTCAGGAGCCAGGAGTCGGTCTCCAGCCGGATCCAGTTCTCACCCCGGCCGCCGATCCGCCAGCCGGCGACCGTCTCCGGCGACGGGCGCAGTCGCAGGCGCAGCCCGAGCAGGACGCGCCAGATGAACAGCTCACCGAGGTCGGGGGCGTCGCCGAACATCGCCCGCGCCCACCACTGGGGACCTGCCTCGGCCTCGGTGGCGAGGGTGAACAGGTCGGCGTAGTCGATCGTCGTGAACGAGCCGAGTGCGCGGATCGACGCGTCGATGGTCTGCGTTCCCACCGCGCTGGTCACCCGATCGACGGTCATTTCGCTACCCTCCACCCGCGCATACGGTGCCGTACACGAAGCAGGCTACGCCTCCTCATACGGTTGCGTATACGAGAGGTGCGGCACAGCACGGGGTTCAGGGCAAGGGTTCGACGACCGCGCCCTCGGCCGGCAGGCCGGACTCCCGGACGGTGGCCTCCCGCGCGCCTCGCGGCCACTCCCGGAACCGCCGGAACGCCATCGGCACCCCCTGCGCCGAGGCCATCTCCGCCCGGTCGCTGACCTGCAGGTGCACGTGCGGCTGGGTCGAGTTGCCGGAGTTCCCGCACTCGGCCACCTGCTGCCCGACCGTGACCCGGTCGCCCACCCCCACCCGCAACGAACCAACCCGCAGGTGTACGACGGCCACGTACCCGCCGCCGTCGGCCAGCTCGACGATCAGGTGGTTGCCGGCGATCGCCGCCACTCCGGCCCGCAGCCGACCCGCCTGACCCATCGCGTACGGAATGAGGGCCAGTTGCGAGCGGCGGGCCGCGTGGTCGGTCTCGCCGTCGTGCGCGGCGACCACCCGACCGCCCGCCGGGGCCAGGATCGGCGCTCCGAAAGCGAGGAACCGCTCCGGCGGCTCGGTGGCGAGAAACGTGCGCCAGTCCCGGCGCCGGGCGGTCCGGCGGCGGTCGTCCACCCCGATGAAGTCGATGGCGTACCGGCTGCCCAGCAGGTCGGTGCCGTGGCTGGGCACCCGCCGGGCCGGACTGTTGCGGGCCAGCCACCGCCCGGTGAACGGCAACGCGAGCAGCACCTGGGGGCCGGTCGAAGTCATCGCCGCAGCATAGGCGGGTTGGGCGAACCCGGGATCTCACTCCATGATCCGCGTAACATCATCGAAACGTGTGGCTGACACGATCCGCTTCATCGTCGCCGTTGTGGAGGTGTGTCGATTGTTCCTCGCCCGCCACGAGCAGGAGCGGTTGATGATTCACGTCGCCGCCGACGTCGCCACCAAACGCCGGGAGCGCGGGCTGCGGCTCAACTACCCGGAGGCGGTCGCGGTGATCACCGCGTTCCTGCTGGAGGGCGCCCGCGACGGCCGCTCGGTGGCCGACCTGATGGAGTCCGGCCGGCACGTGCTCACCCGCGACGACGTCCTCGACGGGGTCCCGGAGATGCTGCCCGAGGTGCAGGTGGAGGCGACCTTTCCGGACGGCACCAAGCTGGTCACCGTGCACGGGCCGATCTCGTGATCGCCGGTAACCCGCTCCCCCGCCCAGGAGGCCACCGGTGATCCCCGGCGAGACGATCCCCGGCGACGGCGACATCACCCTCAACGCCGGCAAGCCGGTGCTGACGCTGCCGGTGCGCAACACCGCGGACCGGCCGGTGCAGGTCGGGTCGCACTACCACTTCGCCGAGGCGAACCCGGCGCTGGACTTCGACCGCTCGGCGGCCTGGGGGCACCGGCTGGCGGTGCCGGCCGGCACGTCGGTGCGCTTCGAACCGGGCATCGGCCGCGACGTCGAGCTGGTCCCGCTGACCGGCGCCCGGGTGGTGGCCGGCCTGCGTGGCGAGTGCGCCGGGCCGCTGGACAACGCGCCCGGCGCGGCCACCGGCGCCATCGGCAGCGACGCGGGATCGGGGGCGGTGTGAGCACGCTGGACCGGCGGCGCTACGCCGCCCTCTACGGCCCGACCACCGGCGACCGGGTCCGGCTCGCCGACACCAACCTGCTCATCGAGATCGAGGAGGACCGCTGCGGGTACGGCGACGAGGCGGTCTTCGGCGGCGGCAAGGTGATCCGCGAGTCGATGGGCCAGTCCCGCGCCACCCGCGCCGAGGGCACCCCGGACACCGTCATCACCGGCGCGATCGTGCTCGACCACTGGGGTGTGGTGAAGGCCGACGTCGGCATCCGCGACGGTCGGATCGTCGCGCTCGGCAAGGCCGGCAACCCGGACACCATGGACGGCGTACACCCGGAGCTGGTGATCGGGCCGGGCACCGAGGTGATCGCCGGCAACGGGAAGATCCTCACCGCCGGGGCGATCGACAGCCACGTACACCTGATCTGCCCGCAGGTCCTGGAGACCGGGCTGGCCAGTGGCGTCACCACCATCATGGGTGGCGGCACCGGGCCGGCCGAGGGGACCAAGGCCACCACGGTCACCCCGAACGCCTGGCACCTGGCCCGGATGTTGGAGTCGATCGACCCGTGGCCGGTGAACGTGCTGCTGCTCGGCAAGGGCAACACGGTCAGCGAGGACTCGATGTGGGAGCAGCTGCGCGGCGGCGCGGGCGGCTTCAAACTGCACGAGGACTGGGGCACCACGCCGGCCGCGATCGACGCCTGCCTGCGGGTGGCCGACGCGTCCGGGGTGCAGGTGGCGATCCACACCGACACCCTCAACGAGGCCGGCTTCGTCGCCGACACCCTGGCCGCGATCGCCGGCCGCTCCATTCACGCCTACCACACCGAGGGCGCCGGTGGCGGGCACGCCCCGGACATCATCACCGTCGCCGCCCAGCCCAACGTGCTGCCGTCCTCGACCAACCCGACCCGCCCGCACACCCGGAACACCCTCGACGAGCACCTCGACATGCTGATGGTCTGCCACCATCTCAACCCGACGGTGCCGGAGGACCTGGCCTTCGCGGAGAGCCGCATCCGGCCCAGCACGATGGCCGCCGAGGACATCCTGCACGACCTGGGCGCCATCTCGATGATCGGCTCCGACTCGCAGGCGATGGGGCGGGCCGGCGAGGTGATCATCCGTACCTGGCAGACCGCGCACGTGATGAAGGCCCGCCGGGGCGCGCTGCCCGGCGACGGCGCCGCCGACAACATGCGGGCCCGCCGGTACGTCGCCAAGTACACGATCTGCCCGGCCGTGGCGCACGGCATCGACGGCGAGGTCGGCTCGGTCGAGGCCGGCAAGCTGGCCGACCTGGTGCTCTGGGACCCGGCCTTCTTCGGGGTACGCCCACACCTGGTGCTCAAGGGCGGCATGATCGCCTGGGCGCAGATGGGCGACGCGAACGCCTCCATCCCCACCCCGCAGCCGATCCTGCCCCGCCCGATGTTCGGCGCGTACGGCCTGGTGCCGGCCGCCACCAGCCTGGCGTTCGTGGCGCCGGCCGCGATCGACGCGCTGCTCGGCGACCGGATCGGCCTCAAGCGCGCCCTCTGCCCGGTGGCCGACACCCGGTCGCGCGGCAAGTCGGACCTGCCGCTCAACGACGCGCTGCCCTCCATCGAGGTGGACCCCGACACGTTCACGGTCCGCATCGACGGCGACGTCGTCGAGCCGCAGCCGGCGATCGAGCTGCCGATGGCACAGCGCTACTTCCTGTTCTGACCCGCCGATGTCCGCCATGACCCCGCCGATGTCCGCCCGGAGTTCGACGACGTCCCGGCGATGTCCGTGCTGATTCCGCCGGTGTCCGCCACCGCCCTGCTGCTGCTCGCCGACGGGCGGCTGCCGGCCGGCGGTCACGCCCACTCCGGTGGCCTGGAGGCGGCGATCGGTGCCCGCCGGGTCACCGACCTGCCCACCCTCGCCGCCTTCCTCCGCGGCCGTCTCCACACCACCGGCCGCACCACCGCCACCTTCACCGCCGCCACCTGCGCCGCCCTGACCCCCGCCACCCCCGCCGGGCGGGTGCGGGAGTTGGATGCGGGGGTGGAGGTGCGGACGGCGTCGCCGGCGTTGCGGCGGGCGTCGCGTGCCCAGGGGCGTGCGCTGCTGCGGGCCGGGCGCGCGATGTGGCCCGTCGATCCGGTTTACCGGGATCTGCACCAACCGGTCGCGCTGGGGGTGCTGGCCGCCGCGGCCGGGCTGGGGCCGGTCGAGGCGGCGGTGGCCGGGGCGTACGGCACGGTGACCGGGCCGGCCAGCGCCGCGGTGCGCCTGCTCGCCCTGGACCCGTACGCCGTGCACGCGCTGCTCGCGGAGCTGGCCGGCGAGTGTGACCGGCTGGCTGCCGAGGCCGCCGAGCGGATCGCCGAACCGGTCGACGCGCTACCCGCTGACTCCGCACCGCTGCTGGAGATCGGTGCCGAGGACCACGAAACCTGGGAGGTGCGTCTCTTTGCGTCCTGATCCGAACCCACGCCCTGAACCGGGCCCGCGTGCCGAGCCGAACGGTCACCACGCCGACGGGCACGAACACTCCCCCGACGAGGTTCCGCACAGCCACCCGGATCCGAACGTCGACCCGCACCCACCTTTGCCGGCCCGCCTCACCCAGCCCGGCCCCACCGCAGCTGGCCGCAGTTCGACCGCGTCTGATGTGGCGGGTCCAAATGGGACCGACCCTCGGCAAACCGGAAGTGTCGGAGTGGCCGGTGTCCGGGCGGTGCGGATCGGGATCGGCGGGCCGGTCGGTTCCGGCAAGACCGCGCTTGTCGCCGCGCTCTGCAAGGCGCTCGGCGACGAACTGCGGCTGGCGGTGGTGACGAACGACATCTACACCACCGAGGACGCCGACTTCCTGCTGCGCCACGGTGTGCTGCCGGCGGAGCGGATCCGGGCGGTGGCGACCGGCTGCTGCCCACACACCGCGATCCGCGACGACATCTCCGCCAACCTGGACGCCGTCGAGGACCTGGAGGCGACTCTCGGTCCGTTGGACCTGGTGCTGGTGGAGAGCGGCGGGGACAACCTCACCGCCACCTTCAGCAAGGGCCTGATCGACCGGCAGATCTTCGTGATCGACGTGGCCGGCGGCGACAAGGTACCCCGCAAGGGCGGGCCGGGCGTCACCAGCGCCGACCTGCTGGTGATCAACAAGACCGACCTGGCGCCGCTGGTCGGCGCGGACCTGTCGGTGATGGACCGGGACGCGACGGCCCGCCGCGGCGACCTGCCGACCGTGTTCCTCTCCCTCGTGGAGCAGCCGGCCGCCGACCCGGTCGCCGACTGGGTCCGCTCGCTGGCCGCACCGCCGACCGGCCAGGAACCAGTCAGCCAGGACTCGACCGGCCCTGCGCCGACCGGCCGCGGCGCACCGGGACCGGCCGCCGGGAGCGTCGGAGTCGGACCGGGGCGCTGATGCGGGCCAGCGCGCGGATCGTCGCGACAGCGGACGGTCCACGCGGCACCAGGTTGGCCGTCCTGTACGGCGAGCCGCCGCTGCTGCCCCGCCGCACCGGGCCGGCCGGGGGCGAGGCGCAGGTGCACCTGGTGGGCGGGGCGGCCGGGCCGCTCGGCGGGGACGTTCTCGCCATCGAGATCGAGGTGCGCGAGGGCGCCCGACTCTGCGTACGCGGGGTGGCCGCCTCGCTGGCGTTGCCGGGGGCAACGGGCCGGCGGTCCCGGCTGACCGTGACCGCCCGGGTCGCGGCCGGTGGCCGGCTGCGCTGGCTGACCGAGCCGCTGATCGGCGCGGCGGGCTGCGACCACGAGTCGCACTCCATCATGGAGCTGGCCGAGGGCGCGGCGCTCGTCTGGCGCGAGGAACTGATCTGCGGTCGGTACGGCGAGCCGGCCGGTGACGTACGACTGGCGACGACCGTGCGGTACGGCGGGCGTACCCTGCTCCGCAATGATCTCGCGGTCGGACCGCGCGCCCCGGGCTGGGACGGCCCGTCGGTCCTCGGCGGCGGCCGGGCGGCCGGCACCGTCGTGCTGGTCGACCCGTCCTGGGCCACGGCCGGTCCACCTCAGCCAGCGGTACTCGACCGGACCGGGGCGGTGTTGCCGCTGTCGGGTGGGCCGGGGGTGCTGGTCAGCGCGGTGGGGGACGATCACGCCGCGGTCCGGCGGGCACTGGATGCCGGGTCCGATCTGGTCCGGCCGGTTGACGTCGACGCGGCGAAGGGGCCGGAGGACGACCTCCGGCCCCTTGCCCGATCGTCAATCAGCTATCAGCCGACTGTCCATCCGGTGAATCAGTAGATGCTGACGCCGTAGCGGCTCAGCACCTCCGGTACGGGCTGGAAGAACGTCGTGCCGCCGGTAGAGCAGTTGCCGCTGCCGCCGGAGGTCAGGCCCAGCGCGACCGTGCCGGCGAACATCGAACCGCCGCTGTCGCCCGGCTGGGCGCAGACGTTGGTGCGGATCATCTGGTAGACGCTGCCCTGCTGGTAGTTCACCGTCGCGTTGAGACCGGTGACGCTGCCGCTGCGGACGCCGGTGGTGCTGCCGCTGCGGCGGACGGACTGGCCGACGTACGCGTTGCCGGCGCTGGTGATCTCCTGGGTGCCGCTGTAGAGGTGGACAGTGCCCGGGTGGCTGCTGGAGTTGAGCCGGACGATGCCGTAGTCGTTGGTCGGGAAGCTGGTGCCGGCCCGGGTGCCCAGCAGCGCGCTGGAGGTCGGTCCGTACCAGGTGGAGCCGATGTTGGTGCAGTGCCCGGCGGTGATGAAGTAGTACGTGCTGCCGCTGCGGACGTTGAAGCCGAGTGAGCAGCGGCTGCCGCCGGTGTAGATCGCCTGGCCGCCGGCGATGGTGAGGCTGAGCGTGCCGGCCATCCGCTCGATCCGCACGGCCGCGCCGTGCCGCTCGGCGGCCGCCTTGACCCGGGCCAGCTTGGCCCCGGTGATGGTGCTGTCCACCTCGACGACGACCTGGTTGGTGACCGGGTCGACCCACCACGCGGTGCCGGGGATCTTCGCCGAGGCGTCCAGTGTGCTGGTCACCTTGGCCAGCTCGGCCGCGCCGCGCTTGACGATCTTCGCGGCGGCGCCGGCCGCCCGGACCTCGGCGACGGCGGCCGCGTCGGTGACGGGGACGACCATCCGGCCGGTGGCCTGGTCGAGGTAGGAGCCCGCGGCGCGGGCGCCGAGCCGCTCGGCCAGTGCGGCGGCGGAGTCGGCCGAGGCGAGCGCGACGGGCGCCGCCTGGGCCGGAGCCGTGGCCAGCAGGCCGGCGGCCAGCGTGGCCACCGCGCCGATGGTGGCCGCTTGTCGGAGTGCGGATCGCATGGATCGCATTGGGGTGCCTCCCAAGGGGGGTTTGGAGGTGTGCGTCTCCGTGACGCACCTTAACGAGTATTCAGGCATTGAAGATCATGAACAAGATGTGAAAGACCGATTTTCCGACGAACCCGATCGAGCGACCATGTTGGAGACAGTTCGCCACTCCCGTCCCACCGGCACCACCGGCGCCGGCCCGCCATCGCGGACCGGCGCACTCCCCCGCCCCCAGGCACCCGTGATCCGGAGGCCAGCATGCCCCTCGTCCGTCGTACGCTCACCCTCGTCGCCGCCACGGTGGCACTCGTCCTCGTCGCCACCAGCCCGGCGACCGCCGATCCCGGTCCCGCGCCGACCTCGATGGCCAGCATGGGCGACTCGATCACCCGCGGCTTCAACGCCTGCGGCTGGTACGTCGACTGCACCGCCCGCTCCTTCAGCACCGGCAGCTACACCTCGGTCAACAGCCACTACCTGCGGATCAGGTCGGTCAACTCCGGCATCAACGGCCGCAACTACAACGTCGGCGAGACCGGCGCCAAGTCGGCCGACATGCCCGGCCAGGCCGACGCCGCCGTCTCCCGGGGCGCCCAGTACGTCACGATCCTGATCGGCGCCAACGACGCCTGCACCAGCTCCGAGTCGACGATGACCCCGGTCGGCACCTACCGCGCCAACCTCGACAACGCGTTGGGCCGGCTGAAGGCCGGCCTGCCGAACGCCCGGGTGCTGCTGATCAGCGTCCCGGACATCCACCGACTCTGGGCGGTCGGCCGGACCAGTTCGTCGGCGCGGCTCGCCTGGTCGCTCTTCGGCATCTGCCAGTCGATGCTGGCCAACCCCACCTCGACCGCCCAGGCCGACGTGGACCGGCGCAACCGGGTCCGGCAGCGGGTGATCGACTTCAACGGCCAGCTCGCCCAGGCGTGTGCCGCGTACGGGTCGAACTGCCGGTTCGACGGCAACGCGGTCTTCGGTTACCAGTTCACCCTCGGCCAGTTGTCCAGCTGGGACTACTTCCACCCGAACACCACCGGGCAGCAGGTGCTGGCCAGCGTCTCCTACCCGGCCGGCTTCAACTGGTAGCGGACGCCATCCCGGTCGCGTAGCGCGGCCGGGCGCCGGGCCCGGGGCGGGGCAGCACGTCCCGGGCCGAGGCGACGTCGTGCCCGTCCGCGCAGCGCAGCACCACACCCACCCGGGCGCCGCAGTCACGGTGTTCCGTGGTCAGCGCCGGCCCGCCCGGGTCGGCGAGGTACCGGTCCCCCCACTCCAGGATGGCGACCAGCACCGGCCAGAGGTCCAGGCCCTTCGGGGTGAGCCGGTACTCGTGCCGGGCGCGGGCGCCCGGCTCCCGGTAGGGCTCCCGCCGCAGCAGGCCCTCCTCCACCAGCATGGCCAGCCGGTTGGTCAGCACCTGCCGGGGTACGCCGGTGCGCTCCCGCATGTCGTCGAACCGGCGTACGCCGTTGAAGACCTCGCGCAGCACGACCACGGTCCAGCGCTCGCCGAGGATCGCCATCGCGCGGGCGATGGTGCAGTTGTCGACCGACCAGTCCAGTGCCGCAGGTCTCATCTCCGCCATGCTAAGTCTCGTTGACAGACTCAGCAACCGGGTGCCACGCTGCCTCCATGACACAGACCCAGGAGCCGGGGCAGCGCGACCAGCCGGGGCAGCGCGACCAGCCGGGAGCCGGCGCCACCACCCGCAGCCGCACCTTCTCCTGGGCGGACCCACTGGCCAACGCGGCGCTGTCCGGCCACCGGTCCGGGCTGGAGATGCTCCAGGCGATGATCGCCGGTGAGCTGGCCGGGCCGCCGGTGATGAACCTGCTCGACATGAGCCGGATGACCGCCGAGGAGGGCCGGGTGACCGTCGAGATGGTCCCCCAGGAGTTCCACTACAACCCGCTCGGCACGGTGCACGGCGGGGTGCTCTCCACCCTGCTGGACACCGCCGCCGCCTGCGCGGTGCACTCCACCCTGCCGGCCGGCGTCGCCTACACCACCCTGGACCTGAACGTGAAGTTCCTCCGGCCGGTGACGGTCGCCTCGGGGCTGCTGCGCGGCGAGGGCCTGGTGCTGCAGCGGGGCCGGCGCACGGCACTGGCCGAGGCGCGGCTCACCGATGACGCCGGCCGACTGGTCGCCCACGCCACCTCGTCCTGCCTGATCCTCGAACCCACCGCCGGCTGACCGGCGGGGATTCAGACCGACAACAACTGGTGTACGGAGGAGTCCCGCAGCTCCTCCCGGTCACCGGAGCGGACCACCTCGCCGGCGTCCAGGATGACGAACCGGTCGGCCAGCCGCAGGGCCAGGTCGAGATACTGCTCGACCAGCAGGATCGCCAGCCCGGCCTGGGTGTGCAGCCGCTCCACCGCCTCCTCGATCTCCAGGATGATGGACGGCTGGATACCCTCGGTCGGCTCGTCCAGCAGCAGCATCTTCGGCCGGGTGACGAGCGCCCGGGCGATGGCGAGCTGCTGCTGCTGCCCGCCGGAGAGGAACCCGGCCCGGCGGCGCAGCAGCGCCGGCAGGGCCGGGAAGAGGTCGAGGGCCTCGTCCACCGCGCCCCGGTCCGCCGCCCCGCCGGCCGCCTCGACCGCCACCTGCAGGTTCTCCCAGACGGTGAGCTGCGGGAACGTCTCGTGACCCTGCGGCACGTAGCCGAGCCCGAGGCGTACCCGTTGGTGGGTCTTGAGTTTGGTGATGTCCTGGCCGTTGAAGAGGATCTGGCCGGCGCGCACCGGCAGCACCCCGGTGATGGCCTTGAGCAGGGTCGTCTTGCCGACCCCGTTGCGGCCCATCACGCAGACCAGGGCGCCGGCCGGCGCCGCCAGGTCGACCCCGAAGAGCACCTGCGCCCGGCCGTACGCGACGTCGAGTCCCTTGACGGTAAGCATCTGCTACAACGCCTCCTGGACGAGTTCGGTGCTCTCCTCGCGGGTCCGGCCGAGGTAGACCTGCTGCACCCGCGGGTCGGCCTGCACCTGCGCGACGGTCCCCTCGCAGAGCAGGCGGCCCTCGTGCAGGACCGTCACCGTGCTGGCGAACCGGCGCAGGAACTCCATGTCGTGCTCGATCACCACCACGGTGTGGTCCTTGGCCACCTCACGGAGCAGGTCGCCGGTGCGTTCCCGTTCGCCGCGGCTCATCCCGGCCACCGGCTCGTCGAGCAGCAGCAGGCTGGGCCGCTGGACGATCAGCATGCCGATCTCCAGCCACTGCCGCTGACCGTGCGAGAGCACCCCGGCCGGCCGGTCGGCAAGCTCCGTCAGGCCGGTGGTGGCCAGCGCCGCCGCGACCTCGTCGGAGACCTCCCGACGCCGGCGCAGCAGCGCCGTCAGGGGCCGCCGGAAGTTGACCGCGAGATCCAGATTGTCCAGGACGGAGAGCTCCTCGAAGACCACCGAGGTCTGGAAGGTCCGGCCGATGCCGAGCCGGACGATCCGGTGTTCGCGCCGGCCGACCAGCTCCTGGCCGTTGAACCGCACCGAACCCGAGGCGGGCCGGGTACGGCCGGTGATCACGTCGATCAGGGTGGTCTTGCCGGCCCCGTTCGGGCCGATCAGGAACCGCAACTCACCCGGCTGCACGGTGAAGTCCAGGTCGGTCAGGGCCTGGAACCCGTCGAAGACGACGTTGAGTCCGCGTACCTCCAGTTGTCCGGTCACCGGCCCTCCCCCACCGTCACGGAGTCGGACGCGGCGGCGCTCGGCGCCGCGGCCGGCCCGGCCGTCCGGTCATCCGGGTCGGCCGCCGCCTGCGCAGCGGGCTGCGCAGCGCCGGCCGGGGTGCCGGGCGGACCGCCGACCGATGCCGGCAGCCCCGGCCGGCCCCGGTCACCGAACCGGTGGCGCAGCGCCGCCGCGCCGTCGGTGAAGAGCCCGGCCAGGCCGCGCGGCGCCCACATCATCACCGCGATGAAGAGCCCGCCGAGCAGGTAGAGCCAGCCGGACGGGAACTGTTCGCTGAGCGTGGTGCTGCCGTAGTTGAACAGGATCGCCCCGGCGACCGCGCCGGCCAGCGAGAACCGGCCACCGATGGCGACCGCCACCAGCATCTCGATGGACGGCACCACGCCGAGGTCGGCCGGGCCGAGGATGCCGACCACCGGCACGAAGAGGGCACCGGCGATGCCGGCCATCGCGGCCGACACGGCGTACACGATGGTCTTGACCACGGCCGGGTCGTAGCCGAGGAAGCGGACCCGGTCCTCGCCGTCGCGGATGGCGACCAGCAGCTTGCCGAACCGGCTGTGGGTGAGCTGCCAGGCGGCCAGCACCACCAGGCCGAGCGCGACCACCACGATGAAGTAGACGATCCGCTTCTGGGCCGGCTCGTAGAGGTCCAGCCCGAAGAAGAACTGCACGTTGGTCAGGCCGTTGGTGCCACCGGTCAGGCCCTGCTGGCCGACCAGCAGGATGACGAAGGCGGCGGCCAGCGCCTGCGACAGCACCGCGAAGTACGCGCCCCGCACCCGCTGCCGGAAGACCAGGATGCCGAGCAGCACCGCGACCACGGTCGGCAGCACCACCACCATCGCCAGAGCGAAGACCGGGTTGCGGAACGGCTCCCAGAGCGCCGGCAGCGTCTCGACGCCGCTCCACACCATGAAGTCGGGCAGGTTGCCCGGCCCGGCGTCGGTCAGCTTGAGGTGCATGCCCATCGCGTAGCCGCCGAGGCCGAAGAAGACCCCCTGGCCGAGGGTGAGCATGCCGCCGCGTCCCCAGGCCAGGTAGATGCCGACCGCGACGATCGCGTAGCAGAGGTACTTGGCGAGCAGGTCCAGCCGGAACGCGCTGAGCGCCAGCGGGGCGACCCCGAGCAGCAGGATGCCCACCACGAGGTAGGAGACCGGCCCGGGACGCAGCGCCGGCCGGCGGCCGGTCCGGGCGGCGGTGTCGGGTGCGGCGGCGGGCGCCGCCGATGGCCCGGTCATGTCAGGGCCCGACTGCGCAGGACGAACATGCCCTGCGGCCGCACCTGGAGGAACGCGACGATCACGGCGAAGACCACCACCTTCGCGAGGCTGGCATCGGTCCAGAATTCGACGTAGCTGTTCAGGACGCCGAGCGCGATCGCGGCCAGCACCGCGCCCCGCAGCTGGCCGAGCCCGCCGGCCACCACCACCAGGAAGGCGTCCACGATGTAGTAGGTGCCAAGCGACGGGCCGACCGGGCCGATCAGCGTCAACGCGACGCCGGCGACCCCGGCCAGGCCCGAGCCGATGAAGAAGGTGAGCTGGTCCACCCGGTCGGTGGCCACCCCGGTGACGGCGGCGAGCTGCCGGTTCTGCATCACCGCCCGCATCCGCCGGCCGTGCCGCATCTTGGCCAGGTAGGCCCAGATGGCGACCACGCTGCCGGCGGCGAGCACCACGATGAAGACCCGGTTGTACGGCACCCGCACGCCGCCCAGGTCGAACCCGCCGGTCAGCCAGCCCGGGGCGGTGACCTGGACGTTCGGGGCACCGAAGATGTCCCGGGCGAGCTGTTGCAGGACCAGGCTCACGCCGAAGGTGAGCAGTAACGTGTCCAGGGGCCGGCCGTAGAAGCGGCGGATCACGAGCCGCTCCAGGATCAGCCCCATCAGACCGCCGACGAGAAACGCGACCGGCAGGGCGGCCGGGACGGCCTGCGCCCCGAACACGCCCTGCAGCAGGTACGCGGTGTAGGCGCCGGCCATGATGAACTCTCCGTGGGCCATGTTGATGACCCCCATCTGGCCGAAGGTGAAGGTCAGCCCGAGCGCGATCAGGAGCAGCACCGCTCCCATGCTCGCGCCGATGACCAGTTGGTTGAGTGTCGCCATGACCGGCGCCTCCTCCGCTAGTACCCGCGTCTGGTCGGGGTCCGGGTCAGGACAGGCCGGTGGCCCAGGGATAGCCCTTCAGGTAGGGGTCGGGTTTGATCGGCTGGCCGGAGTTCCAGACCTCCTTGATCTGGCCGTCGGGCTGCACCAGGCCGATCCGCGCGGTCTTGAAGACGTGCTGGTTCTCGCCGTCGATGGTGACGGTGCCCTCGGGGGCGTCCAGAGTGATGCCCCCGGCGGCCTTCTTGACCTCCTCGACGTCGGTGCTGCCGGCCTTCTTGACCGCCTCGGCCCAGAGGTAGACGGCGTTGTAGCCGGCCTCCATCGGGTCGGAGGTGACCTTGTTCGCGCCGTACTTGGCCTTGAACGCCTCCACGAAGGCGGTGTTCCGCGCCCCCTCGGTGGTCTGGTAGTAGTTCCAGGCCACCAGGTGTCCGGCCACGTTCTCCGGACCGATGCCGACGACCTCCTCCTCGGCGACGCTTACCGACACCGTCGGCATCGCCTCGGCGGTGATCCCCGCGCTGCGCAGCTGCTTGAAGAAGGCGACGTTGCTGTCGCCGTTGAGGGTGTTGAAGACGGCGTCCGGGCTGGCCTGCTGGAGCTTGTTCACCACCGTGCTGTACTCGGTGTGGCCGAGCGGGGTGTACTCCTCGCCGACGACGGACATGCCGTTCGCCTCGGCGTACGCCTTGATGATCTTGTTGGCGGTACGCGGGAAGACGTAGTCGCTGCCGACCAGGAAGATCGACTTCTTGCCCTGCTCCTTGAGGTAGTCCAGGCCGGGCACGATCTGCTGGTTGGTGGTGGCTCCGGTGTAGAAGATGTACGGCGAGCTCTCCAGCCCCTCGTACTGCACCGGGTACCACAGCAGCGCCTTGTTGCGTTCGAACACCGGCAGCATCGCCTTGCGGCTGGCCGACGTCCAGCCACCGAAGACGGTGGCGACCTTGTCCTGTGAGATGAGCTTCTGGGCCTTCTCGGCAAAGGTGGGCCAGTCCGACGCGCCGTCCTCGATGACGGGCTCGATCTGCTTACCCAGTACGCCACCGGCGGCGTTGATTTCCTCGATGGCGAGTAGTTCCGCGTCCTTGACGGTCACCTCGCTGATGGCCATGGTGCCGCTCAGCGAGTGCAGGATTCCCACCTTGATGGTGTCACCCGAGCCGCTGCCACCCTCCGATGGGTCTTCGGCGCAGCCGGTGGCGACCAGCAGTGTCGACAATATACAGAGCAAGACCAGCCGGCCCCGCGAGCCTCGTGGCATTCAACTCCCCTTCTGCCGATTTTCTGTGCCACGAACGTAGGGAGGGCTGATTTCACGAATCTTTGTCCATCGATGTCCAGTGTGTTAACGAAACCTCACGACCGACGCGGAACCGTCGTGAACCGACCGTCGGACGCCTACACCGGACAGTGCAGGGCTCAGCCGATCCGGTCGGCGAGCCGGGACCGGCGGGCGTCGCGCTTCTCCTCGAACCGCGACGCCGACTGCTCCAACCCGTCGAGCTGCGCGGCCAGCTCCTCCCGGGCCGCCTCGCCGTCGGCGTCCAGGCCGGTGACGTTCCAGACGTCCCACTGCCGCAGCACCGGCTGCAGCACCTCGTCGCGGTGCTGGCGCAGGTCGTAGATGCCGGCCAGCGCGATCGCCACCGACTTGCGGGCGAACCCCTCGATCCCGGCGCCCGGCATCTGGAAGTCGGCGACCACGTCGGCCACCGCGCGCATCGCCTGACTCGGCGCGAGCTCGAAGGCGGCGGCGAGCAGGTTGCGGTAGAAGACCATGTGCAGGTTCTCGTCGGCGGCCACCCGGGCCAGCAACTGCTCACAGCGCGGATCGCCGGTCGCCTTGCCGGTGTTGCGGTGCGAGATCCGGGTGGCCAGCTCCTGGAAGGAGACGTACGCCAGCGAGTGCAGCACCTCGTCGTCGTGCGAGTTGCTGTAGCCGGTCGACATGTGCACCATCCGGGCCCGCTCCAGCGCCACCGGGTCCACCGCCCGGGTGACGGTCAGGTAGTCGCGGATCACGATGCCGTGCCGGCCCTCCTCCGCGGTCCACCGGTCCACCCAGGTCCCCCAGGCGCGGTCGCGACCGAACAGGGTGGCGATCTGGCGGTGGTACGACGGCAGGTTGTCCTCGGTCAGCAGGTTCACGATCAGGGCGGTCCGGGCCACCTCCGGGATGGTGGAGTCGGTCGGCGACCACGCCTCGCCACCGAGCAGCCCGTCGAAGGTCCGCCCCTCGCTCCACGGCACGTACTCGTGCGGGAACCACTCCTTGGCCAGGCTCAGATGCCGTTCCAGGTTGCGCTCGACGACCGGCTCCAGCTCGATGAGCAGGGCTTCCTGGCTGAGCTGGGGGGTGCGGGGGGTCGCACTGGCGGTCACGGCGTCTCCTTACGGTGGCGTAACTTACGCAACCGTAGGTTAGAACCGCCGCCGCCGCCAGTCCAACCCCCCGTCGATCACCTCACACGCCTGCTCACCCCCGGGCGGAAGTCAGCCGACCCGGGGCAGGAGGTCCTCGGCCGGCGGCTGCCAGGAGTCCGCCGCGGCGGACACCTGGTCGCCGGAGCGGATGTCCTTGACGGTGTCCCCCGCCTCGGCCCCATCACCCGCGCCGGGGAACCAGACGTACGGGATGCCGCGCCGCTCGGCGTACCGGATCTGCTTGCCGAACTTCGCCGCCGACGGCGCGACCTCGGTCGGAATCCCCCGGGCGCGCAGCGCTGCCGCGATCCGGTCGCTCTGCGTCCGCCGCTCTTCGTCGACGAGCGCGACCAGCACACAGGTCGGCACGGATCGCGAGATCGACAGCGCGTCCGCGCCGAACAGCAGCCCGAGCAGCCGGGTGACGCCGACCGAGATGCCCACCCCCGGGAACCGGGCGGTGCCGGCGGTGGCCAGGTTGTCGTAGCGGCCACCCGAGCAGACCGAGCCGAACCGCTCGTAGCCGAGCAGCTGCGTCTCGTACACCGTACCGGTGTAGTAGTCCAGGCCCCGGGCGATGCGCAGGTCGGCGACGCAGAGCCCGGGGGCGTGCCCGGCGGCCGTCTCGATCACCCGGACCAGCTCGGCGACCCCCTCGTCGAGCAGCGGGTGCCGCACCCCCAGCGCGGCCACCGCGTCGGCGAACGAGGCGTCCGCGGCGGAGATCTCGGCCAGCGCCAGACACGCCTTGGCCTGCGCCTCGGTCGCCCCGGCCGTCTCCACCAGCAGCGCGGCGACCCGGTCCGGCCCGACCCGGTCCAGCCGGTCCACCGCCCGCAGCGCCGCGTCCGGGTCGGTCAACCCGATGCCCAGATAGAAGCCCTCGCAGATCTTCCGGTTGTTGACCTGGATCCGGATCGGCAACGCGCCGTCGGCCTGGCCCAGCGGCAGCCCACCGAGCGCGTCGCCGATGACCAGCGGGAACTCCGCCTCGTAGTGCGGCGAGAGGGTGTCCCGGTCGACCACGTCGATGTCGGCCTGCAGGAACTCCCGGTACCGCCCCTCCTGCGGCCGCTCGCCCCGCCACACCTTCTGGATCTGGTAGCGGCGGAACGGGAACTGCAACCGGCCGGCGTTCTCCAGCACGTACCGGGCGAACGGCACGGTCAGGTCGAAGTGCAGGCCCAGGCCGTCGTCACCGGCGGGCTCGTCGGGGTCGCCCTGCAGCCGGCGTACGAGGTAGACCTCCTTGGAGGTCTCGCCCTTGCGCAGCAGCTGGTCCAGCGGCTCCACCGCCCGGGTCTCCAGCGGCGCGAACCCGTACAGCTCGAAGGTGCGGCGGATCCGCTCCAGGACGTACTGCTCGATCATCCGTTGCGGCGGCGCCCACTCGGGGAAGCCGGAGATCGGCGTCGGCTTGCTCATGCTGCTCCTCGTCGTTACCGGTCCGCCCGCCGTCGCGGGTCGGACCGCGCGGCCGGGCCGAAGCCGCCGGCCGGACCGCGGTGATCGGGCCAGCCGGCCCGGTGGTTCAGCCGTCTGACCCGGGGGTCAGTGGTCTGGCCCGGTGGGGTCACAGGCCGCGCGCGGGCGCTCCGGTATGGGCGCCGCCGGCCGCCGCGACCTCCCGCAGGTACGGGTTGGTGGCGCGTTCCCGGCCGATGGTGGTGGCCGGGCCGTGGCCGGGCAGCACGATGGTCTCGTCGGCCAGCGGAAGGACCTTGTCCCGGAGGCTGGCCAGCATCGCCGGCATGCTGCCGCCGGGCAGGTCGGTGCGGCCGATCGAGCCGGCGAACAGCACGTCCCCGGAGAGGCAGAGCTGCTCGGCGCCCTCCGGCGTCGGGCCCGCGGCCGCGCCGAGCCGGCGGACGTCGTGACCCGGCAGCCGGAACAGCACCGACCCACCGGTGTGCCCCGGCGCGTGATCGACGGTGATCTCCAGGCCGGCCAGCGCGAGGGTGGCGCCGTCGGTCAGCTCGGCCACGTCGTCGGGCTCGGCGTAGGGCAGCCGGCCCCCGAAGAGCGCGGTCAGGTCGGCGGAGAGCGCCTTGCTCGGATCGGCCAGCATCTCCCGGTCGCCCGGATGCACGTACGCGGTGATCCCCCGCGCTCCGCAGACCGGCGCCACGGAGAAGGTGTGGTCGAGGTGGCCGTGGGTCAGCAGGACGGCGGCCGGCTGCAGGCGGTGCTCGGCGAGCAGGTCGTCGAGCCGGTCGAGCACCCCGATGCCCGGGTCGACCACCAGGCACTGCTCGCCCGGCGCGGTGGCGACCACATAACAGTTGGTGCCGAACGCGTCCGCGGGAAAGCCGGCGACCAGCATCTCCGCTTCCCTCCCCTCCACTCGACGATCCGCTGGCCCGGCGCCTCCGCCGCGGCGGTCGGGTGCCCCGCCGGGCGCGGCGGTCGCCGGGTCCGTCCTGGGCAGCCTATCGGGCCTGCCGACCGGGTTCCGCCGGCACACTCCGGCTCGGCCGGCGCACCGCCCGGGGCGCAGAGATAAACTCCGATCGGTTGACGGCCGACCTGCACACCACTTTCCCAGCCGGTGCCCGTACACTCTGGCGGGCGTGTGGCATGGCGCACTCGACGCCCGGCGGCACGACACGCCGTCCGCCACGACGACCATGGCATAGGGAAGGGGAGCGCGGGTGGCTTCCAGCAAGGACCGGCAGCGCAAACTCGCACGCGCGAAGCTCGACCGGCAGATGGCCCGGCGGGCCGCGGCGCTGCGGCGCAAACGGCGCATCCAGGCCGGCGTGGGCGCCACCGTCGCGCTGGCGCTGATCGTGCTCGGTTCGGTCTGGGCGCTCGGCGGCTTCGACAGCGAACCCGCCCCGCAGGCCACCGAGGTCTGCTCCTGGACGCCGCTGGACGCGACCACCAACACCAACCTCAAGGACGTCGGCAACCCGCCCACCGAGGACGTGCCGACCGCCGGCACCCGGCCGATGACGATCACCACGAACCAGGGCGATCCGATCACGGTCGAACTGGACCTCGCCTCGTCACCCTGCGCCGGCGCCAGCTTCGCCCACCTGGCCAGCAACAACTTCTTCGACAACACCCCGTGCCACGAGATCACCGAGGAGGGGGCGATCCGCTGCGGTGACCCCAGCGGCACCGGGGAGGGCGGCCCCAGCTACTCGTACTACAACGAGAACATCCCGGCGCCGGCCGACCCGGCCGCCACCCCGACCGCCTCGGCCAGCCCGGGCGCGGAGCCCAGCGCGGAGCCGACCCCGGCCACGCCGCCGGCCTACCCGGCCGGCACGGTGGCCCTGATCGGCAGCCCGCCGGGCAGCAACGGTAGCCAGTTCCTGATCTTCTTCAAGGACTTCAGCCCTGCCGAGCCGGGCTACTCGATCGTCGGCCGGGTCACCGCCGGGTTGGACGTGGTCGAGAAGATCGGCGCCCTGCAGACCATGGACAACGGCTCGGGCGCCCAGATCAAACCGGCGACCGACGTGCTGATCCAGAGCGTGACGGTGGGTGAGGTGGCCGAGCCGGGCGCCACCCCGGCGCCGCCGCCGGCGACCGACTCGGCCGCCTCACCGGCCCCCACGGCTTCCGGTCAGTCCTGACAAGTCGCACAATTGCTAAACAAGAGGTAGCGCACCGTCACCGACAACAACGCCGAGCACCCAGAGCCGCAGATTACGTCAGCCGCGGACGGAGCACCGCAGCCACATAGCCCAGGAGGAACCACCGTGACGTCCACCAGAGAGCGGCAGCGCGCCGCGGCACGGGCCAAGCTCGAGAAGGAGATGGCCAAGCGCGCCGAGGCGGCGAAGAAACGCCGGCAGCTGCAGGCCGGCATCGCCGCGGGCCTCGGGCTGCTGCTGGTGGTCGCGGGCACCACCTGGCTCGTGATGAGCCTGGGCGGCGACGACGAGACCGGCGGCGACACCGCCGCCGGCAACGCCCAGTGCACCTGGACCGAGATCCCGGCCGGGCAGGGCGGGCCGCAGGTCAAGGACGTCGGGCTGCCGCCGACCGAGGCGAAGAACACCGGCACCCAGACGATGACCATCGACACCAACCTCGGCCCGATCACCGCCAAGCTGGACCTCGCCGAGGTGCCCTGCACCGCGGCCAGCTTCACCCACCTGACCAGCAAGGGCTTCTTCGACAACACCAAGTGCCACCGGCTGGTGACCGAGGGGCTGCAGGTGCTGCAGTGCGGTGACCCGAGCGCCACCGGCGAGGGCTACCGGGAGACCGACGGTACGGGCGGCCCGAGCTACCGGTTCGGCGAGGAGAACCTGCCGCTGGAAGAGCTCCCGCCGTATCCGGACGGGGTGATCGCGATGGCCAACTCCGGCCAGCCCGGCACCACCGGCAGCCAGTTCTTCATCGTCTTCGGCGACTCGCAGCTGGACGCCTCGTACACGGTGCTCGGCACCATCACCGAGGGCATGGACATCGTGAAGCAGGTCGGGGCGGCCGGGCACGACGACGCCTTCGCCCAGCAGGCCGGCGGCGGGCACCCCAAGCAGGAGGTCATCATCAAGACGATGACCATGTCCGAACCGCAGGACTGACCGACCCCACTGCTCCCGGGAGCCGGCCTGACGACCCGTCGGGCCGGCTCCTTCTCGTTGCGCTGGCCGAGTCCCGGTCAGGCGCCGGAGGTGACCCGGTAGGCGTCGAAGACGCCATCCACCTTGCGGACCGCGGCGAGCAGGTGGCCCAGGTGTTTCGGATCGGCCATCTCGAAGCTGAACCGGCTCACCGCGACCCGGTCGCGGGTGGTGGTGACGGTGGCGGAGAGGATGTTGACCCGCTCGTCGGAGAGCACCCGGGTCACGTCGGCCAGCAGCTTGTGCCGGTCCAGCGCCTCCACCTGGATGGCGACCAGGAACGTCGAGGCGGACGTCAGCTTCCAGCTCACCTCGACGATCCGCTCGCCCTGCACCCGCAGGTCCTCGGCGTTGGCGCAGTCGTCGCGGTGCACGCTCACCCCGCCGGAGCGGGTGACGAACCCGAACACCGTGTCCGGCGGCACCGGAGTGCAGCACCGGGCCAGCTTGATCCAGACGTCGCTGACGCCCCGGACCACCACCCCCGGGTCGTGGCTGGCGGTCCGGCTGCGCGGCGGCCGGGTCGCCACCGCCGTCTCGGCGAGGTCCTCGGCCGCCCCCTCCTCGCCGCCGTAGCCGGCCATCAGCCGCTGCACCACCGACTGGGCGGAGACCTGGCTGTCGCCGACCGCCGCGTACAGCGCGGCCACGTCGGCCAGGTGCAGGTCGCGGGCGATGGTCATCAGGTTGTCCGTGCTCATCATCCGCTGCAGCGGGACGCCCTGCTTGCGCATCGCCTTGACGATCGCGTCCTTGCCGGCCTCGATCGCCTCCTCGCGGCGCTCCTTGTTGAAGTACTGCCGGATCTTGGTGCGGGCGCGCGGGCTCTTGACGAAACCGAGCCAGTCCTGGGTCGGGCCGGCGTTGTCGGACTTCGAGGTGAAGATCTCGATCACGTCGCCGTTGGAGAGCGTCGACTCCAGCGGCACCAGCTTGCCGTTCACCCGGGCGCCGATGCACTTGTGCCCCACCTCGGTGTGCACCGCGTACGCGAAGTCCACCGGGGTCGACGCGGTGGGCAGCGGGATGACGTCGCCCTTCGGCGTGAAGACGTACACCTCCTGGCTGGACAGGTCGAAGCGCAGCGCGTCCAGGAACTCGCTCGGGTCGCTCGCCTCCCGCTGCCAGTCCAGCAGCTGCCGCAGCCAGGTCATCTCGTCGATGTGCGCCGGCGGGCCGACCACCGGAGTGTCCTTCTTCTCCTTGTACTTCCAGTGCGCGGCGATGCCGAACTCGGCCGTGCGGTGCATGGCCAGCGTCCGGATCTGCATCTCCACCGGCTTGCCGGTCGGCCCGATCACGGTGGTGTGCAGGGACTGGTACATGTTGAACTTCGGCATCGCGATGTAGTCCTTGAACCGGCCCGGCACCGGCTGCCAGTTCGCGTGGATCACCCCGAGCGCGGCGTAGCAGTCCCGCACCGTATCGACCAGGATCCGCACCCCGACCAGGTCGTAGATGTCGTTGAAGTCCCGCCCGCGCACGATCATCTTCTGGTAGATCGAGTAGAGGTGCTTCGGCCGGCCGGTGGTCTCCGCCTTGATCTTCGCGGCCTTCAGGTCCACCTGGACCTTCTGGGTGACCTGCTTGAGCAGCGCCTCCCGCTGCGGCTGGTGCTCCCCGATCAGCCGGTTGATCTCCTCGAACCGCTTGGGGAACAGCGTGCCGAAGGCCAGGTCCTCCAGCTCCCACTTGATCGTGTTCATACCGAGCCGGTGCGCCAGCGGCGCCAGGATCTCCAGCGTCTCCTTCGCCTTCTGCTCCTGCTTCGGCCGGGGCAGGAAGGTCAGGGTACGCATGTTGTGCAGCCGGTCGGCCAGCTTGATCACCAGGACCCGCGGATCCTTGGCCATCGCGACCACCATCTTGCGGATCGTCTCCGCCTTGGCCGCGTCGCCGAGCTTGACCCGGTCCAGCTTGGTGACGCCGTCGACGAGCAGCGCGACCTCGGGGCCGAAGTCGGTGCGCATCTGGTCCAGGCCGTAGCTGGTGTCCTCGATCGTGTCGTGCAGCAGGGCCGCCACCAGCGTGGTGGTGTCCATCCCCAGGTTCGCCAGGATGGACGCCACCGCCAGCGGGTGGGTGATGTAGGGGTCACCGGACTTGCGGTACTGGCCGGAGTGCCACTTGGCGGCCGTGTCGAAGGCTTTCTGCAGCAACCGGGCGTCGGCCTTGGGGTGGCACTGCCGGTGCATCGAGATCAGCGGCTCCAGCACCTCACTCACCTGGGGGGTCTGCCAGGGTGCGTTGAACCGCGCCAGCCGGGCGCGGACCCGCCGACCGGTGGGCGCGCCGGAGAACCCGAACCCGGTCGGCGGCGCAGACTGGTCGGCAGCCGCGCTCTGGTCGGCAGCCGCGCTCTGGTCGGCGCCCGCACTCTGGTCGACGGCCGCGCTCTGCTTGGCTGCCGCGCTCTGGTCGGGGCCGGTGTCCTGGTCGGGAGCGGTCGACCCGGTGTCGGCGGCTGCGCCGCCGGTGCGGGCCGCCCGAGCCGGCCGCGGGGCGTCGGGCCCGGACCCGGCCGGCACCGGCTTCGGGTCGGCCCCATTGGTCCCATTGCTCCCGGGGGCAGCCGGGCCAGAGCCGACGCGGTCAGCGCCGGCCGGGCCGGTGGTGGGGGTGCCGTTGCGGGTGGCGCCGTTGGCACCGCCCGCGGGTGAGCCCGTCGGGGGCGTACCGGGCGTCCGGTCGGGGACGCCGGCAGGCTCGCCCGTCGGTTGCACCGTGCCCTCCGCCGGAGGGGCGACATCGTGGGACACCGGCCTCCTCACACCTCGCCGGGGATGTGCCGACCGTAGCCGGTCGGCGCGGTCCTGCGCTAGCCGATCAGGGCACGTCGAAAGCCTGCCCGGCAAGTGGCAATCCTACCCGGGCCGGCAACCGGACCGCCCGCCCCCGTACACCGAGAGCGGATAATCCGCCACAATGAGCTATCAAACCGCCAGAAGGGCATGAACCCCACGGGGCGCCAGCCGCTGGCGGCCGCCCAGGAAGGTCAGCTCCAGCAGCACGGTGAAGCCGGCCACCGTGCCACCGGCCCGCTCGACCAGCTCCAGGGTCGCCTCGGCGGTGCCACCGGTGGCTAGCACGTCGTCGACCACCAGAACCCGGTGCCCCGCCGTGAAGGCGTCCTGGTGCACCTCCAGGGTCGCCTCGCCGTACTCCAGCGCGTAGGACGCGGCGTACGCCGCCCGCGGCAGCTTGCCGGCCTTGCGCACCGGCACCACCCCCACCCCGGTGGCGTACGCGATCGCGGCGGCGATCACGAAGCCGCGCGCCTCGATCCCGACCACCACGTCGAACGAGTCCCGCCCGTGGTGGTCGATGATCCCGTCGATGACCTCGCGGAAGACATCGCCGTCGGCGAAGAGCGGCATCAGGTCCTTGAAGACGATCCCCGGCTTGGGGAAGTCCGGGACGTCCAGCACCCGGCTGGCCACCAACCGCGCCGTCGCCGGCCCGCTGTCGCCGCGTACCCCGATCTCGGTCTCCGTCACGCCGCTCCCCTCGCCCGCCGCCGACCCTGACCCTAGCGCCGCTTGCCGCCGGGCCGGTTGCCGCCGGAGCGACCGCCCCGGCCGCCACCGGACCGCTTGCCGGGCCGGGCGCCCACCTTGGGGGCGGACCCGGCCAGCGCGGCCGACTGGGCACGGGCCGGCTGCGCGGCCGCCGGCTCGGCGTCGGTCTCGGGCTCCTCGCCCTCCGGCCGGGCCGCGGCACCGCCGGCCCGCCGGGTGGCCGGGGTCCGGCGGCTGGTGCCGGTACCGCCGCCGGCCCGCCGGGCCAGCACCCGCTGGGTGTGCGACTTGATCCGGGGGTCCTGCTGCTTCAGCGTCACCAGCAGCGGGGTGGCCAGGAAGATCGAGGTGAAGAAGGCGGTGGCCATACCGACGAAGAGCACCAGGCCGAGGTCCTTCAGGGTGCCCGCGCCGAGCAGGCCGGCACCGATGAAGAGCAGGCCACCGACCGGCAGCAGTGCCACCACCGAAGTGTTGATGGAGCGCATCAGGGTCTGGTTGATCGCCAGGTTGGCGGCCTCGCCGTAGGTCTGCGTCGAGCCGGCCGTGATCCCTCGGGTGTTCTCCTGGATCTTGTCGAAGACGACCACCACGTCGTAGAGGGCGAAACCGAGAATGGTCAGGAAGCCGATGATCGTCGACGGCGTCACCTCGAAGCCGACGGCCGAGTAGACCCCGGCGGTGAGCAGCAGGTTGAACAGCAGGCTGGTGACGGCCGCGATCGCCATCCGGGCCTCGAAGCGCAGCACCAGGTAGCCGGTCACCAGGACCAGGAAGATCACCAGACCGAGCAGCGCCCGTTCGGTGACCTGGGCGCCCCACGCCCCGCTGACCCGGTTGGTGCTGATCTCCTGGGGTGTCACCCCCAGCTCCTGGGCGACCGCGTTCTGGACGTCGGTGGCCTCCTGCTGACCCAGCTCCATGGTGCGTACCAGGTAGGTGGTGTCACCCACCTGCTGGGTGGAGACCACCGTCAGCGGCTCGTCGGACGAGACGTCACCGAGCGCGTCGGCGACCGCCTCCTCGGCCCGGTCCATGGTGCCGACGCTGGTCGGGATCTGGAACTCGTTGCCGCCCCGGAACTCGATGCCGAGGTGGAAGCCCTGGATCGCGAAGCTGAGCACCGCGAAGAGCGCCAGACCACCGGCGATGGAGAACCAGAGCTTGCGGCGCGGGATGATCCGCAGGCCGGCGTCGCCCCGGTACAGGCGACTGGCGAGACCACTCATCTCAGGCCTCCTTCAGGCGGGTCTTGCGGGGCTGGCTGTCGTCCCGGTCGTCGCTCTGCTCCAGGGCCCGACCGAGTCCACTGACCCGCGGCGACAGGAACGCCGGGGTACGCGCGAACAAGGTCATGATCGGATGCCGGAAGAGGAAGACCACGACCAGGTCGAGGATGGTGGCCAGACCGAGCGCGAAGGCGAAGCCCTGCACGGTGCCGACCGAGACGATGTAGAGCACCACCGCCGCCATGATCGAGATGGCGTTGGCGGAGATGATGGTCCGGCGGGCCCGGACCCAGGCCCGGGGCACCGCGCTGCGCGGGCTGCGCCCCTCCCGGATCTCGTCTTTCAATCGTTCGAAGTAGATGACGAACGAGTCCGCCGCAACACCGAGCGAGACGATGAAGCCCGCGATGCCGGCCAGCGTCAGCGTGAAGCCGATCTGCCGGCCGAGCACGATCAACGCGCCGTAGACCAGCAGCGCGGAGAGGATCAGGCTCAGGAAGATCACCGAGCCGAGCAGCCGGTAGTAGAAGAAGGCGTACACGATGACCAGCAGCATGCCGATACCGGCGGCCAGCAGACCGGCCCGCAGGTACTCGGTGCCCAGGGTGGCGGTGATGCTCTGCGCCTCCTGCGGCGTGAAGGTCAGCGGCAGCGCGCCGTAGCGCAGCTGGCTGGCCAGCTCGCTCGCGGTCCGGTTGTTGAAGCTGCCGGTGATCTGCGAGTCGCCGGTGAGCACGCCCTGGATCTCCGGGGCGGAGATGACCGTGTTGTCGAGCACCACCGCGACCCGGCACTTGCTCTGGTCGCCGAGCGCGCTGGCGTCACAGGCCTGGCCCTCGTTGTTGAACGCCTCCCGGGTCAGGTCGGTCCACTTGCGCTGGCCGTCCCCGGTGAAGTCCAGGCTGACCACCCACTGGCTGGTGGTCTGGTCGAGCACCGCGGTGGCGTCGTCCACGTCGGTGCCGAGCACCTTGGCGACGTCCAGCAGGTACTTCATCTGACCCTGCTCGCAGGCGACGACCTGCTGGTCGGGTGCCTTGATCGAACCGGGGGTACGGCGGTCGAGCTTGTCGCAGGTGACCATCGGCAGGTTGAACTGCATGGTCGGCGGCAACACCCGGACCTCGGCCGGGGTCAGGTCGGCGAACGGCTTCAGCGTCTCGGCCAGCGCCGGGTCCTGGGTGAAGTCGGCCGGACCCTGCAGGCCCTCGGCGGCGGTCCAGGCCGCCTCGCCGACCTTCTGCCGGACCGCGGCCAGCTGCTGCTCAGGCGTCAGGGCGTTCTGTCCGGCGTCCGCCGGTGGCTCGGCCTCGGCGCTCGGGCTCGGGGTGGCGGTCGGGGTCGGGGTGGCGTCCTGGGCCAGCACACCCTGCCCGCCGCCACTCCCCCCGGCGCTCGGCGAGCCCGCGGCGGCGTCGGGGCTGCCGGACGGCTCCGGGCCGGCCGAGGCGTCCGGGCCGGCCGACGGGTCGGGAGCCGCGGTGGCCGTCGGGGCCGGGGCGGCGCTGGCCCCGCTGCCGTCGGTCATCTTGAGCAGCTTGCGGAAGCGCAGTTCGGCCGCGTCACCGATCTCGTTCAGGTCGCGGTTCTGGCCGGGCAGCAGGACCACGATGTTCCGGTTGCCCTCGGTGACCACCTCGGCCTCGGAGACGCCGAGGCCGTTGACCCGGGCCTCGATGATCTGCCGGGCCTCCTCCAGCGACTCCGACGGCGGGACCCCGCCGTCCTCGGTGGTCGCCTCCAGCGTCATCCGGGTGCCGCCGACCAGGTCGAGGCCGAGCCTCGGCTCCAGCCGGTCCTGCCAGCTCCCGCTGGCGCCGGCGAAGAAGACCATGAGATAGAGGACGGCGAAGATCAGCCCGAGAACGATCAGTTGCCGCCCGGGCCGCATCTGTCCCTGAGGTGGTGCCACGGCTGTCCTGTCTCCCTGCGCGGTTCGGCCGCTGGTGGTGGCGGCAGGTGGAGCGCCGGCCTCCCGGCGACCTGGGTGCTGCCGCGCCGACGTGACGGCACGCCAGCGCGATTATCAAGTATCTTCGATGCCTCCGGGCGCCGCGTACCCGGGGTCGGTGAGGACCCGCGGCCGACGTCCGGCGCCGGTTGTCAGTCCTTGGCCTCGGCCTCGTCGACGACCGGCTCGACCCGCTCGGGCGTGGTCTGGGTGACCACCCGGGCGATCGCCGGGCGGGCGTAGCGGGTCTGCACGCCGGGAGCCACCTCGAGCATCACCGTCTCCTGGTCGACACTGGTCACGGTGCCGTAGAGGCCGCCGATGGTGACCACCTCGTCGCCGGGGCCGATCGAGGACTGCATCTGCTCGGCTTCCTTGCGGCGCTTCTGCTGCGGCCGGATCATCATGAAGTACATGACCCCGAAGAGCAGCACGATCATCATGATCGGCAGAAAGCCGCCGGCGCCGCCGGACTCTTGCGCCAAATACACGGTCTATGACCTTCCCATTGGCCCCGGACGACGCGCCGCGCCGGACCGGAGGCAGGATCTCACGTCCTGTTAACAACGCGGCGAGTGTAATCCCTCAGGCTGAGAGCACCGCAGGCGGCAGGGATCACGAACGGATCACGGCCCAGGCGTCTCCGCGGAGAACAGGTCGGGCGCCGGGGCGGCACCCAGGCCAAAGGTACCAGTCGGGGGCGTACGACCCAGATGGCGCCAAGCCGCCTCGGTGGCCACCCGGCCGCGCGGGGTCCGCGCCAGCAGACCCGCCCGGACCAGGAACGGCTCGCAGACCTCCTCGACGGTGTCCGGCTGCTCCCCCACCGCCACCGCCAGCGTCGACAACCCCACCGGACCACCCCGGAACGAGTCGACCAGCGCGGTCAGCACCGCCTTGTCCAGCCGGTCGAGGCCGAGCTCGTCGACGTCGTAGACGCGCAGCGCGGCCCGCGCGGTGGCCAGGTTGACCACCCCGTCCGCGCGCACCTCCGCGTAGTCGCGGACCCGGCGCAGCAGCCGGTTGGCGATCCGCGGGGTGCCCCGGGACCGGCCGGCGATCTCGGCCGCCCCGTCCTCGGTGATCGGCACGTCCATGATCCGCGCCGACCGGTGCAGCAGCACCGCCAGGTCGGCCGCGTCGTAGAAGTCCAGGTGCGCCACGAACCCGAACCGGTCGCGCATCGGGCCGGTCAGCAGTCCGGACCGGGTGGTCGCCCCGACCAGCGTGAACGGCTCGACGTCCAGCGGGATGGCGGTGGCACCGGGCCCCTTGCCCACCACCACGTCCACCCGGAAGTCCTCCATCGCGCTGTAGAGCAGCTCCTCGGCGGGCTTGGCGATCCGGTGGATCTCGTCGATGAAGAGCACGTCGCCCTCGGTCAGGCTGGTGACGATCGCGGCTAGGTCACCGGAGCGTTCGATGGCCGGCCCGCTGGTCACCCGCAGCCCCGCACCGAGCTCGGCGGCGACGATGTTGGCCAACGTGGTCTTACCTAAGCCAGGCGGCCCTGACAGCAGGATGTGGTCCGGGGGGCGGCCGCGGCCCATCGCGCCGCGCAGCAGCAGGTCGAGCTGGTCGCGTACCCGGTGCTGGGCGATGAAGTCGGCCAGCCGCTTCGGCCGGACGCTGGCCTCGGCGTCCCGGTCGGCGTCGCTGGCGTACCCGGAGACCAGGCCGGTCGACGGGTCGTCGGCAGCGGTCATCGGGTCTTCCCGAGCAGCCGGATGGCCTGCTTGAGCAGCACCGGCACTGGCGGGGTGGCGCCGTCGAGGGTCTCCGCGACCGCGGCCACCGCCTGGTCGGCCTGGGCGGCGGTCCAGCCGAGCCCGATCAGTGCCTGGCGTACCTGGTCCGGCCAGGCGCCGACGGTCACCCCGGCGGCACCGTCGGGGCCGACCGCCACCGGGCCGATCCGGTCGCGCAGCTCCAGCACCAGCCGCTCGGCGCCCTTCTTGCCGATCCCCGGCACCCGGGTCAGGGTGGCGGTGTCGGCGTTGGCGATCGCCTTGCGGACGGTGTCCGGGGTGTGCACGGCCAGCACCGCCTGGGCCAGCCGGGGGCCGACCCCGCTGGCCGTCTGCAGGAGCTCGAACAGCTGCTTCTCGTCGTCGTCGGCGAAGCCGTAGAGGGTCAGCGAGTCCTCCCGGACCACCAGGCTGGTCGCCAGCCGGGCCGGCCCGCCGACCCGCAGGCCGGCGAGCGTGCCGGGCGCGCACTGCACGGCCAGTCCGACGCCACCCACCTCGATCACCGCGCCGTCCGGCGAGAGCCCGGCCACCACGCCCCGCACGCTCGCGATCATGCCGCTCCTCCTCGTCTGGCGGCGGCCGCCGCCGCCAGCTTCGATCTGGTGCCGCCCCGCCAGACATGGCAGATGGCCAGCGCCAACGCGTCCGCGGCGTCCGCCGGCCGGGGCGCCTCGGTCAACCCGAGCAGCCGGGTGACCATCGCCGTGACCTGCGCCTTGTCGGCCCGGCCGGAGCCGGTCACCGCCGCCTTCACCTCGCTGGGAGTGTAGGTCTGGACCGGCAGCCCGGCGCGCGCGCCGGCCAGCACCGCCACCGCGCTCACCTGCGCGGTGCCCATCACCGTACGCACGTTGTGCTGGCTGAACACCCGCTCGACGGCGACGCTGGCGGGCCGGTGTTCGGCCACCAGGTCGGTGAGGGTGCGGTCCAGGTGCAGCAGGCGCAGCGGCAGTTCGTTGCCGGGGTCGGTGTGGATCACGTAGTAGGCGACGAGCGTGCACGGCCGGCCGGGCACCCCCTCCACCACCCCGACGCCGCACCTGGTCAGCCCTGGGTCGACGCCGAGAACCCGCACGCCGCCCCCTCCCCTGCCGTCAGCACGTACGTGTGTTCGACACCCTACTGGTCGCCGATCCGGTCCGGAACGTCGACACGCCCCGCGCCGTCCGGTCCGGCGATGCCGGCCAGGACGGCGTCGACGACCCGGGCCGGCAGGTTCGCTCCGTCCAGGCGGGGCTGGGCGCGCAGCATCCGCTGGGTCAGCACCGGTCCGGTCAGCAGCGCCACCGCCAACTCGACGTCCAGGTCGGCCCGGAGTTCGCCGAGACGTACCCCTCGGCGCAGCACCTCCCGCAGCACCTCGCGGCTCGGCTCGATCAGCTCCTGGTAGAGCCGGTGCCGCTCCGGGCTGGTCCGCCCGGCCAGCACCAGGCTGGGCAGCACCTGGGCGGCCGGGCCGTCGGTGCCCCGACAGATCGGTTCCAGCAGCGCGATCAGGTCGTCGCGGACCGACTCGCCGGCCGGCACGGGCGGTGGGCCCTTCAGGGTACGCAGCGCGTCGCGCAGCAGTTCGTCCTTGCCCGGCCAGCGCCGGTAGATGGTGGCCTTGCCGACGCCGGCCCGCGCCGCGATCGCCTCGATCGCGATCGCCTCGATCGCGGTGCCCTCGGCGAGCAGGGCGAGCGTCGCCGCCACGATCGCCTCGTCCGCGCGGCTGCTGCGGGGTCGGCCGGGTGGCCGGGGCGGGACGTCTGCGACGGTCATGACTGGCTATTCTCGCCCGGCCCCGACCGGATCCCGGGAACCCGGCCCGGTGGTGTCGGCCGGTCCGGCGGTGTCGGCCGGTCTGGCGGTGTCGGCCGGTCCGGGCGCCGGGGTGGGGCGGCCGGGCATCCAGCGCAGCACCACCAGCACGCCCAGCCCGGCCACCACCGCGGCGACGGTGGCGGCGGTGTGCATGGCGGTGAGGAAGGCGTCGTCGGCGGCGGCGATCAGGCCGGCCCCGGCCGGACCGAGCAGGTCGGCCACCCCGTACGCCCCGGAGATCGACTCGCCGGCCGCCGACCGGACCGGCTCGGGCAGCGTCCCGGCGGTGTCGGAGATCCGGCTGCGGTAGATGGCGGCCAGCACCGAGCCGAGCACCGCCAGGCCGAGCGCGCCGGAGACCTGGCGGATCGTGTTGCTGACCGCCGATCCGACGCCGGCCTTCTCGCGGGGCAGCGCGGACATGATCAGTTCGGTGGCCGGCGGCACGATGCTGGCCATCCCGGCACCCTGCAGGAAGAAGACGACGCAGATGATCCACAGTGGGGTTTCGGCGTCGACCAGGGCGAAGGCGCCGACGCCGACCAGGGTGAGGCCGAGCCCGGCGGCGGCGACCGCCTTCGCTCCGTACCGGTGTACCTGGGCGGCGCTGCGGGGGGCGAACAGGAGTTGGGCGCCGGCGAAGGGCAGGTAGAGCAGGCCGGTCTGCAGCGGTGTGTAGCCGCGTACCAGTTGGAAGTAGAACGAGCTGAAGAAGAGCACGCCCATCGCAGCGAAGAAGACCAGCCCGACCAGCGCGACCGGCGCGGCGAACCGCGGCAGCGTGAACAGCCGGACGTCCAGCGACGGGTACGGGATGCGCAGTTCGTGGCGGACGAAGGCGGCCAGCACCGCGAGTCCGCCGAGGATCGCCGCCCAGACCACCGGCCGGCCGAAGCCGTGCTCGCCGCCGTCGATGATGCCGTAGGAGAGGGCGACCAGCCCGACGACCGACAGCGCCACTCCGAGCACGTCGATCCGGCCGGGCTTCGGGTCGCGCGACTCGGGCACCAGCAGGGCGACGGCGATCAGGCCGACGGCCACCACCGGGACGTTGACCAGGAAGACCGAGCCCCACCAGAAGCGCTCCAGCAGCAGCCCGCCGGCGACCGGCCCGATGGCGACGGCCAGACCGACCGCGCCGGCCCAGACGCCGATCGCCCGGCCGCGTTCACGCGGGTCGAAGACGTTGGAGATGATCGAGAGGGTGACCGGCATGATGGCCGCCCCGCCGAGGCCCATCACCGCCCGGGCGGCGATCAGTTGCGCCGGGTCCTGGGCGTACGCGGACAGCAGCGAGGAGAGCCCGAAGGCGGCCAGGCCGAGCAGCAGGAAGCGCTTGCGCCCGTAGCGGTCGCCGAGCACGCCGAAGGTGAAGAGCAGACCCGCGAAGACCAGGGTGTACGAGTTGATCGACCACTCGAGTTCGCCCTGGGTGGCGCCGAGCCCGTGTACCGGGTCGGCGAGGGTGCGCAGCGCGACGTTGAGGATGGTGTTGTCGAGCACCACCACCAGCAGGCTGATCACCAGTACGCCGAGGATCGCCCAGCGCCGTGGATGTCCGGTGTCGGGCGGGTCGGTCCGCCCGGTGTTCGGTGTGGTGCTCATCCTGGTGCCCCTCCCCCGTCGGGTGCGGTGGCTGTCGGCCACCCCCGCCGACCGACTCTAGGGCCGCAGGAAGCGATACGGAACGGTATCGTTTCGTATGTGGCCGGCGTCACCCGCCTGGCCGCATCGGCGTACCGCCTCCCGCAGCGATCCGAGCCGGGCCACCGGTCCGGGCAGCCGCGCCGGCCAACCCGGCCCGGCCGCGAAGACCCGGGTCTCCGGCAGCCCCCGGGCCAGCCGGACGAGCCGATGGTCCCGGCCGGTGGCCTGGGTCTGCGCCCACACCACCACGGTCTGCGCGGCGGTCCGGCGGGCCGCGGTCGACAACGCGCTCCACGGCACCGCGGCGCCCAGCAGCAGGCACGACCGGCCGCGTTCGCGCAACGCGGCCGCCAGCGCGTGCAGCGCCAGACAGTGCTCCTCCCGCTCCGCGGCCGCCAGCAGCACCCCGCGCACCCGTCCCGGTCCCGGTTTCTCCGGCCGGCCCGGACCGCCCTGGTCCGGGCGCGGCGCGTGCCGGTCCAGGCCGGCCCGGATGCCCTCCGACAGCGTGTGCTCGACCGCGATGTCGATCCCGGCCCGGCCGGGCAGGCCAGCCAGCAGCGGTACGCAGAGCTGGTCCCACACCTCCACCACGCCCGCCGCCCCGGCCAGCTCCGCCACCAGGTCGGCCACCCGGTACGGGTCGAGCCGGTCACCGGCCCGGCGCAGCCGGTCGCGGGCCGGCTGCGGATCCACCCGTGACGCCCCCTCGGTCAGCACCCTGGCCACCCTCCCGGAGTCGACGATCCCCTACCGGGACACTTCGTCGGGAGGTCACCGGTTGGATGCGGCCGGCCCGGACCGGTCCGGCGACCGCGCCGACAAACCGGGCTGCGGTGAGTCGACCGACGCCCTAAGCTGGCCGCTCATGTCTACACAGGAGTAACCGATGATCTGCCGAACCTGCGGCGCGGCGCTCGCCGTCTCCGACGCCTTCTGCCCGACCTGCCAGGCACCCGCCCCACCGCCCATGGTCCGGCTCGGCGCACGTACTTACCCGGTGACCGGGATCGGCACCGCCGCGGTGGTGGCCGCCTGGGTCACCGCCGGGTTCACCGTGGCGTACTGGCTCTCCACCCTGATCGGCAGGTCACTCGCCGTCCAGGCCCGGGACACCAGCGACCCGGCGCTGCTGGACGTCGCCCTGCTGGTGACCGTGCTGGTCTCGCTGCCGCTGGTGGTCGCGCTGCTGACCACGGCGGTCCTGACGATCATCTGGACCTACCGGGCCCGCAAGAACCTGGACGCGTTCCCGGACGCGGCGACCCCCATCTCGGTGGGCTGGTCCATCGCCGGGTGGCTGGTGCCGTTCGTCAACCTGGTCATGCCCTACCGGGTGGTGGCCAACATCGCCCGGGAGACGCTGCGCCGGGCGGACACCCCGACCGTGCTGAAGGTGTGGTGGGCGGCGTGGATCGGGTGGGCGATCGTTGACCGGCTGGTCAGCCGCGCCGACGAACAGACCTACGGGAGCCTGCCCCAACTGCTCAGCGCCCGCTCCGACTACCAGCGCTACGTCGGATACTACGGCGAGGCGTTCGGGTACCAGGCGATCGTGGCCGCGGTGATGGTGCTCGCCGCGTACACCTTCACCAGGGTGATCCGGCAGATCAGCGCCGCGCAGCGGGACCGCATCGCCGGCAGCACACCCGCGTTCCACCCGGTCCCCGGCATGGCGGTGCCGGCCACCCTGGCCGGCCCGGCGCACCCGACGACGCCCGGCCGCCCGGCTCAGCCGTCAATGCCCGGGTCCGGAGCCGACGCGGCAGGCTGACCGCCGCCGGTCACCAGGATGTGATGACCGGGGCGGCCGGCTCGCGCCGCCGCCACCAGCGGGTGAGGCGGCCGAGCCGGCCCGGGTCGGCGATGCCGCAGACGGCCGCGATCCGGTCGTCGCGGACCGCCAGGACCACCACTCCGACGACCCGGTCGCCGAGCGCGGCGATCAGGGCGGGCGAGCCGTTGACCACCTCGGCGTACATCGACGGGGAGCCGCCGACCAGCTTCCGCTTCGCCGGGGTCGGCAGGAAGGCGGCCCGCAGGGCGATGGCCAGCCGCCGCGGGTCCGCGTGCCGCAGCAGTTTGCGGGCCGGCCCGAAGCCGGCGCCGTCGGAGATCCCGGTCGCGTCGTCGGTGAGCAGCGCCACCAGCCGGTCTACGTCGCCCGAGGAGGCGGCGGCGACGAACGCCTCGACGACCCTGCGGGCGGCGGCCTGGTCGATCCGACCACCGGCCCGCCCGGCGGCGATCCGCTGCCGGGCGCGGTGCGCGTGCTGCTGGCTGGCGGACTCGGTGATGTCGAGGATCTCGGCGATCTCGGTGTGGCGGTAGGCGAACGCCTCGCGCAGCACGTAGACCGCCCGCTCGACCGGGGAGAGGCGCTCCATCAGCAGCAGCATCGCCAGGGTCACCGATTCGCGCTGCACGGCGGTGTCGGCCGGGCCGAGCATCGGGTCGCCGTCGAGCAGCGGTTCGGGCAGCCACTCGCCGGCCGCCCGCTCGCGCCGGGCCTGCGCCGACCGCAGCCGGTCGAGGGACACGTTGGTCACCACCTTGGTCAGCCACGCCTCGGGCACCTCGATGCGGTCCCGGTCGGCGGCGTGCCAACGCAGGAACGTGTCCTGCACGGCGTCCTCGGCGTCGGCCGCCGACCCGAGCAGGCGGTACGCGAGCGAGGCCAACCGGTCCCGGTTGGCCTCGAAACGCTCCACGGTGGCGGCGTCCATGACGGCCACGCTAGTCGGCCACCGCCGGCTGGACCGGGCGGTGCGGCGCCTTCGCCAGGCGACGCCGGCGGGCCGGCAGTCCGTAGGTCGGGTTGCTGATGCCCCAGGTGGCGCCCCTGAGCACGAAGTTCTTGACCAGCGAGGCGGGCCGGCCGCGCAGCGCCCATGATCTCGACCGCGCCGCGCCGTCCACCGTCTGGAAGATCGCGTCCCGGCTCCCGAGGCTGATGCAGTTGCCGAGGTAGGCCAGCGAGGTCTTCGGGATCCGCTGCCCGGTGAGGTCGCCGATGATCGCGGCCGTCGCCTGCATCCGGGTGAAGCCCGCCGAGCCGCAGGACATCGGCAGCGGCTGGCCGTTGTCGCCGATGACGAAGGCGCTGTCCCCGGCCGCGTAGACGTCCGGGTGGGAGACGGACCGCATCATCCGGTCGACGGTGATCCGGCCGTCGGACTCGACGGCAAGGCCGCTGGCGGCGGCGATCGGATGCACGGCGAACCCGGCCGCCCACACCGTCACGTCGGCCGACAGCGCCGTGCCGTCGGTGGCGACGGCGCCGGTCGGCTCGACCCGAGCGACGGTGGTGTGCTGCGCGACGGTGATACCGAGCCGGTCGAAGGCGCCCAGCAGGTGCCGGCGACCCGACGGGCCCAGCCAACCACCCAGTTCGCCGCTGGTGGCGAGGCTGACCCGCAGCCCGGGTCGGCACTCGGCGATCTCGGTGGCGACCTCGATGCCGGTCAGGTTGCCGCCGACGACAAGCACCGAACCGCCATCGGGGAGATCGGCCAGGCGCTGCCGCAGCCGCAGCGCCGCCGGCCGCCCGGCGACGTCGAAGGCGTGCTCGGCCACGCCCGGAACACCGTGCTCGCCGATGGTGCTGCCGAGGGTGTAGAGCAGGGTGTCGTACCCGATCTGGTCGTCGCCGGCGCTGACGGTGCGCCGCCCGGCGTCGATCGCGGTGACGCGGGCCACGCGCAGCTGGATGCCCGTGCCCGCGAACATCTCCGCCAGGCCGAACCGGCGCAGGTCCCGGCCGGCGGCGAGCTGGTGCAGCCGAATCCGTTCGACGAAGTCCGGTTCGGCGTTGACGACGGTGATCTCGAAATCGTCGGGGTGCAGGTGGCGGGCGAGGACGCCGGCGGCGGAGGCCCCGGCGTATCCGGCCCCCAGAACGGTGATGCGGTGCGGCATTTCTGGCTCCCGTCTGTTCGCGTGCCCTTTGAACGCGGCAGCGGCGGGATATCTGACAGCTCGCCTTATGACGTGGGTCACGGGGGGCTATCGGTCCGGCTCGCCGGGACTCTCGGCCCGATGATCGGGAGCCAGCTCGGAGAGCCGTTTCTGTGCCTGCCGGCCGTACCAGCAGAGTCCGGTCAGTTCGCCGAGCGGTAGGCCGCATCGACACATCCGGTCGCCATCCGGCGCGTGGCGCGCGAGCATCATCCGCAGCGAGTCCGCCTGGACGTGCCGCGGAATGGTGTCCGGGAACAGGACCGGTCCCTGGATCGGCCCGATGGACGGGACCGGCCGATCACGTTCGTCGTAGCGGCGGTGGGGCTCGACGCGGCCCGGGTTGTCGTGGTGCCCGCCGATGCGCCGACTGTTGATCGGCCGCCACCTGCCGTACCGCCCGACCGGCGGACGGTTGCCTGTTCGGTGTTCGTCGTCGTTTCCCATCTGCGCTACCTCCGGTCGAATCGGTAGGTGGGCTCCACTGTTGAAATCCACCCTGGACGACAGACCATGAGGGTCGGAAGATTATTGGTACGACTCAGGGTTTGCACAATGTCAGCGCAACCCGAGTGAACGTGAGGATGTGAATGGGTTGTGGCCGGCAGCGACTTTCTGATAAGGCACCTTCGTCGACTGCGCGAGTTGATCGGGCTCAGCCAGGACGCCTGGGCTGCCAAGATCCATTATTCGGCGCAGCACGTCGGCGGCATCGAGCGCGGCGAACGCCCGGTGACCCCGGACTACCTGGCAGCAGTTGACCAGGCACTCGGGACGTCCTTTGTCGAGTACTACGAGGGGCACATTCGAAACGAGGTGACCCCGATCTGGCTGAAGTCGTGGTTCGAGCATGAACGTGAAGCGGACCTGTTGCGGCACTTCGAAACCGTCATCGTCCCCGGCCTGCTCCAGACCGAGGCCTACGCACGCGCCATCATCGGAACCGAGTTGGCCGGTGCCGCAGCAGAGGAAGCCGTGATGAATCGGCTTGCCAGGCAGGCAGTCATAACCCGCAACGACAGCCCTGCCCGGTTGGTCGTGACTCTCGATGAAGGTGTGCTCTATCGGCCGGTCGGCGGACCGACGGTGATGCGCCCACAGCTTCTTGCGCTGGTGGAGGCGATCCAGCGCCCGAACGTGAGCATCTACGTGGTGCCGTCGCACGTCGGCGCGTACGCCGGGCTCAACGGGCCGCTTGCGCTCGCCAGCGTCCAGGGACGCACGGTAGGGCTGGTCGACGGCCATCCGGAGGGTGGTGTGGTGGAGAACCCGGTGGGCGTGACAGCCCTTGAAAGAAGGTGGGAGGCGGTACGCGAGTACGCTGAGCCGCAGCACCGGAGCCTTGAACTCATCACGAAAGCGGCGGAGTCATGGACCTGAGGAGTACCCCGAACTGGCGCACGTCCCGCCGCAGCACCGCGACGGGTAACTGCGTGGAGGTCGCTGACAATCTCCCCGGTCGGGTGCTGGTGCGGGACAGCAAGGACCAGGCGGGACCGTCGCTGACCTTCGGGCCGTCCGCGTGGGCCGCGTTCCTCCAAGCGGTGAAGCGGTAGCCCCCCTGCGCCGACAGCGGCCAGGTGTGCGCGTGGCGCAGTCGATGATCTGAGCGCTACTGCTGTTAAACCTCGCCGGTAACAGCAGTAGCGCTCAGATCATCGAGGGGATCGCGGGTGGGCGGTCGGTGTTCATGATCATGGCGGCGCCGGCGCGCCCGGGGCGGGGGTCAGGCGACGGCGGCCATTACCTCGTCGGAGACGTCGAAGTTGGCGTAGACGTTCTGGACGTCGTCGGAGTCCTCCAGGACGTCGATCAGCTTGAAGATCTTGCGGGCGCCGTCCTCGTCGAGCGGGACCCGGACGCTCGGGACCAGGGACGACTCGGCCGAGTCGTACTCGATGCCGGCCTCCTGCAGGGCGGTGCGGACCGGGATCAGGTCGTTCGGCTCGGAGATCACCTCGAACGCCTCGTCCAGGTCGTTGACCTCCTCGGCGCCGGCGTCCAGGACGGCGAGCAGCACGTCGTCCTCGGAGAGCCCGGCCTTCGGCACGATCACGACGCCCTTGCGGGAGAACATGTACGACACCGAGCCGGCGTCGGCCAGCGAGCCGCCGTTGCGGGTCAGCGCGGTGCGTACCTCGGTGGCGGCCCGGTTGCGGTTGTCGGTCAGGCACTCGATCAGCAGCGCCACGCCGTTGGGGCCGTAGCCCTCGTACATCACGGTCTGCCAGTCGGCGCCGCCGGCCTCCAGACCGGAGCCGCGCTTGACCGCCCGGTCGATGTTGTCGTTGGGGACGGAGCTCTTCTTCGCCTTCTGGATGGCGTCGAAGAGGGTCGGGTTGCCGGCCGGGTCACCGCCGCCGGTGCGCGCCGCCACCTCGACGTTCTTGATCAGCTTGGCGAACATCTTGCCGCGCTTGGCGTCGATGACCGCCTTCTTGTGCTTGGTAGTCGCCCACTTGGAGTGGCCGGACATAGGTAACCTCCGTCGTCAACCGCCGCCGTCCCGGCTCCACCGCCCGCGGCGTCCGCGGGTCGGCGCCACGCCCACAACAATCGGGTACGCGCGAAGCGCCATCGATCATGGCCGTGCAGCCGTGGCGAGCGGAACCACCCGCCGGACGGGGCAATCCTACCGGCGGCCCCCGGGGTGCTGTCACACCCCGTACAACGGGTCAGCCCGCGGCCCGGACCAGCCCGGCCGGAACCGGGCGCGGCGGTCAGCCCGCGGCCCGGACCAGCTCCACGAAGTAGCGGTGTACCCGCAGGTCACCGGTCAGCTCCGGGTGGAACGCGGTGGCCAGCAGGTTGCCCTGCCGGACGGCAACGATCCGCCCGGCCGCCGCACCGCTGGTGACCCGCCCCAGCACCTCGACCCCGGGGCCGACCCGCTCCACCCAGGGCGCCCGGATGAACACGGCGTGGAACAACGGCCCGGGCACGCCGGCGATCTCCACGGGCGCCTCGAACGAGTCGACCTGCCGGCCGAACGCGTTGCGCCGCACGGTCATCTCGATGCCCTCGAAGCCCCGCTGGTCGGGGCGGCCGTCGAGCACCTCGGTGGCGAGCATGATCATGCCGGCGCAGGAGCCGTAGACGGGCATCCCGTCGGCGACCCGCTTGCGGATCGGGTCGAGCAGCTCGAACTCCACCGCCAGCCGGCTCATGGTGGTCGACTCGCCACCCGGCACCACCAGCGCGTCGACCTCGTCGACCTCACCGGGGCGGCGCACGACACGCGCGTCCGCGCCCGCGTCACCCAACGCCCGCAGGTGCTCCCGCACATCCCCCTGCAGCCCCAGCACCCCCACCACCGGCCGCCCGCTCACACCCACCCCCCGCTCTTCGACATGATCCGGAAGGATCCGGGTCGCCGCTGCGACCCGGATCCTTCGTGATCACGCGACCGGCTCACCAGCCGCGCTCGGCGAGGCGGTGCGGGGCGGGGACCTCGTCGACGTTGATGCCGACCATCGCCTCGCCGAGGCCCCGGGAGACCTTGGCCAGCACGTCGGGGTCGTCGTGGAAGGTGGTGGCCTTGACGATGGCGGCGGCCCGCTGGGCGGGGTTGCCGGACTTGAAGATCCCGGAGCCGACGAAGACGCCCTCGGCGCCGAGCTGCATCATCATCGCCGCGTCGGCCGGGGTGGCGATGCCGCCGGCGGTGAAGAGCACCACCGGCAGCTTGCCGGTCTCGGCCACCTCGCGGACCAACTCGTACGGCGCCTGCAGCTCCTTGGCCGCCACGTACAGCTCGTCGGCGGGCAGCGAGCTGAGCCGGCGCAGCTCGGCGCGGATCTTGCGCATGTGGGTGGTGGCGTTGGAGACGTCCCCGGTGCCGGCCTCGCCCTTGGACCTGATCATCGCCGCGCCCTCGTTGATCCGCCGCAGCGCCTCGCCGAGGTTCGTGGCGCCGCAGACGAACGGCACCGTGAACGCCCACTTGTCGATGTGGTTGGCGTAGTCGGCGGGGGTCAGCACCTCCGACTCGTCGACGTAGTCGACGCCGAGCGACTGCAGCACCTGCGCCTCGACGAAGTGGCCGATCCGGGCCTTGGCCATCACCGGGATGGAGACCGCGTTGATGATGCTGTCGATCATGTCCGGGTCGCTCATCCGGGAGACGCCGCCCTGCGCCCGGATGTCGGCGGGCACCCGCTCCAGGGCCATCACCGCGACCGCGCCGGCGTCCTCGGCGATCTTGGCCTGCTCGGCGGTGACCACGTCCATGATCACGCCGCCCTTGAGCATCTCCGCCATGCCGCGCTTGACCCGGGCACTGCCGACGACGGGGGTGCCGGTGGTGGATTCGGAACTCACGGTGGACTCGGACACGGTGACGTCGCTCCTCGCAGGCGGAATCCGATGCTGGGGAACCCGACCCGGCGGCCGGACCCGGGCCCGATGCTACGCCGCCGACCGGCGGCGACCGACAGCCAATCGACCAACCGGTGGCCTGCACTGTGGCCGGGCTCACCTGCCGAGCGGGTCAGGCGATGGTCAGGTCCGGCTGGGCGGCGAGGGTGGGGTCGTCGACGTCGAAGTAGTGCGGCCGGTCGTGCTTGCGGGCCATCCGCAGCAGCCGGACCAGCGGGCGGCGGCGGGCGGAGAGCGCGTCGCGGACCAGGTCGGTGTGCAGCTGACGGGCCAGCGCCAACCGGCGGCTGGCGGCGACCACCGAGGCGGCGGCCGGGTCGTCCGGGTCCAGCCGGGCGGCCCGCAACTGGCGGGTGAGGTCGTTCTCGGCCGCCTCCCGCTCGTCCGGCCCGGCGTCCAGCGCGATCCGGGCCGCCGCGTACAGCTCCGTGGCGTACCGCTCCTCGGCGAGCACCGCGGCGGCGGCGGCGCGGCGCAGCAGGTGGGCCTCCAGCGCCCGGGCGGCCGCCGCGACCCGGGTGTGCAGCCGCTCGACCCGGGCGGCCGTCCAGGTCAGGTAGACCGCCACCAGCCCGACCGCCAGCGCGGCGCCCACCACCCACCACATGCCCGGCATCGTAGTGCTGCCTCAATCCCCGTCGGTCCGGTACGTCATCAGCTCGGTGCGGTCCACTCCACGTCCATCACCCGGCCGTCGGTCGCCTCGATCGCCGTCGCGTACACCTCAAGCACCCGGCGGGCCACCGTCGGCCAGTCGAACGCGGCCACCACCTGGCTGGCGCAGGCGGACAGCTCGGCCCGGGCGGCCGGATCGTCGAGCAGGTCGCTGACCGCGGCGGCCAGGGCGGCCGGATCGCCGGTCGGGAAGAGCCGCCCGGCCCGCCCGCCGTCCAGCACCCGACGGAACGCGTCCAGGTCGCTGGCGACCACGGTGGTGCCGGCCGCCATCGCCTCGGTGAGGATCATGCCGAACGACTCGCCGCCGATGTTCGGTGCCACGTACAGGTCGACGCTGCGCAGCATCCGGGCCTTCTCCTCCTCCGAAACCCGGCCCAGAAAGGTGATCCGGTCACGCAGCTCGACCGGCACGCCCTCGTGCAGGTCGGTCAGGTCACCCGGGCCGGCGACCAGCAGCCGCAGGCCGGGCCGGCTGCGGGCCAGGTCGACGAAGGCGTCCCGCAGCACCGGGAAGCCCTTACGCGCCTCGGTGAACCGGCCGAGGAAGCCCAGCGTGCCCCCGGTGCCGACGCCGCTCGGGCCGGGCCAGCCGGGCAGCGGCTCGGCCCCGGCGAACTTGCCGACCGCCACCCCGTTGGGGATCTCGACCGCGCCGCCGTCGAGGTGTTCGACCTGCAGCTTGCGGGCCAGCGCGCTGACCGCGATCCGGGCGGTGATCCGCTCCAGCACCAGCTGCAGCATGCCCTGGGCGGCGGCCAGCGCCTTCGACCTGGTCATGGCGGTGTGGAAGGTGGCCACCACCGGCCCGCGCGCGGAGAGCACGGCCAGCAGCGAGACGCTCAGCACGAACGGTTCGTGCACGTGCAGCACGTCGAAGTCGCCGCGGGCCAGCCAGCGCCGCACCCGGGCGGTGGAGAGCGGCCCGAAGGTGATCCGGGCCACCGAACCGTTGTAGGGGAACGGCACCGACCGGCCGGCCGGCACCACGTAGGGCGGCAGTTCGGAATCCTCGTCGGCGGGTGCCAGCACGCTCACCTCGTGGCCGAGACCGAGCAGCGCCTCGGCGAGGTCCATCACGTGGTTCTGCACCCCGCCCGGCACGTCGAAGGAGTACGGGCACACGATGCCGATCCGCACAGCGCCCCTCCCCCTCAGGCCGGCTCGGACGGCGCCACCGGGGCCGGCGTCGGCGGCTGCGACGGGGCCCGTGTCGGCGACGCCGGCTCGACCCACATCCGTTGCAACATGTGCCAGTCTTCCGGATGCCGGGCGATCCCGACGGCCAACTGGTCGGCGATCTGCTGGGTGATCGCCCGAACCCGCTGGTCAAGGGGGGCGCTGTCGGGATCCGGCACGGTCAGCGGGCCGGTCAGCGCCGCTCGCGCCATGTCCGGTTCGTACCACATTGAGGTGACGTAGAGCGGCGCCCCGGTCCGGATCGCCAGCAGGGCCGGACCGGCCGGCATCCGGGTGGGGGCGCCGAAGAAGGTCACCGGCACGCCCCGTGCGGAGAGGTCCCGGTCGGCCAGCAGCGGCACCAGGTGGCCGCGAGTCAACCGGTCCGCGAGCACGTCCACCGGCGGCTGCTGCCCGCCGGTGAGCGGGATGATCTCCATCCCGAGCCGCTCCCGGAAGGCGACGAACCGCTCGTAGACCCCCTCCGGCCGCAGCCGCTCGGCCACCGTGGTGATCGGCCAGCCCTTCGCCGCCACCCAGGCCCCGGCGGCGTCCCAGTTGCCGGCGTGCGGCAGCGCGACCACCACACCCCGGCCGGCGGCCATGTCGGCGGCGAGCAGATCCTCCCCGTCCAGCCGGAAGGTCGCCAGTCGCTGCTCGCGGCTCAGCACCGGCAGTCGGAACATCTCCATCCAGTACCGGGCGTACGAGCGCAGGCCGGCCCGCACCAGCGCGTCGAACTCGGCCGGCGGCAGGTCGGGGCCGACCACCCGGCGCAGGTTCTCGGCGAGTCGGGCCGTACCCCGGCCGCCCTTGCGGTGGGCGTGGTCGGCGCCGGCGCGGAAGGCCGCCGCCGCGACCGGTCGGGGCAGCGCCCGGATCAGCCGCCAACCGGCCAGGTAGCCGAGTTCGACCGGGGTCACCGGCCGACCCCGCTGGGTTCGGCCCGGTTGGCCTGCCGGTGGACGTGCGCGATCCGCTGGCCGACGGTGAACAGCGAGACGGCCGCCAGCAGCCAGAGCGCGGCGACCAGTCCCCAGGAGAGCAGCCCCAGGCCGGTCAGCAGGCCACCGACGCCGACGATCAGCAGCCGTTCGGTGCGCTCGGCGATGCCCACGTTGCAGGTCATCCCGAGGCCCTCGGCCCGGGCCTTGACGTAGGAGACCAGCCCGCCGAGCAGCAGGCAGGCCAACGCCGCCGCCACCCCCCACCGGTCGCCCTCGGTGGCCAGCCAGTACGCGACCGCGGCGAACACCGCACCGTCGGCGACCCGATCCATGCTGGAGTCGAGGAACGCGCCGAATTTGGTGGAGCCGCCGCTCATCCGCGCCATCGTGCCGTCGAGCAGGTCGGTGAGGGCGAAGACGGTGACGATCAGCGCGCCGGCCACCAGGTGGCCGCGGGCGCCGAAGCCGAGGGCGCCGACGAGCACCCCGACCGTGCCGGCGACCGTCACCGCATTGGGGGTGACCCCGATCCGCAGCAGGCTCCGGGCGATGGGCTCGACGACGCGGGTCAGGCCCGCCCGTACCGACACTTGGAAGATCTTCGCCATGGCGGTCCCACGATAACGGTCGCCGTACGCGGGTGGTACGACCGGCCGGGCCTAGTTGCCGGTGCGGGGTTGTGTCCGGTCCCGCGCGGGTGTGAGATCGAAGCAGGGAGGGTGACACAATTCACCCGCAAGCCCGTCACCGTCCCGGTGCACAGCACACCACCCGAGGATATCGCCGCGGACACGTCCGGGCCGCTCCCCCGCTCGCGCGGCGGTCGCCACCAACCACCGGTTCGCAGGGAGGTGCGCCCGATGGCGCAGAAGACTCAGGAGAAGGGGGTCACCGGCGCCGCGCCGGTGGTGGATGCCCCCGGCAGGGTACGCAACGTGGTGCTTGTCGGCCATTCCGGCGCCGGCAAGACCACGCTGGTGGAGGCGCTGCTAGCGGCGACCGGCACGATCGGCCGGCCCGGCGCGGTCACCGACGGCAACACGGTCTGCGACCACGACCCGGCCGCCGTCCGGCAGCAGCGGTCGGTGAGCCTGTCGTGCGCCCCGTTGCTGCACGACGGGGTGAAGGTGAACCTGCTGGACAGCCCCGGGTACGCCGACTTCGTCGGTGAGCTGCGGGCCGGGCTGCGGGCCGCCGACGCGGCGCTGTTCGTGGTCTCGGCCGGCGACGGCATGGACGCGGCCACCGCCACCCTGTGGGAGGAGTGCGCGAGCGTCGGGATGCCCCGGGCGGTGGCGGTCACCCGGCTGGACCACCCGCGCGCCGACTTCGACGAGACGGTGGCGCTGTGCCAGCGGGTCTTCGGCGACAACGTGCTCCCGCTGTACCTGCCGATGCTGGGCGACGACGGGGTCTCGGTGGCCGGCCTGATGGGTCTGATCACCCAGCGGGTCTTCGACTACTCGGCCGGCCCGGTCCCGCAGGTGCGCGAGCCCGACCCGGAGCACCTGCCGGCCATCGCGGAGGCCCGCAACGAGCTGATCGAGGGGATCATCGCCGAGAGCGAGGACGAGACCCTGATGGACCGCTACCTGGGCGGCGAGTCGATCGAGGTGTCGGTGCTCATCGAGGACCTGGAGAAGGCGGTCGCCAAGGGTCACTTCTATCCGGTGGTGCCGGTCTGCGCGGCGACCGGGGTGGGGCTGGACACGCTGCTCGAGGTGCTGACCGCCGGCTTCCCGTCGCCGCTGGAGCACGACCTGCCGCCGGTCACCGGGGTGGACGGCTCGCCGCGCCCGCCGCTGCACTGCGACCCGGCCGGGCCGCTGGTGGCCGAGGTGGTCAAGACCACCATCGACCGGCACGTGGGGCGGGTGTCGCTGGTGCGGGTCTTCTCCGGCACGCTGCGCCCGGAGCAGACGGTGCACGTCTCCGGGCACGGGCTGACCGAGCGGGGGCACCCGGACCACGACGCCGACGAGCGGGTGGCGCACATCTACTCGCCGCTGGGGGCGGCCCTGCGCGAGGTGCCGTACTGCGTGGCCGGCGACGTCTGCGCGCTCACCAAGTCCGGCAGCGCGGAGACCGGTGACACCATCTCGGCCAGGGAGCAGCCGCTGCTGATCGCGCCGTGGGAGATGCCCGAGCCGCTGCTGCCGGTGGCGATCGTGGCCAGGACCCGCTCCGACGAGGACGCGCTGGCGAAGAACCTGGCCCGGCTGGTGGCCGGCGACCCGACGATGCGGCTGGAGCGCAACCCGGAGACCCATCAGCTGGTGCTCTGGTGCATGGGTGAGGCGCACGCCGACGTGGTGCTCGACCGGCTGCGGTCCGGCGGGGTCGAGCTGGACACCGAGCCGGTGCGGGTGGCGCTGCGGGAGACCTTCGCGGTCGGCTCGAAGGGCCACGGCCGGCATGTGAAGCAGTCCGGCGGGCACGGTCAGTACGCCGTCTGCGACATCGAGGTGGAGCCGCTGCCGCGCGGGGCCGGCTTCGAGTTCACCGACCGGGTGGTCGGCGGCGCGGTGCCGCACAACTACATCCCGTCGGTGGAGAAGGGGGTACGGGCCCAGCTCGACCGGGGCATCGTGGCCGGCTACCCGATGGTGGACGTACGGGTGACCCTGGTCGACGGCAAGGCGCACAGCGTGGACTCCTCGGACGCGGCGTTCCAGACCGCGGGCGCGCTGGCCCTGCGGGACGCGGCCGAGAAGGGCCAGGTCACCCTCTTGGAGCCGGTCGACGAGGTGACGATCCGGGTGCCGGACAGCTGCGTCGGCGCGGTGCTGAGCGACCTGTCCGGCCGGCGCGGCCGGGTGCTGGGCACCGAGCCGGACACCAGCACCACCGAGCGGAGCCTGGTCCGGGCCGAGGTGCCCGCCACCGAGCTGGTCCGGTACGCGGTGGAGCTGCGCTCGATGACGTCGGGGGCGGGCACCTTCCGCCGGTCGTTCGTGCGGCACGACCCGATGCCGGCGCACCTGGCCGACCAGGTCCGCAAGGACCACGCGGCGGGCGCCGGGCACTGACCCGCGCGGGCCGACCCGCTCAGCCGGCGGGTGCCGGGGGTGGGTCGGCCCAGGCGCGGGCGAGCAGGTCCCGGGTGTCGACGAGCAGCTGCGGCAGGATCTTCGTCCGGCCGATCACCGGCATGAAGTTGGCGTCGCCACCCCACCGGGGCACCACGTGCTGGTGCAGGTGGGCGGCGATGCCGGCACCGGCCACCCCGCCCTGGTTCATGCCCAGGTTGAAGCCGTGCGCGTTGCTGACCCGGCGGATCACCCGCATCGCCGTCTGGGTGGCGGTGGCCAGCTCGACGGTCTCGGCCGGGTCCAGGTCGGTGTAGTCGGCGACGTGCCGGTACGGGCAGACCAGCAGGTGGCCGGGGTTGTACGGGTAGAGGTTGAGCACCACGAAGACCCGTTCGCCCCGGGCCACCACAAGGCTGTCGTCGCCCTGCCGCCCGGGGGCCAGGCAGAACGGGCAGCCGGTGGGCTGCTCGTACCCCTCGGCGGGGCGGTCCTCACCGGCGATGTAGGTCATCCGGTGCGGGGTCCAGAGCCGGTCCAGGCCGTCCGGCACCCCGATCTGCGCGTGCTGCGCCGCCCCTGTCACGGGTTCGATCCTACGAGCAGCGCGCCGGTTGCCGGCTCCGCGCTGCCGCCCGGATTCCGCCGGCGGATCAGGCCGGCGCCCCGTCGACCGCGCTGGGGCCGGTGTTGGTCCGCGAGCGGACCACCTCGACCACGTGCGCCACCGCCTCGGCCAGCGGCACGCCGTTGCGTTGGGAGCCGTCCCGGTAGCGGAAGGAGACCGCGCCCGCCTCCACGTCGGCGTCCCCGGCGATCGCCATGAACGGGATCTTCTGCTGCTGGGCGGTGCGGATCTTCTTCTGCATCCGGTCGTCGGAGCCGTCCACCTCGGCCCGGATCCCCTCGGCCCGCAGCATCGCCACGAACGAGGCGAGGTATTCGGCGTGCTCGTCGCGGATCGGGATGCCGACCACCTGGACCGGCGCGAGCCAGGCCGGGAAGGCGCCCGCGTAGTGCTCGGTGAGCACCCCGAAGAACCGCTCGATCGAGCCGAAGAGCGCCCGGTGGATCATCATCGGCCGCTGCCGGGTGCCGTCGGCGGCCTGGTACTCCAGGCCGAACCGGCGGGGCTGGTTGAAGTCGAGCTGGATGGTCGACATCTGCCAGGTCCGGCCGATCGCGTCCCGGGCCTGCACGGAGATCTTCGGCCCGTAGAAGGCGGCGCCGCCCGGGTCGGGCACCAGCTCCAGGCCGGAGTCCTCGGCGGCCTGCCGGAGCGTCTCGGTGGCCTCGGCCCACTCGGCCTCCTCGCCGATGAACTTGTCCGAGTCGTCGCGGGTCGACAGCTCCAGGTAGAAGTCGTCCAGCCCGTAGTCGCGCAGCAGGTCGAGCACGAAGGTGAGCAGCGAGCGCAGCTCGGCGGGCATCTGCTCGCGGGTGCAGTAGATGTGCGAGTCGTCCATGGTCAGCCCGCGTACCCGGGTGAGGCCGTGCACGACGCCGGACTTCTCGTACCGGTAGACGGTGCCGAACTCGAACAGCCGCAGCGGCAGCTCCCGGTACGACCGGCCGCGGGCCCGGAAGATCAGGTTGTGCATCGGGCAGTTCATCGCCTTGAGGTAGTACTCCGCCCCCTCCATCTGCATGGGCGGGAACATCGTCTCGGCGTAGTACGGCAGGTGCCCGGAGGTCTCGAAGAGCTGCGCCTTGGTGATGTGCGGGCTGTTGACGAACTCGTACCCGGCCTCCTCGTGCCGGCGCCGCGAGTAGTTCTCCATTTCGCGGCGGATGATCCCGCCCTTGGGGTGGAAGATCGCCAGCCCGGAGCCGATCTCGTCGGGGAAGCTGAACAGGTCCAGCTCCGCGCCGAGCTTGCGGTGGTCGCGCCGGGCGGCCTCCTCCAACACCTTCAGGTACGCCTTGAGCGCGTCCCGGGTCGGCCAGGCGGTGCCGTACACCCGCTGCAGCTGCGGGTTGCGCTCGTTGCCCCGCCAGTAGGCGGCGGCCGAGCGCATCAGCTTGAACGCCCCGATCAGCCGGGTGGTCGGCAGGTGCGGGCCGCGGCACAGGTCCGACCAGCAGACCTTCTCCGAGCCGGCGTCGAGGTTGTCGTAGATGGTCAGCTCGCCGCCGCCGACCTCCAGCTCCTCGCTGGGGTCGAAGCCGGCGCCGGCCGTGCCGACCTCGGTCGCCTCCGCCGGCTGCTCGGTGCCGCCGACGCTCTTGACGTCGATCAGCTCCAGCTTGAACGGCTCGTCGGCCAGTTCGGCGCGGGCCTGTTCCGGGCTGTCGAAGCGCCGCCGCCGGAACCGCTGGCCGGACTTGATGATCTCCTGCATCCGCTTCTCCAGCCGGGTCAGGTCCTCGGGCTGGAACGGGCGGGGCATGTCGAAGTCGTAGTAGAAGCCGTTCTCGATCGGCGGGCCGATGCCGAGCTTCGCCTCCGGGAAGGTGTCCTGGACGGCCTGGGCGAGCACGTGCGCCGTGGAGTGCCGCAGCACGGTCAGCCCGTCGGGCGAGTCCAGGGAGACCGCCTCGACCCGGGTGTCCACCGCCGGCACCCAGTCCAGGTCGCGCAGCCGGCCGGGTTGACCGGCGCCGGCGCCCTCGCGGACCACCACGATCGCCTTCGGCCCGTGGGCGGGCAGGCCGGCCGCGGCCACCGCCTCGCCGGCCGTCGTCCCGGCGGGTACGACGACGGTGTCGTCCACCGCGGCGGGGCGGCCGGTCGGGGGCTGCGGTGCGGACACGGTGACTCCTTCGATCGGGTGTGCCTCGGCGGCCGGCCCGCGTCCCGAGCGGACGAACGGGCGAAAACCGAGTCGGTGGCGCCTGCGATGTTATCGGTCCTGGTTTCTACTGCTGCCGCCGACGCGTCCCCGGCGTTACATTGACGCCGTGGGAGCCTCTGACATGATGGGTACCCTGCAGCGCAGGTACGAGACGTTTTTCGCATCGCGACCCGCGGTGCCGTTCGCGGTCGCCGGCCCGGACGGGTCGGCGCACCTGCTCGGCGGAGCCGAGCCACTCTTCACCATCAAGGTCACCGACCCGCGCGGCGCCAAGGCGCTGGCCGGCCTGGACCAGTTCGGGGTGGCGGTCGCCTATCTGCAGGGCTGGCTGGACGTGGAGGGCGACCTGGCCGCCGCGCTGCGGATCCGGGCGTTCTTCACCGACCGGCATCCGATCGCCTGGCTGGGCCGGTTCGTGCCGGCCCTGCTGCGTGGCCGGCAGGAGGACGACCGGCGGGCCATCTCGCACCACTACGACGAGGACTCGGAGTTCTTCCTGACCTTCCTCGACAGCCGGCACCGCTGCTACACCGAGGGGGTGTTCGCCTCCGACGACGAGCCGTTGGAGGACGCGATGACCCGCAAGATGGATCTGGCGCTGGCCGCGATCGGGGTCGGCCCGGGTGACCACGTGTTGGAGGTGGGCGGCGGCTGGGGGGCGTTCGCCGAGCACGCCGCCCGGCGCGGCATCCGGGTGACCACCACCACCCTGTCCCGGGAGTCGGAACGGTTCCTCACCGAGCTGTTCGAGCGGGAGCGGCTGCCGGTGCGGGTGGTCCGGCAGCACATCTACGGCTTCCGGCCGGACCACCGGTTCGACGCGATCGTGAACATGGGCGTCACCGAGCACCTGCCCGACTACCGGACCACCCTGCGCAAGTACGCCGAGTTGCTGCGCCCCGGCGGTCGGGTGTACCTGGACGCGCTCGCGATGCGGCGCAAGCACCTCTCCTCGACGTTCATGAAGCGCTACGTCTACCCGGGGGCGTCGGCGCCGCTGCTGCTGCACCAGTACCTGCGGCAGGTGGCCCGCTCGCCGTTCGAGCTGCTCAGCGTCGACGACGACCGGCACAACTACTACCTGACCTGCCGGGAGTGGGCCTGCCGGCTGGACGCCGCCCGGGACGAGATCGTCCGCCGCTGGGGCGAGCCGCTGTACCGGCGGTTCCGGCTCTTCCTGTGGGGTTCGGCGGCCGGCTTCGACACCGGCCTGGTGCAGGCCTACCGCTGGGTGCTGCGGCTGCCCTGACCTGACCGGCTGACCCACTCCGGCGCCCCGCCGCCCGGACGGCCACCGGCAGCCGACTTGCCACGCGCAGTACGGTCACTACGTGGCCACGGTCCTCCTGGTCGAAGATGACCATGTCGTACGCGGCGCGATGCTGCGCTCGCTCGCCGACCGCGGGCACGCGGTGCACGCGGTCGGCACGGCTCTCGACGCCCTGCGTCGGGTCGCCGCGGAAACCCCCGACCTGGTGGTGCTCGACCTGGGGCTGCCGGACCTGGACGGCTCGGACGCGCTGCGGATGCTGCGCGGCATCACCGACGTCCCGATCATCATCGCCACCGCCCGCGACGACGAGCAGGCGATCGTCCGGCTGCTGCGGGCCGGTGCCGACGACTACATGGTCAAGCCGTTCACCGGCGCGCACCTGGACGCCCGGATCACCACCGTGCTGCGTCGGGTCGGCCGGGCGAGCCGTACGGTGGCACCGGCGGTGCACGAGGTCGGCGGCCTGCGGGTGGACGTCGGCGAGCGCAGCGCGCACCTGGACGGCGTCCCGCTGGCGCTGACCCGCAAGGAGTTCGACCTGCTCGCCTACCTGGCGGCACGGCCCGGCAGGGTAGTCTCCCGCCGGGAGCTGTTGGAGGAGGTATGGCGTCAGCCATCGGTCGGCGAGGATCAGACCATCGACGTGCATCTGTACTGGCTGCGCCGCAAAATGGGCGAGTCCGCGGCGAAGCCCCGCTACCTGCGCACCGTGCGGGGGGTCGGGTTCCGGTTGGTGGCACCGGACTGAGGCCCGCGCTGGCCTATCTCGGGGCCGGCATGACCTCGATCGTGGCGCTGGTCTTCCTGATCCCGCTCGGCCTCGCGCTGCAGCAGGAGACCCGGGAGGCGGCGCTCGCCGACGCCGCCCGGCGCAGCGGCGTGATCGCCGGCGCCCTGGCGGTCAGCACCGATCCGGAGGTGCTCAGACGCGCCATCGCCGAAACCGGTGACCCGCCCGAGCAGCGGCCGGTCCTGCACGGCCTGGAAACCGGCGGTACGCCGCTGGCCGCCGCCGAGGAGGTGGCCAGGGTGGGCGCCACCGGTGAGCCGGCCGTGGTCGACGTGCCGGGCGGGGTGGCCCGGCTGGAGCCGGTGTCCGCCGGCGACCGGATCGTGGTGGTGGAGGTCTTCGTCCCGGAGTCGGCGCTGACCGCCGGTACCGGCGGCACCTGGCTCATGCTGATCACCATCGCGGTCGGGTTGGTGGTCGCCTCGGTGATCGTGGTGGACCGGCTGGCCGCCAAGGCCGTCGCCTCCGCCCGCGGCCTGGTCAAGGCCGCCCTCGCCGTCGGCGACGGTGACCTGGGGATGCGGATCCAGCCGAGCGGGCCGCGGGAGCTGGCCGAGGCCGGCTACGCCTTCAACCGGATGGCCGACCGGCTGGTGACCTCCCGCACCGACGAGCGGGAGCTGGTCGCGGACCTGTCGCACCGGTTGCGTACGCCGCTGACCGTGCTCCGGCTGGACGCCGACGCGCTCGACTCCGACGACACGAGCGTGGGTTCGTTCAGCGCGGCCGAGCTGGACCGGCGGCGCACGATCCGCCGGATCCGGCAGGCGATCGTCACCCTGGAGGGTGAGATCGACGTCCTGATCAACACCACCCGCAAGACGGTGGCGCACGAGGCCGGTCCCGGGATGTGCGATGTCAGCGAGGTGGTCCGGGACCGGATGGTGTTCTGGGCGGCGCTGGCCGGGGACCAGAACCGCGCCTACCGGGTCACCGGGGCGCAGTTGCGGATCCCGGTGCCGGTGGCCCGGGCCGAGTTCGCCGCCGCGCTGGACGCGGTGCTCGGCAACGTCTTCCGCTACACGCCGCAGGGCACCGATTTCGAGGTGGCCGTCTCCCGCCGCGACGGCTACGTGGCGGTCCGGGTCGACGACGCCGGCCCCGGCATCGCCGACCCGGAACGGGCGCTGCGGCGCGGTGCCAGCGACCGGGGTTCGACCGGACTGGGGCTGGACATCGCCCGGCGGGTGGCCCAGCAGGCAAACGGTTCGGTGAGCATCGACCGGGCCCGGCTGGGTGGGGCCAGTGTGGTGATGCTGCTCGCCGACCCGGAGGCCGCACCCCGGCAGGTGAGCCGGTTCGGGCTGGTCGGCCGGCTGGCCCGGGAGCGCGAGCCGGGTGGCCGCCGCTGGCCCCGGCAGCGCCCCGACCGGGACTGACTTCCGCGCCCGTCGAGCGGCTCGGCGGACGGCCGTCGAGCGGCTCGTCCGGTGGCCGTCCGGCGGCTCGTCCGGTGGCCCGAAAGGGCTTCGGCAGGGCTCCGATGGGAGCGCGCCCAATTATCCGACCTTCCCGACCAAAGTCCGCTCTGACCTGCGGAAACTCCAATACGGCCGGCGCCGTGAAGTTGATCAGTCCACTGTCGACCGCAGGGGAGGCTCAAATCCGTCTTAGGTCTGGGTTAACGCCGCACCACTGGCGCGGGTCGAATGGCAACATCAATGGCGATCCCATCCTGTTCCGCCGGGCCAACACCCACAGTCGCACCCAACCCCGGCCCGGCGGAGCCGTGCGCGCGGCGGGAGAAGGTCCCCCACACCTGATCCCGCCGCGCGCGCCACCCCTGCGAGGAAAGCGTGATCTCACGAAAGGACGGTCAGCTGAAACCGCAGCCGCCTTCGTCCCCCCACCGGGGGGAGGACGGTGCTGCCCAGGGATCGTCAGACGGCACCACCAGCGACGGAACGCTCGCGCCCGCTGTCGGCAGCGGTGCGGCAGCGCGATCGTCGCCCACGAACGCTGGCCCGGCGCGGCCGCCCGCAGCACCCCGCGCCGGGCCAGCTTCCACCCCGCACCCGGATGCCGTCCCGGCGGCGGAGACGGCTGCCTCCTCCCGGCGCCTGGTGCGCTGGGTCGCCGTGATCGTGGCGGCCATCATCGTCACCCTGGCCTGCTGGCAGGACCCCAGCTACGCCCAGGGCGGATGCCCGCCAGCGGCGACAGCGACCTGACGGCGGCGGCCCGCCGCCTGACGGTCAGCGCCCGAAGCTCGCGAGGTGGTCGTCGATCTCGGCGATGATCCGCCGCTTGCCCGGCTCGTCCAGGAAGGACGCGGTCACCGCGTCCCGGGCCAGCCCCGCCACCTCCGCCGGCCCGTACGACAGCAGCCGCGCGGCGACCGCGTACTCGTTCTCCAGTGTGGTGCCGAACATCGGCGGGTCGTCGGAGTTGATCGTCACCAGCACCCCGGCGGCCACCAGTTCGGGCAGCGGATGCGCCTCGATCGCCGGCACGCTGCGGGTCCGGACGTTCGAGGTCGGGCTGATCTCCAACGGGATCCGCCGCTCGGCCAGGTACGACAGCAGCTCGGGATCGCGCACGGCGCTGATGCCGTGACCGATGCGTTCCGCGCCCAGCTCGCGCAGCGCGTCCCAGATGGTCTGCGGGCCGGTGCTCTCGCCCGCGTGCGGCACCGACCGCAGCCCGGCCGCCCTGGCCTGGTCGAAGAAGGGCTTGAACTGCGACCGGGGTACGCCGATCTCGGGGCCGCCGAGCCCGAAGCTGACCAGCCCGTCGGGCCGCTGTCCCAACGCGATCCGCAGGGTTTCCTCGGCGGCCGGCAGGCCGGCCTCGCCGGGGATGTCGAAGCACCAGCGCAGCGCGATGCCGAACTCCGCCTCGGCGCCCTTTCGGGCGTCCTCGATCGCCTCGCAGAACGCCGGCGCCGGGATACCGCGCCGCACGTGCGAGTACGGCGTGATCGTCAGTTCGGCGTAGCGGACCTGCTGGCGGGCCAGTTCCCGGGCCACCTCGAAGGTGAGCAGCCGGACGTCCTCGGGGTCGCGGATCAGGTCCACGACGCTGAGGTAGATCTCGATGAAGTGGGCGAAGTCGCGGAACGCGAAGTACTCGGCGAGCAGGTCCGGATCCGCCGGCACCGGGCTGTGCCCCTGGTGGCGGGCGGCCAGTTCGGCCACGATCCGGGGCAGCGCGGAGCCGACGTGGTGCACGTGCAGCTCGACCTTTGGCAGTCCGGCGATGAACGTGGACAGATCGGTCACGACGCGTTCCTTCCGGTGGGGCTGGTCCGGGCGACGAGGAAGATCCGGCGGAACGGGAAGAGCACCGCCCCGTGCCGCACCGGGTACGCCTCGGCGAGCCGGTCGGCCAGCGCGGTCCGGAAGGCGGCCCACCCGCCGCCCGCCGACTCTCCCCCGCCGTCAGCGGCCGGCGCCGGGCTGGCCGACGCCGGGCTGGCCGACGCCGGGCTGGTCGGCTCGTCGGCGGCCAGTGCGGCGCGGATCGGCCGCAGCGCGGTTCCGGTCAGCCAGGTGAGGACGGGATGCTCGGCGGTGTCGGCGGAGAGCTGGTGCACGTAGGTAGTCTCCCAGGCGTCGACCGCGCAGCCCGCGCCGGTCAGCAGGGTGGCGTATCCGACGGCGTCGTCGACCGAGGTTCCGCGGACCAGGGGCGCCAGCCGCTCCCGCCACCGCGGGTCGTCGGCCACCTCCCGCAGGGCGCGGTGGGACGGGGCGTCGAAGTTCCCCGGCACCTGCATCGCGAGCCAGCCACCGGCCGGCAGTCGCTCCACCCAGCCGGTGAGCAGCCGCTGGTGGCCGGGCACCCACTGCAGCACCGCGTTGCAGACCAGCACGTCGTCGTCGGGGCCCGGGGTGAAGTCCCGCACGTCGGCGACGGCGAAGCGGGCGGTCGAGCCGGTCCGCCCGGCGGCCCGGATCATCTCCGGCGCGGAGTCCAGGCCGGTGACCCGGGCCGCCGGCCACCGGGCGGCCAGGACGGCGGTGAGGTTGCCGGGACCGCAGCCGAGGTCGACCACGGCCCGGGGTCGCTCGGCGGGCACCCGGGCGAGCAGATCGTGGAACGGCCGGGACCGCTCGTCGGCGTACCGCAGATAGGTTTCCGGGTCCCACATGATCCCCTCCCCGGTGGCCGGGCGACAAAACCGTACGTACGTCTTGTTGGATGTTATGGCCTCCGAGGTGGGCGCACAACCTCGGCGACTAGGCTCGCCAGCGTGGAAAAACGCGACTTCTCCCGAATCGGGCGCCAGGTGGGCGTCATCGGTCTCGGCGCCTGGCAGCTCGGCGCCGACTGGGGTCAGGTGGACGACGCCGACGCCCTGGCGACCCTCGCCGCGGCCGTGGATGCCGGCGTCACCTTCATCGACACCGCCGACGTCTACGGCGACGGACGCAGCGAACAGCTCATCGGCCGGTTCCTGCGTGAGCGACCCGACGCCGGGCTGACCGTGGCCACCAAGATGGGTCGCCGGGTGGCGCAGGAGCCGGCGGCCTACACGCTGGAGAACTTCCGCTCCTGGAACGACCGGTCCCGCGCCAACCTCGGGGTCGACACCCTCGACCTGGTGCAGCTGCACTGCCCACCGACGCCGGTGTTCCACAGCGACGCCGTCTTCGACGCCCTCGACACCCTCGTCGACGAGGGCCGGATCGCGGCCTACGGGGTGAGTGTGGAGACCTGCGACGAGGCGCTGGCGGCGATCGCCCGCCCCGGGGTGGCCAGCGTCCAGATCATCCTGAACGCCTTCCGGCACAAGCCACTGGACCAGGTGCTGCCCGCCGCGGCCGCCGCCGGGGTCGGCATCATCGCGCGCGTCCCGCTGGCGAGCGGTCTGCTCTCCGGCCGGTACGACGAGCAGACCCGGTTCGCCGAAAACGACCACCGCACCTTCAACCGCCGGGGCGAGGCGTTCGACGTCGGCGAGACGTTCTCCGGGGTGGACTTCTCGGTCGGGCTCAGCGCGGTGCAGCGGCTGCTGCCGCTGGTGCCGCCCGGGGTGACAATGGCCCAGTTCGCGCTGCGCTGGATTCTCGACCAGCCCGGTGTCACGGTCGTCATCCCCGGCGCCCGCAGCGGTGAGCAGGCCCGCGCCAACGCCGCGGCCGCCGACCTGGCGCCGCTGCCGGCCGCCTCGCTGGCCACGGTCGACGAGGTCTACACCGAGCTGATCCGACCCCAGGTCCACCACCGCTGGTGAGCACCGCCCCGACCCGACGACTCCCGGCGCAGCCGGGCGGAACTGGAGGAACGCCATGAAGGGTTGGCTGGCCCTCGCCCTGGGGCTGCTGGCGATCGTCGTCGGCGCGGTCTGGACGCTGCAGGGGCTGGGCCAGCTCGGCGGCAGCGTGATGACCGGGCAGCGGCTCTGGGCGGTCGTCGGACCGGTGGTGGCACTCGTCGGGGTGGGGCTGATCGTCCTCGGCCTGCGCAGGCGCGGCCGTCGCCCGCCGGGCTGAGCGGCCGTCGCCCGCCGGGCTGAGCAGCCGTCGCCCGCGGGCTGAGCCGGCCCGCCCCGCGGCGGCCGGTGCGGCCCGGCCGCAAACAGCGTCGAGCCCCGCCCGGACGGGCGGGGCTCGATACCGATCCGACGTGGATCACGTCCGACGATGGATCAATCGGCGGGCCGGCGGCAGCCGGCCGTCACTGGATCAGATGGGACGGACCTGCTCAGCCTGCGGGCCCTTCTGGCCCTGAGCGATCTCGAACTCCACCCGCTGGTTCTCCTCCAGCGTGCGGTAGCCGCTGGTCTGGATGGCCGAGAAGTGGACGAAGACGTCAGCACCCCCGCCGTCGACGGTGATGAAGCCGAAGCCCTTGTCTGCGTTGAACCACTTCACGGTTCCCTGCGCCATGTGTATCTCCTTCTAAAACTGGCGGCCGAGCACGCCGTGCGGCCGGTTGGCCGTTTTCGAGCAGCGGCGCCTGAGGCGGCCCCCACGAAGGAGGACTTCTCTCGACCACACCGTCTCTCAACAGCGTGGAACAGCAAACCACGTACGCAAAAACTTCGCACAGCCTACCTGACGAAATTCTCCGACATGTGACCTGAACGATCGAGACTTGCGGTTGTGGTCGCGCTCCCCGCGGGGCTTCGACCGAGCGCCAGGGCGAGGACCGCGGCCACCGCGCAGAGCGCCGCGGTCACCGTGAAGATCTCCCCGTACTCGATGCGTAGCGCCTCCCGCACGGCCTCGTGGTAGGCGGCCAGCTGGCGGCGGTACTCGGCCGGCTGCACGCCGAACGGGAGCGGGGTGGCGAGGTCCGCGGTGAGCTGCTGGAACCGGTGCAGCCCCCAGGCCGTCAGCGCCGCCACCCCGACCAGCATGCCCACCATCCGGGCCACCACCACCGCGGCCGAGGCCACCCCGTGCTGGGCGGCCGGCACCGCCCGCAGCACGGCCGCCGACAGCGGGGCGACCACCAGCCCGAGGCCGACGCCGGCCAGGGCGAGATCGACGTCCATCCGGGCCAGCCCGACCGGCCCGACCGCGTACCGGGCCGCGGTCAGGTCGGCCGGCCAGTTCGCGATCAGCAGGTAGCCGCAGCCGGCCAGCGCCATCCCGCCGGCGGTGACCGCCCGCACCCCGAACCGGCGGGCCACCAGCCCGCCCACCACCGCCCCGACGGTCAACGCCGCCAGGAAGCGGGTGAGCAGCAGCGCCGCGCCGGTGGCGGACCGTCCGAGCACGGTCTGCCCCAGCAACTGGACGTCGACGAGCGTGACCATCAGGGCGGCGCCGGCGAGCGCGCTGACCCCGAGCGCCACCAGGAACGGCCGCATCCGCACCCCGGCCGGGTCGAGCAGCCGGGTACGGGCGCGCGACTGCCAGAGCAGGAAGCCCGCGAAGACCGCCACCCCGGCCGCCACCGTCACCGGTCCCCAGGGCGGCAGCACCGCACGCTGCGGATCCGGGTTGTAGAGGCCGACCACCAGCAGGCCGAGGGCGAGCGCCAGCAGCAACCCGCCGAGCACATCCACCCGCGGGCGCGGTGACCGGGCCGGCTCCGACCGGACCGGCACCGCCCGCCAGACCACCACGGCGGCCGCCGCCGCCAGCGGTACGTTCACCCAGAACACCCCGCGCCAGCCGGCCAACGCGGCGACCGCGGCGCCGTAGAGCGGTCCGAGCACACTGCCGAGTTCCTGCGCCGCCCCGACCAGGCCGAGGTGCACCGGTCGGCGCGCCTCGACGACCAGGTCGGAGACGAGCGCCATCGTCACCGGCAGCAGGGCACCACCGGCCAGCCCCTGCACCGCCCGACCCGCGACCAGCAGCGGCAGGGTGTCGGCCAGCGCCGCCAGCACACTGCCGGCGGCGAACCCGAACAGGCAGAGCTGGATCACCGGGCGGCGACCGAACCGGTCGGAGAGCCGGCCCAGCAACGGCATCCCGGCCACGTAGCCGAGCAGGTATCCGGTCACCACCGGGGTGGCCCGCTCCAGCCGGTTCACCGGCACCCGCAGGTCGGCGAGGATCTCCACCAGCAGCGTGACGACCACGTACGCGTCCAGGGCGGCCAGCAGGACGGCCGCCGCGCCGGCACCGATCGCCCACCGGCCGCGCGCGCTGGTGGCCACACCCGCGCCGGCTGAACCCGCCGCGCCCGCCGGACCCGCCGCGCCGGCTGAATCCGCGCTCACCTCGGGTCAGGGTTCACGGATGGTGACCGGAGCGTCGAAGTCCGAGAAGGTGACCGTGACGGTTCCGGACTGACCGGGCGCCGGGAAGCTGGCCCGGTGCAGCACCGGCCGGTCGACACCGATCCAGAGAGTGCCGGTGACGTCGTCGGTCACGCCGGGCACCAGGGCGGCCAGGGCGGCGCCGTTGAGGGTGCCACTGATCCGGTACGACGGCGCCCCGTCCACGGTCTCGCGCGCCTCGGTGGTGCCCGACGCGGTCCGGACCAGGTGCGCCACCCCACGGTCGGGGGTCAGCATCGCGGACGGGTCGTAGACCGAGGCCGCCAGTGACAGCGGCACCTGTTGCCAACCGCCGGTGAGCCCCTTGACGTGCAGGGTCTGGCCCTTGATGACGAAGGAGAGCTCGACCACGTTGCCGCCCTGGTCGAGCCGCGCCTCCCCCTCGGCGTCGCCGGTCGAGGTGATCACGCCGCTGGCGCCCCGGATGCCGAGCAGGTCGACGGCGCCTTCGGTGTCGATGGAGAACCGCGCGGTCTTGACCGCTGCCAGCTCGGTGCCGGCGGCGGCCAGCAGCTCGGCCGCGGCCGGCAACTGGTCGGCGGCGGCGCCTGCCCCGGCGTCGGCCGGAGTGTCGCGCTCGGTGCAGCCGACCAGACCGGCAAGCAACAGGACGAGCGCGCTGGCGAAGGCGAGGGGACGTCGCATGTCCGGAGCCTACGCCGCGCCCGCCCGGCCCGGACCGGCCGCCGGCGACGGGCAACCCCGCCGGCCGCCGCCCACCGCCGGTCCCGCCGGGTCGGCCCCGAAGAAGTCAGTCCGGCCAGCTGCCGGTGAGCCGGCGTACGCCGACCGCGCCGCCCCGGTCCACGGCCGCCCGCACCACGGCGAAGATCGCGCCCTGCAGGGCGGCAGCGGCCAGGATCTCGCCCCAACCGCGATCCTCGTCGGTCGGGGTGGGCGCCTCGCCGTCCCCCGCGGTCATCTTCCACACCTGCTTGAAGACCGCGCCGGCGAGCAGACCGGCCGACATGCCGAGCAGCAGGCCCACCGGCCGGTAGGCCACCTTGTTGATCGCCTTGCTCACCGGGTCCTCCCTCGTACCACAATGATCAGGATCACCGCCGCCACCGCGCCGGCGGCGACGGCGACCCACGGGACGGGATTGCGGCGGGCGGCGACGCCGGTCTCGTGGGCCGACTCGCGGACCACCGCGGCGGTGTGGCCGGCCCGCTGGCGTACCCGCTCGCGGGTCTGGGCGGCCGACTCCTTGACCCGGGCCTTGACGTCCGCCTTGGCGGCCAGCGCCTGGACGGTCTCGCCCAGTTCCTCCCTGGTCCGCCGGATGTCGGCGCGCAGCGCCTCCGGGTCGCCGCTGCCGTTGCCGTGACTCATGGCTGTCCCCTGTCCTTCACCGCCGCGGTGACCGTGTCGACGTCGGCGCGCACGCTCCGGGCCGCGGCGGTCGGCACCGGTGGGACGGCCTGACGAACCTGCTTGCGGCCGATGAGCGCGAGCACGCCGGCGACCGCGAAGAGCACCACGGCTACGATCAGCGCCGCCGCCCAGGCCGGGATGGCCAGCGCCAGCAGCAGCACGATCGCCGCGATGAGGGTGCCCAGCCCGTACAGCGCGAGGGCACCACCGCCGCCGAACAGGCCGACGCCGATGCCGGCGTGCTTGCCCTTCTCGGTGAGTTCGGCGCGCGCCAGCGCCAGTTCGTCCCGAATGAGCTGGGACATCTGCTCGGTGGCACGCTGCACCAGCTCGGCGGTGGACTGCTCGGCGACGGGCCGCGGAGTACCGCCGTTCACCAGGTCGGCCATGGTGTCCTCCTTTTCGCTTACCCGGGCTGTATGCCCCGGGTGAGGGAGGGTCAATCCTGCTAGCGGCGGGACAAATCCCGGTCCCGGTCGCGGTCGGGATCCACCGGTTCGTCCGGCCCGACGAAGGTGGTGTTGCGGGCCTCTCCGTCGTGGCTGCCGCCGAAGACCCGCGCGTCGTCCTCGCGGACCGACCCGTCGCGGACCGGCTCGTCGCGGACCGGCTCGTCGCGGGCGAAGCCGGCACGGGCCTTCCCGTCCGCGTCGCCGGCACGGGCCTTCCGGTCCTCGTCGCGGGCGAGGCCGGCCCGGGCCGGTTCCTCCCGGGCCTTGCGGCGGGGGCGGACCCACTGCCAGTCGAGCCGGCTGGCGCCGTCGCCGACCTCGGCGCGCATCCGGGGCAGCGCGGTGGGCCGCTGGTCGCGTACCCAGCCGACCAGGTGTTCGCGCACCAGGCAGCGAAGGTCCCACAGACTGCCGGCGTCCGCCGCACTGACCAGGGCCCGCAGGCGCACCAGGCCGCCGGTCGCGTCGGTGACCTGCAGGACGCAGACCCGACCGTCCCACAGCTCGGTGCCCTCCACCAGCCGGCGCAGCTCCTCCCGCATCGCCGGGACCGGCACCGACCAGTCGACCTCCAGCTCGGCCGTGCCGAGCACCGCGGACTGGGTCCGCGTCCAGTTCTGGAACGGTTGGCTGGTGAAGTAGGAGGTGGGCAGGATCAGCCGCCGGTCGTCCCAGATCTGGACGACCACGTAGCTGAGGGTCAGCTCCTCGATCCGACCCCACTCCCCCTCGACGACCACCACGTCGTCGAGGCGCACCGCGTCGCTGAAGGCCAGCTGGATGCCGGCGAAGACGTTGCCGAGCACGCTCTGGGCGGCCAGGCCGGCGATCACACCGGCGACGCCGGCCGAGGCGAGCACGCTGGCCCCGATCGCGCGTACGCCCGGGAAGGTCATCAGCATGACGCCGACCGCGAGCACCACGACCACCGCGATGGTCACCCGGCGCAGTATCACCACCTGGGTCCGGATCCGCCGGGCGTGCCGGTTGTCCGGCACGTCGGTGCGGAACCGCGCCAGTGCGGTGTCCTCCGAGACCAGCAGCAGGCTCGCCACCAGCCACGCGACCGCGCCGATCACGACCAGGACCAGGACGTGCAGCAGCGTCTGGCGCCACTCGGTGCCGACGCCGTAGCCGGTGGAGAACCGGACCGCGAACTGGATGGCCAGTACGATGCCGGCGAACTGGAACGGCCGGTGCGCGTGCTGGGACAGCTCGGTCCACAGGACCGACCGGCGGCCGAGCCGGCGTACCGTCCGGTGGACGATCTGCGCCAGCACGAGCGCGCCGACCGCGGCGGACACGGTCGCGACGACGGTTACGAGATAGGGATGCACTGTCGCTTCCTCTTTCACCACCTGGGCGGCTTGGACAAAGTCCCTATGATGCCGCAAAAGCGTTGAAAGACACCAGCTATTGCTTTACGGGATTAATCACACCTTGCGGTACTTGGCCTGCACGAAGCAGAAGACCCCGAAGGCGGCGATGCCGAGGGCCACCAGGCTGAGCAGGATCATCCCGTACGACTGCTCCCGCAGGGTGTGCAGCGCGGCGTCCAGACCGCGGGACTTCTCCGGGTCGTACTGGACGGCCGCGACCAGCACGAGCAGGCCGGAGATTCCGTAGGCGACGCCCTTGGCCGAGTAGCCCGCCATGCCGAGGCGCTGGGTCAGCTTCCGGGTCTTGGCCGACATCTGCCCGGTCCGCAGGTGCTTCTCGAACCGCTTGATCACACCGTAGATCACCAGCCCGACCCCGACCGCGGCGAGCACCAGCCCGGCCAGGCCGACCAGCCACCGACCGCCGGTGGACTTCATCAACTCCTCGGTCAGGTTCTGCTGGCTCTCCGCGCTGTCGGAGTTGGCGTTGCTGAACACCTTGTACGCCGTCCAGGCGAAGTAGAGGTAGACCACGGTCCGGGCCGCCGAGGCGATCCGCTCCACGGTGCGCTCGTTGCCCCGGTCCCCGGTGTGGCCGATCGCGGCCTCGAAGGCCTGCCAGATCGCCATCGCCAGCAGGCCGACGCCGATCGCGATGACCAGGAAGCGGCCGAGTGGCTGCTCGGCGAGGGTCCGCATGGCGCCGGACTGGTCGCCGTCGGCGGAGGACTGGCCGAAGGCGATCTGCAGCGCCAACCAGGCGAAGAGCAGGTGCACGATTCCGTAGCCGATGAAACCGGCCCGGGCGAGTTTCTCCAGCGCCCGGCTGTTGCGGGCACGGCTGGCTTGGCTGTGGGCATCACGGGTCAGCGACATGGCGCTGACAATCACCACTCGGCGGGAATTCCAAACGTCCCGACGGACCGGCCGGGTCAGGCCTGGGCCAGCCGGACCTCCACCTCGGTCGAGGTGACCTTCTCCAGGTTGACCGCGACCCCACCCACCTCGGTGGCGGGTTCGTTCAGCCAGAGCGAGATCTGCTCGCCGGCCACCTCGACGGTCACCTGGTCGCCGTCGACGCCGACCAGCTTGGCCTCCACGCCCAGCACACTCGCCGTCCCCTCGACGTTGCGGTCGAAGGTGATGTAGCACGACGCGTCGGTGCGGCAGTCGACCGATGCGCCCTCGGCGCTGCAACCGGCCACCACCGCCGCCGCGAGCAGCAGCCCGGCGGCGAGGCCGCCGGTGCGGCGGAACAACGAGAGACGCGACGTGATGGCGGGCCGGGGGGCGATTCGATTCCTCACCGGACCAAGAATACGGCCCCGGGCGCGGTGGTCACGAGTAGGCGACCCTCGGTGGTCGCCGGCAGAACCGCGAGCTGCCGGCGGTCCCGCCCGATCGCGGCGACAATGAGCTGGTGAGCGTACTCGTGGAGGACAACCCCGCCGCGCGGCGGTTCGAGATCCTGGTGGACAACAGCCTGGCCGGCTTCGCCGCGTACGAGGTGCGGCCGGCGGCGGTGGCGCTGGTCCATCTCGAGGTCGACCCGGACTTCACCGACCTCGGCGTCGGCAGCACGCTGGCCCGGGGCGTCCTCGACCAGCTGGGTGAACGCGGCGACCGGGTGGTCGTCGAGTGCGCGTTCATCGCGGCGTTCATCGAGCGGCACCCCGAGTACCGCAGCCTGCTCGGCGTGGGCTGAGACCGGCCCGGACGGTACGACCCGGCCGGTGCCGGGCCGTACCGTCGGCGGCCGGTCGCGGTCAGGCCGCGCCCGCGTCGCGGCGGCGGAAGGCGACCAGACCGACGGCGACCAGCGCGGCCGCCAGGCCAGCGAGCGCGAGCAGCGGCCCGGCGGCGAAGTCCTCGGCCGGCAGCCGCGGCGTGTGACCGAGCGGGGACAGGTCGTACGCCCAGCCGGGAAGGTTCAGCAGGCCGCCGAGCATGCCGACGGTGACCGCGTAGGCCAGCACCGCCCAGATCACCGGAGCCAGCCGCGGGGCGAGTCCGAACCCGGCCGCGACCAGCCCCACCATCAACCAGAGGGCCGGGGCGTGCACCACCGCGGCGGCGAAGAGCCGGGGCAGCAGCTCCGCGTCGCCGCCGCTGACCGCCCCGCTGGCGCCGAGGCCGAGGCCGGCCAGCACGAGCAGCGCGGTGCCGCCGAGCGCGGCGATCGTCAGGTGGCTGGCGAACCAGTGCCAGCGCGGGACCGCGGCCGCCAGCACCGGCTCGACCCGGCCCGCGTTCTCCTCGGTCCGCAGCCGCAGCGCCGACTGGATCGCGAACCCGGCGACCAGCAGCGCGACCAGGGTCAGCACCATGGCGAAGAAGGCGTCCACCGCGTCGCCGGTCGCGGTCTCCGGGAGGAAGTCCCGGACCGCGGCGTTGTCCGCGACGAACGATTCGATCTCGCCGATCAGCGTGCCGTAGACCACCCCGAGGAGGAACACCCCGATCGCCCAGGCGAGCACGGTCGCCCGCTGCAGCCGCCAGGCCAGGCCGAGCGGCCCGGCCAGGGTCGGCGCGGCGGCGGCCCGCCCGGGCCGGGGGGCGAGCAGGGCGGCGCCGACGTCCCGCCGGGCGTTGAGGGCGAAGGCCAGCACGGTCAGCGCGGCGGTCAGGGCGACCGCGGGCAGCAGCGGCCACCACCGGTCGTCGACGTACATCCGGGTGGCCTGCGCCCAGCCGAACGGCGACAGCCAGGACAGCGTCCCGTCGCCGATGTCGCCGACCACCCGCAACCCGTACAGCCCGCCGAGCGCGGCGGTGGCCAGCCCGACCGCGCCCCGCCCGTACGCGGTGAGCTGCGCGGCGACGGCCGCCACCGCGGCGAAGACCAGCCCCACGCCGGCCATCCCGGCACCGAAGAGCAGCGACCCGGTCATCGACAGCTCGCCCAACGAGGCCGGCAGCCCGACCGCCAGCAGCCCGCCGAGGACCAGGTTGACGCCGGCCGCCACGATCAGCGTGGCGGCGGTGCCGGCCTGCCGGCCGACCACGGCGGCGCGGATCAACTCGGCCCGGCCGGTCTCCTCCTCGGCCCGGGTGTGCCGGACGACCAGCAGCACGTTCATCAGGGCCACCGCCAGCGCGGTGAAGGCGAACATCTCATTGGCGGTCATCGCGCCGAGGGTGTAGTCGTCCAGCCCGTGGCCGGGACCGGTGAAGATCTTGGCGGACGGGTTCTCCATCAGCTCGGCCCGGGCCTGCCGGCTCTCGGCGGTCGGGTAGAGGCCGGGCAGCGCGGCCACGCTGGATAGGCAGAACATGGTGATCGCGCCGACCCAGACCGGGATCCGGATCCGGTCCCGGCGCAGGATGAACCGGATCAGCGGCCCGGTCCCGGCCAGTGACCCGGTCACCGCAGTGCCGCCGACGCGCCGTTGCCCCGGGCCGCGAGGTCGTCGCCGTAGTGCCGCAGGAAGAGCTCCTCCAGGGTGGGTGGACTGCTCTTCAGGCTGCGGATGCCGAACTGGCTCAGGTGCCGGACGACCGGGTCCAGGTGGTCGGTCTCGACGTCGAACCGGATCCGCTCGCCGTCGACGCGTGGGGCGTGCACCCCGGGCAGCTCGTCGAGGCCGGTGACCGGACGGGCGGTCTCGACGTCGATCGCCGTCCGGGTGAGGTGCCGCAGCTCGGCCAGCGTCCCGCTCTGCACGGTCCGGCCGAGCCGGATGATGCTGACCCGGTCGCAGAGCGCCTCCACCTCGGCCAGGATGTGGCTGGCCAGCAGCACCGTGCCGCCGCGGGCGCGGATCTCGCCGACGCACTCCTGGAAGACGGTCTCCATCAGCGGGTCCAGCCCGGAGGTGGGCTCGTCCATGATGAACAGCTCGGCGTCGGAGGCGAGCGCGGCGACCAACGCCACCTTCTGCCGGTTGCCCTTGGAGTAGGTGCGCGCCTTCTTGCGCGGGTCCAGGTCGAACCGGCGCAGCAGCTCGGCCCGGCGGTCCGGGTTGAGCCCGCCACGCAGCCGGCCGAGCAGGTCGATCGCCTCCCCACCGGAGATGTTCGGCCAGAGGTTGACGTCGCCCGGCACGTACGCGATGCGCCGGTGCAGCGCGGTGGCGTCGGCCCACGGGTCGCCGCCGAGCAGGGCCGCCGAACCGGCGTCGGCGCGCAGCAGGCCCAACAGGATCCGGATGGTGGTGGACTTGCCGGACCCGTTGGGCCCGAGGAAGCCGTGCACCTCGCCCGGCGCGACCGACAGGTCGAGGCCGTCCACGGCCCGGGTCCGCCCGAAGGTCTTGACCAGTCCGGCGACGGAGATGGCAGCAGTCATGCCGGTAAGCTAGCACCCGTATCACGAATATGTGAAATATAAAATCACCATGATCTGACGCGTATCAGTGATCGGTAACATGAGACGGCGAGAGGGGTGATCATGTCGGACGGTCCTGACCAGGCCGAAGAGGTGCTGTTGCGCTACGTCGAACGGCTGGCACTGGTGTTCGCCCAGTCCGGGATACCGCGGATGCCGGCCCGGGTCTTCGCGTACGTGCTGGCCGAGGACGCCGAGCGCTACACGGCCGCCGAGCTGGCCAGCGGGCTGCGGGTCAGCCAGGCGGCGATCTCCGGAGCCGTCCGCTACCTGCTGCAGACCGGGATGCTGGCCAAGGAGCGGGAGCCCGGCTCCCGCAGCGACCACTACCGGATCTACGACGAGGACATCTGGGGAGCCATCTTCCTGAAGCGCGCGGACGCCCTCATCGCCTACGAGGAGGTCTCCGCCGAGGGTGCCCGGGTGCTTCCGCCCGGCTCGCCCGGCGCCCTGCGGATGCGGCAGAACCAGGAGTTCTTCGCCTTCATCCGGGCCGAGCTGCCGCTCCTCCTGCAGCGCTGGCACGAACACCGGCGTACGCTGACCGCCGGCGAGCCGCCGGGCGGCTGAGTTCTCCGGATGACGTCTACGCGGAAACTCTTCGAAGAAATTCGCGCCCGGCGGTAACCGATCGGGGGTACCGGCCCGTCTTCCCGGTCGGGCGCGCGCGGACGGCGGTGCCGGGAGGCGGGACATGACCGACGAGATCAAGCGGCTCCTCGACGAGGAGCTGGCCGGACGGCCGGCGCCACCGATCGGGGACCTGGTCGAGGTGGCCGTGGCCCGGGGCCGCCGGATGCGGCGCACCAGGGCGCTGCGGCTCGGCTCCGCCGGTGCCGCCGGCGCGGCTGCCGCGGTCGTCGCCGTGCTGGCCCTGGGGCTGCCCGGGCTGGGCGGTGGCATCGCCGGTCCGGGGCGCGTCGCCGGACCCGGCGGCTTCGCCGGCCCGCCGCCGGACGCCTCGGCCCCGACCGACGGCACAGCGAGCCCGACCCTCAGCCCGACCGACTGTGCGCCGACGTCGGGAACCGGTGGGTCCCCCGCCATCGAACTCCCGCCCGGCGCGTCGCCGACGCGCACGGACCCGGCCGGGCAGAGCGCGCCGTTCGCCAACCGGCTGGCCGGACCCGACCTGCCCTGCCCGCCCGCGCGGGAACCGCTACGCCTCGTGCCGGTGCAGACCGGGACCGCCGACCCTCCCGCGCCGGGCCGGCTACCGGACAGCTCGTCGGACGACGCGCTGGTCCCGGCCAGCCCGGCGGGCGTCCTGGAGTTGCTCACCCGGCTGCTGCCGCCGGGCCAGACCAGCGAATACGCCGTCGCCGAACCCGGCGGGTCTTCGGGGCGGTCGATCGGCGTGCAGATCTACCTCGACCGGGGAGCCGGGCCGGCGATGATCCGGGCCTGGATCGACCAGGCCGAGCGGCCCGGCGTCGATCCCCCCTGCGAGTCCTGGCAGACCTGCTACCCGGTACCGGGCGGCGGGCAGGTGGCCGTCGCCGAGCATCCGGACAACTGTGTGCAACGCCGCTCCATCACCCTGTACCGCGCCGACGGGCTCGTGATCAGCATGAACCTCGCCGACTGTCTGATGTGGGACGGCCGGACCAACCCGCCGTCGCGCCCCGCGCTGGACACCCAGGAGGCGGTCGACGTCATGCTCGATCCCCGGTGGGGCATGGCGCTGCCGGCCGACCTCGTCGACGTCGGCAACCGGCGGTTCCGCTCGCTGCCGACCATCCAGGGAGGCTGAGTGAGCGGCCCCCCTCCGCCGGACGCGGCGACCCCGTCCGAACCGCCAGCGGGCCGACCGGCCCGCTGGCGTCGGGTGCTCGGCCGGCGGCCCGCACCCACCGACGACGAGTTCATCGCCTTCGCCCACGCGGCCGCACCCCGGCTGCGGCGGACCGCGTTCCTGATGTGCCGGGACTGGCACCTCGCCCAGGACCTGACCCAGATCACCCTGACCAAGACGTACGTCTCCTGGAAGCGGGTCGCCGGAACCGCGAACGTCGAGGCGTATACCCGCAAGATCCTGCTCCGGTCGCTCCTGGACCATCAGCGGCGCCGCAGCAGCCGGGAGATCAGCATCGCGGCGGTGCCGGAGGCACCGGCCGACCCGGCGGGTCAGCAGGGGACCGACCTCCGGCTGACGCTGCTGGACGCGCTGGGCAGCCTGCCGGAGCGGGACCGGGCGATCGTGGTATTGCGCTACTGGGAGGATCTGAGCGTGGAGACCGTGGCCGAGGTGCTCGGCATCAGCACGGCGGTGGTCAAGACCCAGAGCGCCCGGTCGCTGACCCGGCTCCGGGCGCTGCTGGACGACAGCCGGGCGGACCTGCTGCCCACCGCCTGACGCGGGCTGCCGGCGGTCAGACGGCGTGTTCCGGTGCGGGCAGTTCGGCGAACGGGAAGCGGAGCCGGAAGTCCGGCCACGGCACGGTGATCCGCAGCCAGCCCTGCGTGTCGTGGTCCTCGACCTGCAGCCCGGCGATGCCGGCGAGGTCGGTCAGGGACTCCCCCACCTGGTCGACGGTGACGCCGGCCAGCGCCGCGAGGCCGGCCACGCTGGTGCTGAAGACCCGGCGCCGCCACCGCCGCCGGGTCCGCTGCGCGAGCCGGCGTACCGCGATCGCCACCAGCACCGCCCGGTCGTCGCGCTGCGCGCGTTCCTCGAGTTCGCGCTCCTCGGCCGTCAACGGCAGCACCTCCAGCGGGTTGCGGTCCAGTCGGACCCGTACCCACGGGTCGGCGCCGCCGGCGTCGTCCCCACCGTCCAGTTCGAACAGTCCGAAGCCGGCCAGGCAGGAGAGCAGTTCGCCGACCGTGTGCGGCACCGGCAGCGAGCTGCGCCGGCACATCTCGCCGAACAGCTCGATCCGGGCCGCCCGGACCCGCAGAATCCAGTCGTAGTGCTCGCGCGCGTGCAACTCCGCAGGGCCCGATTCCCGGCGCGGCCGCCGACGACGGGCCCGGTTCACCCAGTCGTCCACGTCCCCGGGGTCGCACCACGCGGCGTCGCCCCAGGGAACCACACCGTCCCAGGTGGACCGCCGGAACGGCTGCTCGTCGGGAATCACGGTCAGATAGGCGAAGGCGCAGGGCAGCCAACGGATCCAGGACGGCATCAGGGCGGCCCGCTGCCAGCGTGGGGTCACCGAGACAACGTTACCGCGACAGCACGTACCCGTGGGGGCACCGATGGTGAGGAGACCATCCAGTCAGGACCGACCGGCGAGCAACCGGGCGGCCGCCTGGCCCGCCGCCCGGGTCGCGCCGTGCGTGGCGAGGTGCACCTCGCCGACCACCCGCTCGGGCAACCCCAGCTCGACCACGACGGCGTCCGGCCGGGCGGCGAGCAGCCGCCCCACCGCGTCCGCCATCCACCGGTGCCGGTGCAGATCCCGTACCACCAGCACCAGCGGCCGGCCGACCGCCGGCAGCAGCGCCGCGGCCGCCAAAGCCTCGTCGGTCCCGTCGGCGGCCAGCCGGATGGTGGTGGTGCCCGGGAGCAGTTCGGCGAGTGGACCGCCGAGGCCCCACGGCGTCTCGGCACCGATGGCGATGTTGCGGGGTGGCGCGAACTCGACCACATGCGCCGGGCCGGCCAGCGGGAGCCGGGCGGCCCGCTCCGGCCGCGGGGCCAGGGTGAGGCGCAGCGCCCGCCGCGCGGCCGCCATGCCGATCGGCGACCCGCCGGCTCCGTTCACCGCCGCCCGGTCCGGCGGCGACCCGGCGGCAGCGGGAGGGGTCCGGTCCGCCCGGGCCGCCGCCGCCCAGGCGGCCAGTTGGCCGACCCGCTTGGCGGCCTCCACCAGCCGCTCCTCCGGAAGCTCCCCGGCCACCACGGCGTCCACGATGGCCTGCCGCAACCGGATGGCCGAGCCCTCGTCGGCGTGGTCGCCACCGACGCAGATCGCGTCCACGCCGGCGGCCAGCGCCCGGACCGTGGCCCGCTCGATGCCGTACCGGTCGGTGATCGCCCGCATCTCGATGCCGTCGGTGATCACCGCGCCCTGAAAGCCGAGTTCGTCCCGGAGCAGCCCGACCAGGACCCGCTGGCTCAGCGTCGCCGGCCACCGGTCGTCGATCGCCGGCACCAGCAGGTGGCCGGTCATCACCGCCTGCACCCCGGCGTCGATCGCGGCCCGGAACGGCGGTAGCTCGCCGGCGTCGAGCTGGGCTCGGCTGGACCGGATCCGGGGCACGTCGAGGTGCGAGTCGACGCTGGTGTCGCCGTGCCCGGGGAAGTGCTTGGCGCAGGCGGCCACGCCCGCCGACTGCAACCCCCGTACCCAGGCCGCGGTGTGCCGGGCGACCAGGTCGGGGGTGGCGCCGAAGGACCGTACGCCGATGACCGGGTTGTCGGGGTTGGAGTTCACGTCGGCGTCCGGCGCGTAGTTCAGGTTGATCCCGGCCGCGGCCAGCTCCAGCCCCAGGTCGCGGGCGACGGCCTCGGTCAGCTCGGGGTCGTCGACGGCACCGAGTGCCAGGTTGCCGGGCCGCGAGCTGCCCTGGCGGGACTCGAACCGCGTGACGTCGCCGGCCTCCTCGTCGATCGCGACGAGGACATCCGGCCGTTCGGCCCGCAGGCCCGCCGTCAACGCGCCCACCTGCTGGGGGTCGACCACGTTGCGGGCGAAGAGCACCACCGCGCCGAGCCCCTCCCCCAGCCACCGACGTACCCAGTCCGGCACCTCGGTGCCCTCGAAGCCCGGCTGCAGCACCGCGGCGGCCAGGCTGGGCAGCTCACCCAGGGACCCGCTCATCGGCGCACCCCCCGTCATCCACGCAGAGCGGACCCGCCACGGTCGCGGCGGGTGCTGTCATGGTCACACCGGCCCAAGAAATAGTCAATAAACCTTTCTATTACTCGGAGTCGGCCTGTCGGGGCTTGCGGAGATGCAACCGGGCACGCTCCCATGCGAGAGTGCTTGGCATGCAGTCGCTGCTGCGAGCCGCGGAGGACACCCCCTGGCAGGAGATTCCCGGCGTCCGGATCGTCGGCGCCGTGCTCGGCACCCTGCTCCTGCTCGCCGCTATCCGGTCACTGTTCGGCAAGGGCGGCCGATGACCGTCCCGGCCGTTTCGCCGATGATCGATCGGGGTACCTCCGACCCTCGATGAAGCTTCCTCTGCACTCGACCCGGCTGCGCCGCGCGGCACGGCAACACTTCGGATGGCGCTCCCTGCGACCCGGCCAGCTGGCCGCGATGCGGGCCATCATGAAGCGGCGGGACGCCCTCGTGGTGCTCCCCACCGGCGCCGGCAAGTCGGCCGTCTACCAGGTGCCGGCCGCGCTGCTGGCCGGCCCCACGGTGGTCATCTCGCCCCTGCTCGCGCTCCAGCAGGACCAGCTCGCCGCCCTCAACTCCGGTGACCGGCCCCGGCTGCGGGCGGTCCGGATCAGCTCGGCCGAGACCCCCGCCCAGCAGGAGACGGCGCTGCGGGAGATCCGCGAGGGACAGGCCCGGTTCCTGTTCACCACCCCCGAGCAGCTCAGCAACCCGGACCGGCTGGCACAGGTCAAAGCGCTGCGGCCGGCGCTGGTCGCGGTCGACGAGGCGCACTGCATCTCGGCCTGGGGGCACGACTTCCGGCCCGACTACCTCTCCCTCGGGCACCTCATCCGAGGTCTCGGGCGGCCCCCCGTGGTGGCGCTCACCGCGACCGCGTCCCCGCCGGTGCGCGACGACATCATCAGCCGGCTCGGTCTGAACGACCCCAAGCTGGTGGTGTCGGGTCTCGATCGGGGCAACCTCTTCCTCGAGGTGGCCCACTGCGCCACCGAGGACTACCGGTGGCGCCGGCTGGTGGCGCTGCTGCGCGCCGACGAGCGGCCCGGCATCATCTACGTGCCCACCCGGCGGGCCGCCGAGGAGCTCGCCGAGCGGCTGACCGGCGCCGGATTCGAGGCGAAGTTCTACCACGGCGGGATGGCCGCCGGCGCCCGCGAGGAGCTGCATGAGGAGTTCCTCGCCGACCAGGTGCCGGTGATGGTCGCCACCTCCGCGTTCGGAATGGGCATCGACAAACCCAACATCCGCTGGGTGGCGCACATGGCGTTGCCGGACTCGCCGGACAGCTACCTACAGGAGATCGGTCGGGCCGGTCGCGACGGTGAGCCGGCCCGGGCCCTGCTGCTGTGGCGGGCCGAGGACGTCGGGCTGCAGCGGTTCTTCACCGGCGGCGCACCGGACGAGGGTGAGCTCCGCGAGCTGGCCGCGCTGCTGCGGGAGGGGCCGGCGACCCGCACCGGGCTGCGCGAGCGGACCGGGCTGAGCGCACGCAAGCTCGGCCAACTGCTCGGCCTGCTGGAGCAGGTGGGCGCGGCCCGGACCGGAGCCAACCAGCGGATCACCAGCCCCCGGTACGCCCCCCAGCCGGCCGACGCCGCCCGGGCCGCCCTGGCCGAGGTGGAGCGGCAGCAGGGCGTCCAGCGGTCCCGTACCGACATGATGCGGGCCTTCGCCGAGGCCCGGAGCTGCCGGGGCCAGACCCTGCTCGCCTACTTCGGCGAGCACCTGACCCGGGTCTGCGGGCACTGCGACAACTGCCACGCCGGCGCGAGCGTCGCCGACAACGGCGCCAGCGGTCCGTTCCCGGTGCACAGTCAGGTCCGCCACGGCGAGTGGGGGGACGGACTGGTGCTCAGCTACGAGGACGACCGGATGACGGTCCTCTTCGACCAGGTGGGATACAAGACCCTGTCCGTGCCGGTGGTGAGTGAGCAGGGCCTACTCTCCCCGGTAGGCGACTGATCCCGCCGGGCACGGACAATGACCGGAACCAGCAGCGTGGGCTTTCCTGACTGAGAGGGGTACCGCCGTGACCGACCTACCGGCGTACAGCGAGTTCGGTTTCACCGACGAGGAGTGGGGGCTGCTCGTCGGCCTGCCGCACGCGGTGCTCACCGCCGCCAGCGCCGCCGAACACGACGGCAGCCGGCGGACCAGGGCCGAGAACGCCGCCGGCCTGGAGGCGATCGGCGCCGGCCGCGAGTCGGCCAGCCCGCTGGTCGCCGCGGTCGCCGGCGAACTGGTCTCCCGGGTGGGCGACCCGGAGGTCGGCGAGGAGCTGCCGGTGATCGAGCCGGCCGATCCGGCGGCGCTGATCAAGGACGTGCTCGGCCGGGCCGGTGCCGCCTCGGCACTGCTCGCGGCGAAGGTCGACGAGGGCGAGGCCGGGGCGTACAAGCACTGGCTGCTCGGGGTGGCCGAGCAGGTGGTGACGGCGGCCCCGACCGGCGGCGTGCTGGGCATCGGCGGCGACGTGGTGACCGACTCCGAGCGGCGGTTCCGCGACGAGCTGTCGCACGTGCTCAACGACTGACGGGCTGATCAAGACCGGCCGAGCAGGTCCAGCACGGCGCCCTCGGCGACCCGGCGGGGGGCGTCCGGGCCGGCTGCCGCCACCACCCCGTCGTGGTAGAGATCCACCACCCGGGGGTCCACATACGACGCCCGGGCCACCGTCGGCGTGTTGCCGAGCAGCTCGGCGACCTCGCGCATGGCGGCGGCGACCGTCCGCCGCCGGCCGGTGGCCGACCGCTGGGGCTCGCTGGCGGCGAGCCGGGTGGCGGCCAGCACGGTGGCGTGCCAGGTGCGGAAATCCTTCGCGGTCATGTCGGTGCCGCTGGCCTCCCGCAGATAGCAGTTGATCTCGTCGCTGCGGACGTCCCGCCAGATCCGGCCGTCCCGGTAGCCGAACAGCCGGTCCGCGTCCCGACGGCTGCGGCGCAGATCCCGCAGGACGCCGCGCAGGTCCGCGTCGTCGACCTGCCGGAGCTGTGCCACCCCACCCTTGGCCGGGAACTCGAACACCACCAGCCCGCGCCGGGTCCGGACGTGCTCGGGCCGCAGGGTGGCCACCCCGTAGGTGGGGTCGTCACCGGCCGCGTACTGGTCGCCGCCGATCCGGAAGGTCCCCATGTCCAGCAGCTTCGCCACGGTGGCCAGCACCCGTTCCCGGCACAGCCCCCGGGTGGCCAGGTCGGCGTCGATCCGGTCCCGCAGCACCGGCAACCGGGTGGCGACCGTCAGCACGTGGTCGAACTTGGCCTGGTCCCGCCGGACCCGCCACAGCGGGTGGTACAGGTACTGCCGGCGGCCGGCGGCGTCGGTCCCGGTGGCCTGGATGTGCCCGCCGGGATGCGGCGAGATCCAGACGTCCCGCCAGGCCGGCGGGATCGCCAACGCGCGCAGCCGGGCCACCTCGTCGGCGTCCCGGATGGGCCGGCCCGCGAGGTCCAGGAAGACCACCCCGCGGCCCTGGCGCCGCCGCCCGTAGCCCGGCTTGGCGGGGTCACTACGCCGCAACCGCACCGCGCCGCCGTCCCACCACGTCGACCTCCTCGACGGCCGCCCATACCCGGTCCACCCCGATCGCAGCCAGCGCCGGATGCAACCGCTCGCCGTCCGGCCGGTCCGCCCTGTCGGCCGGCCAGGGGTCGGCCGGCCAGGAGTCGGAGAGCCCGACCGGCGACGACGCGGAACTCGCCGACGCCCCGGCCGGCGACCGCTCGGCGGCGGGTGACCAGATCACCCGGTGCCACGGTCGGTCCGGGGGTGGACCCCAGTGGTCCGGCCGGATCGGCCCGAAGAGCACCACCGACGGGGTGCCGTAGCCGGTGGCCAGGTGGGCGACGCCGGTGTCGGCGCTGATCACCAGCCGGGCCCCGGCCACCAGCGCGGCCAGGTCCAGCAGGCCGGTCCGGCCGGCCAGCACCCGATCGGCCGGCAGCCCCGCGTCGGCCGCCACCCGCTCGGCCAGCTCCCGCTCGCCGGCCGAACCGGTCACCACCACCCGGTGCCCGGACCGGGCCAGCCGGCCGGCGAGCCGGGCGAACCGGCTCGGTGACCAGCGCCGCAGCGCGTCCTTGCCGCCCGGGTGCAGCACGGTGGCGCCGACCGGCACCGGGCGGGGGCCGGGCGGGCGCAGCGTCAGGTCGGTCGGGTCGGTCGGCACCCCGTACCAGTCCAGGAGCCGGCACCAGCGACGCACCTCGTGTTCGTCGGCGGTCCAGTCCGGTCCGCCGGGGTGCCCGGCCGCGGGGCACCGGAAGGCGATCAGCCGGCCGGGCCGGGTCGCCAGCAGCAGCTCGTGCGACTGCGGTCCGCGGCCGTGCAGGTTCACCGCCCGGTACGGCGACCGCGCCGGCAACCCGGCGCCGGGCAGGCCGTCGAGCGGGATGAGCCGGTCGACGGCGCCGACCAGGCCGACGAGTGGGGCCAGCCAGCCGGGCGCGGCCAGCGCCAGGGTCCGGTCCGGGTACGCGGCCCGCAGGCCGCGCAGGGCGGGCACCGCCGTCGCCAGGTCGCCGACCCCGAGCGCCCGGAGCACCAGGATCATGGGTACGACGACTCGCGATCGGCGCAGACCACCAGCTCCCGCACGGCACAGCCGGCCGGCTGGCCGAGCGCGAAGAGCACCGCCGAGGCGACGGCGGCGGGATCGTTGAGCGCCGCCTCGGCGGGCGGCCGGTACTGCTCGTCGCGCTCGTCGAAGAAGGCGGTGCGCATGCCGCCGGGCACCAGCAGCGTCACCCCGACCGTGCCGGCCAGCTCGGCGGCGAGCGCCCGGGTGAAGCCCACCACCCCGAACTTCGCCGCGCAGTACGCCGTCGCGTCGCTCACCGCCTTGACGCCCAGGGTGGAGGCGACGGTCACCACCGTGCCGTGCGAACTCTGCAGGTACGGCAGCGCGGCCCGCACCACGGCGGCGGTGGCCAGCAGGTCCACGGTGACCACCCGTTCCCAGATCGAGGCGGGCAGGTCGGCCAGCCGGCCGGGCACGTCCACCCCGGCGGCGGTCACCACCCCGTCCAGGCCGCCGGCCTGGACGGCCAGCTCCCGGGTCGCCTCCTCGGCGGCCCGGGTGTCGGCCAGGTCGCACTCCCGCCAGGGCACGTCCGCGGCCGGCGGCCGGCGGTCCAGCACGCAGGGCCGCCCGCCGGCCGCCCGGACGGCGTCGACGACGGCCGCGCCGAGGCCGCTGGAACCGCCGGAGACCAGTACCGACCCGAGGCCGGTCGGCCCGGTCACCGGGCACCGCCGGTGAGCCGGCGGCGGGACCTGGCCGCCGCGATCATGCCGGAGGTGGAGCGGCCGTCCAGGTACGGGACCACCACCGTCTGCCCGCCCCACCGGGACAGCACCTCCGCCTCCGGCAGTTCGGGTTCGTCCCCGCCCCCGGTGCCGTAGTCGCCGCCCTTGACCCAGACGTCCGGCCGCAGCCAGGCGAGCACCGCCTCCGGGGTCGGCTCGTCGAAGACCACCACGGCGTCGACGCAGCCGAGCGCGGCCAGCAGCCGGCTCCGGTCGGCCTGCGACACCAGCGGCCGGTCCGGTCCCTTGAGCGCGGCGACGCTGGCGTCGGAGTTCAGGCAGACCACCAGCGCGTCGCCGAGCTGCCGGGCGGCCTGGAGGGTGGCCAGGTGGCCGGCGTGCAGCAGGTCGAAGCAGCCGCCGGTGGCGACCACCGTGCCGCCCGCGGCGCGGACCCGGGTGATCACCTCGCCGGCCGCCGGGATGCCGACCCGGACCACGCCGTCCGGCGGCGGCCCGGCCGGACCGGCCGGGACGGCTTCGCCGCCGGGTGCCGCCGGCACCAGCTGCGGCACCGGCACCGCCGCGGCCACCCCGCCCCCGGCGACGTACGCCGACGCCTCGGCGACCGCCCGCTGCACCGCCTCGCTCACCAGCGCCCCCTCGGCCAGCGCGATGCTGGCGGCCACCGAGAACCGGTCACCGGCCCCGCAGGTGTCGCCCTCGGCGTGCGCCGGCGCGGGAACCACGAGCGGCCGCGCCCCGGCGTGGCAGAGCAGCGCGCCGTCCCCGCCGAGGGTCACCGCGACGGCCCCGGCCCGCCAGCGCTGGCGCAGCCCCTGCGCGCCGCGCGCCGCCGCGGCCATCCGGGAGCCGCCCGGAGAGTCTCCGGTCAGGTCCCGGACCTCCACCTCGTTCGGGGTGGCCAGCCGGATGCCCGGCACGGCGGCCGGCCCGCGCGGATGCGGGTCCCAGACCACCGGGGCGTCCGACGCCGCGATCGCGGCCCGCAGCGCCGGTTGCCGGGCCACCCCGCGCCCGTAGTCGCTGACCAGGATCGCCGCGGCACCGGCCAGCAGCTCGACGACCGCCTCACCGGGTTCGCCGGGCCGTCCGGCGGGACCGCCCCGGTCGTGCCGCAGCAGCACCCGCCCGCGGGTCCGCAGCCGGATCTTCTCGGGGGTGGCACCGGCCAGCGGCAGCGCGTACACCCGCACGCCGGCGGCCGTGAGCAGCGAACTGAGCCGGGCGCCGGCGGCGTCGTCGGCGAGCGCGGTGACAAGTGCCACCTCGAATCCCCGACCGGCGGCGAAGAGGGCCGCCAGCCCGGCGCCGCCAGGGCGGTCCAGGCTTGTCGTCTCCTCCAGGACCGGCACCGGTGAGTCCGGGCAGAGCCGGGTCACCACGCCCTCGACGTCGCGGTCGAGCAGCGTGTCGCCGACGACCACCAGCCGCCGGGTCACGGTTCGATCCCGTCGCCGGTCGCGTTCTGCAGCACCAGGGCGGGGTCGACGGCCGGCGGCGCGGGTGCGGCCGGGTAGGCGGCCCCGGGCCGGACCGGCGCCGGGTAACCGGCGGCGGGTCCGAGCACCGCCGCCAGCGCCGCCTCCACATATTCACAGAGCACGTGTACGGAGACCAGGTGCAGCTCCTGCACCACCTGCGGGTCGGCCGACGGCACCGCCAGCACCTCGGCGCAGGCCGCGGCGAGCGGGTTGGGCGCCGGGCCGGTGAAGGCCCAGCAGTGCAGCCCCAGCTCCCGGCCGGCCCGGGCGGCGCTCACCAGGTTCGCGCTGTGTCCGCTCGTCGACATCAGCAGCAGGATGTCGTCCGGGCGGCCGTGGGCGCGCACCTGCCGGGCGAACACCTCGTCGAACCCGTAGTCGTTGCCGATGGCGGTCAGCGAGGAGGTCTCCGCGCAGAGCGCGATGGCCGACAGCGGGCTGCGGTCCTCGCGCAGCTTGCCGACCAGCTCGGCGGCGAGATGCTGGGCCTCGGCCGCGCTGCCGCCGTTGCCGGCCACCAGCAGTCGGCCGCCCTGGGCCAGCCGGCGGGCCAGCTCGGCGCCCCAGCGGTCCAGCTCGGCCGCCACCTCCCGGTACGGCAGCAGCGTCGCGGCGAGGCCGGCCAGATGGCTGTCGAGCAGGCTGGCGGGCATCCGGTGGCCGGTCATCAGGCCACCACCCCACTCGGCCGGCGGACGCCGGCCACCGCGGCGTAGATCCCGTCGAGCTGGTCGGCGGCCCGCTTCCAGGAGTACCGCTGCCGGGCCCGGTCCAACGCCGCGGTCGCGTACCCGAACCGGCGTACCCGGTCGTCGAGCAGAGCCCGGATCGCGGCACCGAGGGCGGCCGGGTCGCGGGGCGGCACCAGGTCGCCGGTCTGGCCGTCCACGATGGTGTCGGTCAGCCCGCCGACGGCGGTCCCGATCACCGGCACGCCGCAGGCCATCGCCTCCAGCGGGGTCAGCCCGAACGGCTCGTACCAGGGCGCGGCGACCAGCAGGTCGGCCGAGCGGTACCAGTACGGCATGTCCTCCCGGGGCACGGCACCGACGAGCCGGACCCGGTCGGCCACCCCGGCGGACGCGGCCAGCTCGCGCAGCCGGACGGCGTACGGGTCGGTGTCGAGTTCGTCGGCCGGCGGCCCGCCGACCACCAGGCACTCGGCCTCCGGCACCAGCGCCATCGCCTGGATCACGTCGGCGAAACCCTTCCGTTCCACCAGCCGGCCGACGGTCAGCACCCGCGCCCGGCCGGCCCGGGGGGCGGACGGCCCGGCCGGTGAGAAGGTCTCGTTCACGCCGGACGGCACCACCGTCATCCGGGACCGGGGGACGCCCATCCGGACCAGTTCGCGGACCTCGTCCTGGCTCTGCGCGATCACCCGGTCGACCGCCCGGCCCAGCGCCCGTTCGTACCCGACGCGGCGGGCCGGGCTGGTGTCGTTGGCGCCCTGGTGCCGCCGCTTGACCGTGCCCAGCGCGTGATAGGTCTGCACCACCGGTACGCCGGTCTGCCGGCCGGCGGCGATCGCGGCGAGACCGCTCATCCAGAAGTGGGCGTGCACCACCTCGGGCCGCCACTCGTCGCCCTGCCACTGGGCGGCCAGCCACCGGCTGAACTCCTTCATGTACGGCAGCAGGTCGTCCTTGGGCACCTGTTCCGGCGGCCCGGCCGGAACGTGCACCACGGTCACGCCGTCGCGCATCGGCACCAGCACCGGCAGGTCGGGGTCGTCGCGGCGGGTGTAGACCCGGACGTCGTGCCCGGCGGCGGCGAGCGCCACGGAGAGGTCGGCGACGTGGGTGTTCTGGCCACCGGCGTCCTCGCCGCCGAGCACCGCGAGCGGGCTGGCGTGCTCGGAGATCATCGCGACGCGCATAGTTCCTCCTCCAGCAGGCGGTCCCAGTCCGCGAGGAACCGGTCCAGCCCGAAACTCCTCCGGGCGGCGGCCCGGGCCCGCCGGCCCTGCAGCCGGGCCGTCGCGGGCTCGTCGAGCAGGCGCTGCGCGGCCGCCAGCAGGGTCTCCACCCGGGTGGAGAGGGCACCGGCGTCCGGCGGCACCGCCTCGACCGCCTCGGTGGCGGCCAGCACCACGACCGGCATGCCGATCGTCATCGCCTCGATCAGGCTCAACCCGAGCGAGGTCCACCGGCACAGGTGCAGGTAGGCCCGCCGTCGGCCGAGCTCGGCCTGCATCTGGTGCTGGGGCAGGTCCGCGTGGACGGTGATCCGGTCCGGCGGCAGTCCGAGCCGGTCGGGCAGCTCGGCCACGCCCATCCCGAACACGTCCAGCGGCGCGATCGCGGCGAACCGGGGCAGCAGGTCGGTGCCGGTCACCCGCCATCGCCGGACCGGCTCGTTGACCACCACCGCGAACCGGTCCAGTTCGCCGGTGTAGCCGGCCGTCGGGGGGACGATGCCGTGCTCGATGACCGTGGTCCGGGTGCTGCCGGCGTCCCAGAACAGGTCGTTGAATCCGGTGACGTGGACGATCAGCAGGTCGGACCGGTCGGCCATCGGGTGCCGGCTGTTCGGCACGTCGCCGTGTTTGGGGGTGTTGTGCTCGACGTAGATCGCCGGCAGGTCCCGGCCGACCCGGCGGCGCAGCCACTCGCTGGCCAGTTCCAGCTCCTCCGGCCGCTGCAGGATCACCAGGTCCACGTCCTCGGCGCCGAGCCGCTCGGGGCTGACCTCCAGCACGCTGTCCGGCCACGGGTAGGTGCGTGCCCGGCCGAGCCCGTACGGGCCGCGGTCCGGGGTGACCGGCACCAGATAGCGGTGCTTGCCGTGCACGAACGCGGTGGTCCAGGAGCCGTGCACGTGCCAGAGCAGGATGTTCATCGCACCCGCCTCCGCCCGTCGCCGGAGGGGGCGCGGGAGGGGGCGCCGGAGCGGGCGCCGGCCGGAGCGCCGAGCAGCCGCACGGCCTCGACCACGGCCCGGGGCTCCAGGGTGGACAGGCAGGGGTGGCCGGGCACCGGGCAGCTGGTCGCGCGGGTCTGCCGGCAGGCGGCGGAGGCGTCCCCGAGTCGCACCGTCGGCACCCGGTAGGGACCCCACTGACCGAAGGGGACGGTCGGCGCGAAAAGGCTCACCACCGGTACGCCCAACGCGGCGGCCAGGTGTGCCGGGCCGGTGTTGCCGACCACGAGGCAGCCGGCCCGGGCGATGACGGCGGCGAGCCCGGTCAGCGAGGTCTGGCCGCCCAGGTCGATGCCGGCCCGGCCGGCGACCCGGGCGCTCAGCTCGTCCTCCCCCGGCCCGCCGGTGACCACCACCCGGTGCCCGGCGTCGGCCAGTTCCTGCACGATCCGGCGGCAGGTCTCCGGCGGGCAGGCCCGGGCCTGCACCGACGATCCGGGATGCACCACGATGTAGCCGGCTTCGGCAGGCCCCTCCGGGCCGCCGACGGGCAGCTCCGGCACGCCGGCCCGCAGCCGCAACGTCGGCTCGTCGCCGGGCGGCAGGACGAAGCCGGCGGCCGCGGCCAGGGACAGGGCCCGTTCGGTCTCCGGGACGGCCAGCGGCACCCGGTGCCGGTGGTCCAGCAGGGAGCCCGGATAGTCGTCGCTGATCGCCGAGATCCGCCCGACCCCGGCCATCCGCAGGACGAGCGCCAGCGGCAGCGCCGACTGGTGGAAGGAGGTGAACAGCACCGCCTCGTCGGCTCCGGTGGCGGCCAGCCGGGCGGTCAGCCGTTCGATTCCGGCCCGGTCGACCGGGTCGGGTTCGGGGTCGATCCACGGCAGTCGCCACTCGATCAGCTCGTCGATTCCGGGTAGCAGTTCCGCGGCGGCCCGGCCGCGCGGTCCGCAGAGCATCACCACCCGGTCCGAGCCGGCGGCCACCGCCCGGATGGCCGGGCCGGTGACGAGTACGTCACCGGCGGAGTCGGGGCGGGCCACCAGCACGCAGCGGGGCCGGGCGCGGGCGGCGACGGCCCGTTGCCGGGCGGCCGGGCGGGGTCGCGGCGCGGCGGCGACGAGGCGTTGCCGGCGCAGCACGAGCTCGACCGCGCCGGCCAGGTCACCGGCGAGCGCCGGGGCGGCGGCGATCTCGCCGGGCAGGGTGGCCGGGGTGGGCACGAGAATGCCGGCGGCACCGGCCGCTCCGGCGGCCGTCATGTCGCGGCCGATGTCGCCGATCACGACGCACCGTTCGGGACTGGTGTCCAGCGCGCGGGCGGCGTCGTGGATCATGCCGGGTGCCGGCTTGCGGCAGCGGCAGCCGACCGCGCCCGGCGCCGGCTCGTCGTGTGGGCAGATCTGCCAGGTGTCGAACGGGCCGAGCAGTTCGGTGAGCCGGTCGTGCACCCGCGCCAGGTCCTGCTCGGTGAAGAGCCCGCGGGCCAGGCCGGACTGGTTGGTCACCACGCCGAGCCGCAGGCCGGCGGCGCGGAGCCGGTCGAGCGCCTGCCGGGCGCCGGGAACGGGCCGGACCAGGTCGGGGTCGCCGTTGTACGGCACGTCGTGCACGAGGGTGCCGTCCCGGTCGAACAGCACCGCGTCGAACAGGATCAGGCCGCCCGGCGGGTCCGGCGGGCGCTCGTCCGGCTCGACCTGATCGTTTCGCACGGCGGGCGGGTTCCCGGGAGTAGGAGGAGTAAACGTGAGCCGTTTTCGGGCCCACTCGCCCTCCCCCGGCCCGGCTGGGCTGATCATCCCCGAGCCCACCGCTGGTCCGAATAGGCGACGCGGAGTGCCCGGAAGCGGACAGACAGTTGTCGATGGCCGGACAGAGTTGGCGCCCGGCAGGTCCTAACGTCCCATCCGAGCACGTGCAGCTCGATGAGGAGGTTGATCCAGAGTGGATCCCACAACCACCGTCCCCCGGTCGCGACACCTGATCGCGATCACCCTCACCGCCGTCCTGGCCGCCGCCGCGGTGGCCGCCGCCCCGACCGCGGCCGGCGCGGCGGCGCCGCCCGCCGCCGCGCACACCGCGGTCGCCGACGCCGGCGCACCGCCGGCCGCCGACCTGTCGTCCGGCAGCGCCGCGTCAAACACCGCCGTGGCCGGGCCGGACGGCGCCGGGCTGTCCGGCGCGGCCGGCTCCGGGGCCGCCGGCTCCGGTGGCTTCTCGGCCACCCCGCTCGCGCCCCGGCCGCCGATGGCCGGCATCCAGAGCATCATCGGCACCGACCAGCGGGTCCGGGTCGACCCGACCACGGTCTTCCCGGCCCGCGCCATCGTGCAGGTCGTCCGGGCCACCGGCGGCAGCACCTTCGGCTGCACCGGGTGGCTCTACGGGCCGAGCATCATCGCCACCGCCGGGCACTGCGTGCACCCGGGCGGCGGCGCCAACGGAGGCGGCGGCAACGGCTTCTACCCGCGCGCCGACTTCACGATCATCCCCGGCCGCAACGGCGCGACCAATCCGTACGGCACCTGCACCGCGACCCAGCTGCTCTCGGTCAACGGCTGGACCGCGAACGGCGACGAGACCTACGACTACGCGGCGATCCGGCTGAGCTGCGCGGTCGGCAACACGACCGGCTGGTTCGGCCTGTGGTGGCAGGGCGCCACGCTGACCGGGACAGCCACCACGGTCAGCGGCTACCCGTGTGACAAGCCGTTCGGGCAGCAGTGGCGACACGCCGGCCAGACCGTCGCGGTCACCCACGACCGGCAGGTCTTCTACCAGAACGACACCTTCGGCTGCCAGAGCGGCAGCCCGGTCTACCAGACCAGGGCGGCCGGCAGCTCGTTCTGCACCGGGCAGTGCGTGCTGGCGATCCACGCGTACGGCCTGCACGGCTCCGCACCGCACTCCACCAACAACCACGGCACCCGGATCACCGAGAGCGTGTTCAACAACCTGATCGGGTGGCGGGACTCCTGACGGGTGACCGGGCGGTGGCCAGCGGCTGGCCGCCGCCCGGAACCGGACGCCCGGCCGGCGCGTCCTAGTGACTGTCCGTGATATTCCGAGGAGGAGCGATGGGCGGCAGACGCGTGGCGGTGATCGTGCTCCTGGTGGCCGCGCCGCTGCTGGTGGCGGCGGCGGCCGCGCTGGCGCTCGGTGGCGACCGGCCGGTCTCCGACGACGGCCCGGCGCCGTCGTCGACGGGGGCGGACCCGATGGGCACCGTGACCGGGGTGGCGACCACAGCCGACGGACGCCCGGTGGCCGGGGCCGCGGTGCTGGTGACCGCCCTGGACGACCCGGCGCCGGCCATTCCCGAGATGGGGGTCGTCACCGGCCCCGAGGGGCGCTACGAATGGCGATTGCCGCCAGGTCGTTACGAACTCGTGGCGCGCGCCGACGAGCGGGACGGCGCACCCCGTACCACGACCGTGACGGCGGGAACGGTGACCCGGCTCGACCTCAGCCTGCCCTGACCGCGGCCGCCGCCGCACCGGTGATTCCGGCAGCCGTCCGGCCCGACCGCCGGGTGGCTGCCGCGCGTTCGGCGTGCTGCGGGGTCGGGTGGTCGAGGTGATAGACAGGTAGTACACGACTGGCCCACGCACCGGGGCCGACAGACCACCTGGCTACCCTCTCCCCATCACCGCCGCCGGCAAACCGAGGATACGAGTAATGATCGAACCCGTGCAGCTGCCCGCTCCCTGGCGAGACGCCCGCCTCACCGTCGTGGTACCCACCTACAACGAGGCGGGCAACCTGCCCGTACTGGTGGAACGACTGCTGGCGCTGCCGCTGCCCGGGTTGACCATCCTGGTCACCGACGACAACTCGCCGGACGGCACCGGGGAGGTGGCCGACAAGCTCGCCATCGAGCAGCCGGACCGGGTGCGGGTGGCGCACCGGGCCGGCAAGGAGGGCCTGGGCCGCGCCTACGTCGACGGCATCAGCCGGGCGCTGGACAGCGGCGCGGAGTACGTCGCGCAGATGGACGCCGACCTGTCGCACCCGCCGGAGGCGCTGCCCGGGATGCTGGGCGCACTACTGTCCACCCGGGCCGGTGTGGTGATCGGTTCCCGCTACGTCCCCGGCGGCCAGCTCGACGAGGCCTGGCCGCTGTATCGTCGGGCGCTCAGCGGCTGGGCCAACTTCTACGTGCACACCCTGCTGCAGGTACGCATCCGCGATCTGACGGCCGGCTTCAAGATCTGGCGGGCCGACGCGCTGCGGGACATCGGCCTGGACCGGGTGCAGTCCAATGGGTACAGCTTCCAGGTCGAGATGCACTACCTGGCCACCAGACTCGGGCACACCATCCTCGAGGTGCCGATCCGGTTCGAGGAGCGCAACGACGGCGAGTCGAAGATGACCACGGCCACCAAGATCGAGAGTGCGCTGATGCCGTTCAAGCTGCGGACCCGGCACCGCAACATCCGCCGCTAGCCCGCTGGTTTGTCCCGGTCCTACCGGGGCATCCACCGCCTCATGTACCAGGTGCGGCAACTCATCGCGGGCGGGTGGGGACCGGACGGGGACGCCGGTGAGCTACTCGTGCTGGACCCCTCCGACGGCACCGAGGTGAGCCGCGCGCCGGTGGCCGACCCGGCAGCGGTGGCGGCGGCGGTGAAGGCCGCCCGCGAGGCCGCCCCGCGCTGGGCCCGCACCGCGCCCGCCGAGCGGGCCGCGGCCCTGCACCGCGCCGCGGCGGCGGTGGAGGCGGCGGCCGACCAGCTCGCCGAGGTCCAGACCGCCGAGATGGGTCGACCCGCGGGCGGCGCGCGCGGCGGGGTCGAGGCCGGCGTGGCGAGCCTGCGCCAGTACGCCGAACTCGGTCCGGTACACCGCGGCCGGGCACTGGCCGGACCGGCCGAGGCGATCGACCTGATGGCCGTCGAGCCGCGCGGCGTGGTCGCGGCGATCACCCCGTGGAACGACCCGGTGGCGGTCACCTGCGGGCTGCTCGGCGCCGCCCTGGTGACCGGCAACGCGGTCATCCACAAGCCCAGCGAGCGGACCCCCGCCACCGGCTGGCTGCTCGCCCGGCTGCTCGACGAGCACCTGCCCGACGGGGTGCTCTCGCTGCTCACCGGCGCCGGACCGGTGGGGGCGACCCTGGCCGCCCAGGACGTCGACGTGGTCGCGCACGTCGGCTCGACCGCCACCGGTCGGGCCATCGCCGCCGCCTGCGCGGTCACCGGCGCCAAGGCGCTGCTGGAGAACGGCGGCAACGACCCGGTCATCGTCGACGCCGACGTCGATCCCGAGTGGGCGGCACGGCAGATCGCGCTCGGCGCGTTCGCGAACTCGGGACAGCTCTGCGTCGCGGTCGAACGGGTCTACGCGCACACCTCGATCGTCGAGCGCCTCTCGGCCAGCCTGGTCCGGGTCGCCGAGGCGATGAAGGTCGGGCCGGGCCGGGACCCGCGCACCGAGTTGGGTCCGCTCGTCGACCGGCGGCACCGCGACCAGGTGCACGGCCAGGTGCTGGCCGCCGTCGCCGACGGTGCCCGGCTGCTCTGCGGCGGGTTCGTCCCGGACGGACCGGGCGCCTTCTACCCGCCGACCGTGCTGGCCGACTGCACCGACCGGATGGCGGTCATGCGGGAGGAGACGTTCGGCCCGGTCGCCCCGGTGCTGGCGGTCGACTCCTTCGACGAGGCGCTGTCGCGGGCCGCGAACTCCGCGTACGGGCTCTCCGCCACCGTGCTCACCGGTTCGATGCAGCACGCCCAGCGGGCCTGGCGGGAGCTGCCGGTCGGCACCGTGAAGATCAACGCCGTCTTCGGCGGGGCGCCCGGCGGCGCCGCCCACCCGCGCCGCGGCAGCGGTCAGGGCTTCGGGTACGGCCCGGAGCTGCTCGACGAGCTGACCGCGACGAAGGTGGTGCACATCAGCGCGCCCGACGGCCCGAAGTGGGGCTGGTGAGCCGGCGCGGCCACCACCGGTAGGTGCGCGGGCCGTTCGCGGAGAGTTGCCGGCCGGCGTCGGCGGGCCGGCTCAGCGCCGGCCCAGTGCCCGCCGGCTCTGCCTGGCATTGGCCTTCTGGATGGCGCCCACCAGTTCGGCCTTGGTCATCCGGGACCGGCCCCGGATGTCGAGCCGCCTGGCGACCGACAACAGGTGGTCCTTGGAGGCGTTGGCGTCCACCCCACCGGCGGTCGGCGCCCGCCGGGCGGGTCCACCACCGGCTGCCTGCGCGTCGCTCGGTCCCCGGCGCGCCTTCGGCTCCCAGTGGTCGCCGACCTTCTCGTACGAGTGCTTGACGGCGGCGAACGCGGTCCGGTGGGCGCGCTGCCCCTCGCCGTAGGTCCGCACCGCCGCGTCATGCGTCTTCTCCCAGGTCTCCCGGGCCTTGCGCGGCGAGCGTTTCAGGGTGCTGGGAACCACCTCGGGTGCGGGCATCACGCTCCTCCTTCCCGTCGGCCGCGGGCCCGGCGTCAGGTCGGCGCCGTCGGCGCGCCCCGGTCAGTCCGTCCGCGTTTCCCGCGGTCAGTCCGTCCGCGTTCCCCGTCCGGCAGCCGGCAAACCGGCCGGTCCCGAGGCGGGTTTGCCGGTTACCCTGCCGGGGTAGGGCCTCCGCCACCAAGCCCGCGTCCGGGACCCCACCCGGGAGGGGTCCGACGGCGGGCGAGCGGCGGCAGCAGGGAGAAGCGATGGCGGCAAGGACCGACGGGGCGTCCACGACCACTGCCGTCGAGGACGAGGCCGGGGAGGCCGGCGGTACCGGCAGCGCCGAGGGGGCCGGCGGCGGGAAACCGGGCGGTCGGCGCGCGCCGCGGCTGCCGTACCGGATCCGGCAGTTGCGGTGGCGGACCTGGCGGGACGCGTTCGTCCGCGCCGCCCGGGGGTTCTTCGGGCACAACTGCCCGGACTGGGCGGCGGCGCTCACCTACTACGGGGTGTTGGCGGTCTTCCCCTCCGCCATTGTGATCGTCGCCCTGGTCGGGCTGGTCTCCGACGGCGAGCAGACCGTCGACACCATCGTCGGGCTGGCCCGCGACGTCGGTGCCGGACCGGTGGTCGGCGACGACACCTTCACCGAGGTGATCCGCTCGGTGGTGGTCCAGCGGAACTCGGCAAGCGTGCTGCTCAGCTTCGGGCTGCTCGCCGCACTCTGGTCGGCGTCGAACTTCATCGGCTCCTTCACCCGCGCCTCGAACGCGATCTACGGCGTCCAGGAGGGTCGGCCGTTCTACCTGCTCCGCCCGCTCCAGGTGGGGCTCAGCGCCGTGGTGCTGGTGCTGGTGGCGGCGGTCGCCACCCTGCTCATCGTGAGCGGCCCGGTCGCCGACGCCGTGGGTGACAGGATCGGCCTGGGCGACGCCCTCCGCACCGCCTGGACGGTCGCGAAGTGGCCGCTGCTGGTGCTGATCATGATGCTGTTGCTCTCGCTGCTGTTCTGGATCGCGCCCAATGTCCAGCAGCCGCGGTTCCGCTGGCTGACGGTCGGCGGGGTGGTGGCGATGGCCTCCTGGGTGCTGGTCTCATCCGGATTCGGGCTGTATGTGGCGAACTTCGGCTCGTACGACGTCACCTACGGCAGCATCGGCGCGGTGATCGCCTTCCTGGTCTGGCTCTACCTGTCCAACTGCGCGCTGATGCTGGGCGTCGAGATCAACGCGGAACTGCAGCGCGGCCGGGCGCTGCAGGGTGGCGCCGAGGAGCCGGTGGAGCCGGCCCTACCGCCGCGGTCACCGGCCGACGGATAGGCGTTTAGCCACTCCACCCCCGGGTAGCGCAATAGACATGGAACGTGGCAACAGCAAGCACGGACCGCGGCTGGACGACGAGATGAGCCGGGAGGTCGAGGGAACGGTGCACGGCACCGCCGGCTCCCGGGTCGAGGAGTGGCGCCAGCCGGAACCGCCCGGTGAGGACCAACCGGAGCCGACCGTGGTCCCGACCGGCGACACCCGCATCGGTGTGCCGCAGGGGATGACCCCGGAGGAGGTCGAACAGCGCAGCCGACTCGGGCGGTTCATCAGCCTCTCGGCACTGCCCGGTGACCGGACCGCACTGCGCCGCAGCGCCGAGGAGAACGAAGCCCCCGACGATGTGCTGACGCAGCTGGACCGGCTACCCGACGGCACCGAATACGAGACGGTCTCCGACGTGTGGGCCGCGTTGGGACACCCGAACGAGACACACCGCTGGTGACCGGCCGCGATCCGGCCGACCGGCGACAGATCAAGGAGGAAGTGCCATGGGCGCAGTGACCGAATCCGTTGACGTGGCGGTGCCAGTCCGGACCGCGTACGACCAGTGGACCCAGTTCGAGGAGTTTCCCCAGTTCATGTCCGGGGTGCAGGAGGTCCGCCAGATCTCCGACACGATGACCCACTGGACGGTGGACATCGCCGGGGTGAAGCGGGAGTTCGACGCGCAGATCACCGAGCAGCTGCCCGACGAGCGGGTGGCGTGGACGTCCACCGGCGGCACCAAGCAGGCCGGGGTGGTCACCTTCCACCGGCTGGACGAGCAGCACACCCGGGTGACGTTGCAGATGGAGTTCGAGCCGCACGGCGTCGCCGAACAGGCCGGCGACAAGCTCGGCGTGGTGGACCGGACCACAAAGGGCGACCTCAAGCGGTTCAAGGAGTTCATCGAGAGCCGCGGCGCCGAGACCGGCGCCTGGCGCGGCCAGGTGGACCGGCCCCAGCCGTAGGCCCGCCCGGCACCACCACCGGCGCGGCGGCCGTCCCGGAACACCCGGGGGGTCGCCGCGCCGGCGTTTCGGCGAATGCCCGCCGGGTACGCCAGGGGGATGACCGAGAACCGGATGGACGACGGCCAGGAACGCGCCTGGCGGGACGAGGAACGGTTGCCGCTGAGCGAGTTGGAGCGGGCGATGGGCGCCGCCGCCTCCGACGGCGAGGTGGACGACGTGACCGGCAGCGACGCCGGTGCCGAGTCGGCCTTCGGGCACGGCGCGGAGCCCGCCGACACGCCGCCGGCCGGCCACGGTACGGACGGCGGCCGGGAGATGACCGACAACCAGCGCCGCTACCGACCCTCCACCACGGGTCGTACCGGCCCCAACTGATCCCCGTCGCCAGCCGGGCCGGCGGGCCGGGTCCGCCGGCCGCCGCTGGCGTGCAGGGCGAGCAGCACCACCGTGAGGACGACAAGCGACGGGCCGAGGGCCTCGACCGAGAACCGGCCGATCAGGATGCCGATGCCGGCCGGGGCAAGGGTGCCGCCGAGGCCGGCGGCACCGATCTGCATGCCGATGGTCCGGTCGGCGTGGGCGGCCCCCACCCGCTCGGCGGTGGTGAGGGTGAGCAGCGGGAAGACCGGGGCGGCGCCGAACCCGATGGTGGCGAGTCCGACCACCGCGAGCGGCGCCGGCCCCGGTACGGCCACCAGGACCGCGCCCACCACCATCGCCACCAGGCTCCACCGCAGCACCCGGGCACTGCCCAGCCGTTCGGCCACGAACCCCTGCACCACCCGGCCGACGAAGAGGCTGCCCCAGTAGATCGACACGCACACCCCGGCGACCGTCGCGCTGAGGCCGCGCCCCTCGGTGAGCAGCAGGAAGGCCCACAGCCCGGCGGCCACCTCGATCGCGACGTAGACGGCGAAGCCGAGGGCACCGAGCCAGACCGCGGGCAACGCGAGGGTCTCCTTGATCCGCACCGGCCCGACCGGCGGCGCCGGCGCGACGGCCGGCTCCGGCCCCGCCACCGGCTCCGGCCCCGCCACCGGCTCCGGTCCTGCCGTCGGCTCCGGCTCTGCCACCGGCTCCGGTCCTGCCGTCGGCTCCGGCTCCGCGGTCGGTTGCCGCGTCGACGTGGTCGCGGCCGACCGGTGGTTGGCCCAGGCACCGGCGGTGCGGGCGAACGCGAGCGCGAGCAGTAGCTGGGCGGTGGCCACGATGCCGTAGCCCCACCGCCAGGCCAGGCCGGTGCTGAGCACCGTCGTCATGATCAGCGGGCCGATCGCCACCCCGAGCCCGAAGAAGGCGTGCAACCAGTTCATGTGCCGAGGGCCGAAGGCGGTCGCCGCGTACGCGTTGAGGCCCGAGTCGATGGCTCCGGAGCCGAGCCCCAGCAGCAGCCCGAACCCGAGCATCACGGTCAGCCCCGGCGACACGGAGTAGCCGGCCAGGGCCAGACCGGCCATCCCGGTGCTCGCCGCCAGCAGCCAGCCGACGCCGAGCCGGGCGATGCTGAATCCGGCCGCCACGCTGGAGATCAGGTAGCCGGTCGTGCTGACGGTCAGCAGCAGGCCGACCGCGGCGGTCGGTACGCCGAAGTCGGGGCTGATCGATGGCCAGCCGACGCCGAGCAGGCCGTCCGGCAGCCCGAGGCTGATGAAGGCGAAGTAGGCGAGGAGCAGCAGGGGGAAGCGGGTGGACGGTGGGGCTTTCGGCACGACCGGCGATCTTTCCGTACCACCAGCTGGCACGCCAGCCGGTTGGCTCCCGGGCCGGCAGCCCGACCTCGGCGGACCGGGCCGACGGTGACCGGACACCAGATCGATTATCCGGACAGACAACCCGGAAATGGTCCGATCGGCTGACGGCACCGCCGCCCCGGTGTGGGCAGAATTTCGGGATGCATCAGGCTCCCGGTTTCCTTTCCGCGCGCCAGCGCCGCTGGGCGTGGGTCGGCTTCGTGCTGGCCGCCCTGCAGGCCCCCGTCTCCGCCCGGCTCGTCTCCGACGCCTCCTGGCTCTTCAGCGTCTGTGTGGCGCTGATGGTTGCCACGGTGATCCTCGCCGACGACGCGATGCGGCGTCAGCCGGCCGAGTCCGGCCCGGCGGACTAGTTCGGGTCAACCCCGCGACCCACCCGGATTCGACCGCCCGCCGGCCGGTACCCACCGACCGGACGAGGTGGTCGGGATGCCCGTTGGCTACTGTCGGGTCACATGTATGGGCTGCTCAGCGGGGGTGCCCGGGGTCCGGCCGTGCGGCCGGCACGCTCGGTGTTGACCTCCCTGATGGAATCGGTCGGCACCGCTGGGCTCGCCGCTGCGGCGGACCGGCCGAGTCTGCTGGCCGAGATTGATCAGCACGCCGCGGCGGTCCGCGACAGTCTGGCCGCGGCGGGCAGCGTGGTACACGACGCCGCCCTGGCCGGCTACGCCGAGGGGGTACGCGAGGCGGCCGGCAGCCACGGCTGGCAGCCCCCCACCACCCGTGAGCACGACGGCTCGACGCTCGACGGCTCGACAGTCGACTGGTCGGCCCCGGACTGGGTGCTGGCCCGGCTGGTCGCCGTCTGCGCGCTGGCCAGCGCCCAGGCCGCCCGGGACCGGACGGCCTGGGCCGCTTGCCCGCTCAACGGCGGACCGCCGCCGGCCGGTGGTGACCGGCCGGCGGCGGGGTGAACTCACCGACCACTCGAACCCGGTCGGTTCTGGCTGGCGCCGCTGGTCCCCGGGCCGGCCGAGCCGCCGGACTGCGGGCCTCCGCTGCCCTGGGTACGGCCCTGGCCACCGCGGGCTCCCGCCATCGCCGGTGACTCCTGACCGGCTGGCTGGTTCTGACCACCGGTCCGATCGGCCATCTGCCGATCCATGTCGCCCCGGCCGGCCGCGTAGCCCTGGCCCCGTTCCCGCATCATCCGGGACTCGGTGCTGGCCCGCTGCAGCCAGAGCTCCAGGCGGTGCTGCATCGGCTTGACCAGACCACCGCCGACCCCGACGATGAGCACCCCGGCGACCGTGGCCAGCACGGCGATCAGCACCGGTGTGGTGACGGTGGTGGCGATGCCGACCTGGTTCAGCGCGGCGATCACACCGAGCGCCACGATGAAGATCGAGGTCAGGGTCGCCAGCACCCGGCCGTACGAGAGGCCGCCGAGCGCGCCGGTCATCAGGTCGCGGACGGCACTGGCGATCGCCGCCGCCACCACCACGATCACGATGGCCACGAAGGCCCGCGGCAGCCAGGCCACGACCGCGCCGATCAGGTCACTGATCGCGTTCGGACCCCAGACGCCGAACGCGAACTGCAACGTGAACAGCATGACCGCGTAGAACGCGAGCTTGGCAAGGATGTCGCTGGCGTCGTATCTGGTCCGCTCCAGCGCCCGGCCGACCCCGCCACGTTCCACGGCCCGGTCGAATCCGACCCGTTCCAGGGCCCTATCAACGATCTTTGCGACGAACCGGGCGATGATCCAGCCGATCACCAAGATGGCGATGAAGGCAATCGCCCGCGGCACGAATAGAAGTACCGATCTCCACATGTCGATCAGGGCGTCACCGACGTCGACCTGCCTGACCGCGACGGTTTCGGACATGCTGTCCCTCCTGTCATGGACTTGCCGACGCCCGCATACCCCATGATCTTGTTACCAACCCCACCAGGTCAGAGCATTTTTCGGATTTCGGGTCCGAAACGGCGCACGCCGACGCCGTTCCCATCCGCCCGCCGGCGCCCCGGGGGTCCGTCCGTAACCGGATTCGATCGTTCCCGTTAGGCTGCTGTCATGCCAGGCGCCGTTGGGCGGATCCCCGCCGCTCCTCCCGCGCCGCCGGCCGCTGTCGCCGCGGTGGTCGGACCGCCGGCCGGGGCCCGGGCCTGGCACGACACCCCACTCGGCCCGCCCGAGCAGTGGGACCCCGCCCTGCACGCCGTGGTCGACCTGCTGCTCTCCTCGCCGGTGCCGATGGCCCTCGGGTACGGCACCGAGTTGGCCCTGATCTACAACGACGGGTACGCCGAGCTGATCGGCACCAAGCACCCGACGGCCTTCGGCCGCCCGCTCGCCGAGGTGTTCGCCGAGGGGTGGCACGAGCCCGGCATGGGCGACGTCATCGAGCGGGTACTGCGCACCGGCCAGCCGCAGCTGCAGAAGGAGGTCCTGCTCCCGCTGGTACGCGCCGAATCCGGCCTGGTCGAGCAGGCGGTCTTCACCCGGGGTTACTCCGCGGTGCGCGACTCCCACGGCCAGGTGATCGGGATGCTCACGGTGACCGCCGAGACCACCCAGGTCACCCGCCGGTTGCAGAGCCTGAGCGAGCTGACCTCGGCGCTGTCCGGCACGCTCACCCTCGACGACGTGGCCCGGGTGACGCTGCGCAACGCCGCGGCCTCCTTCGACGCCGACCAGGTCGCCTTTGGCGTCGACGACGGCGCCGGCTGGCGGGTGGTCCGCCGGGTCCGCGGCGAACTGCTCGACGAGGCCGATGAGCGGCTGCCGCCGCTGTGGCGCCGGTTCCCGGCCGACTCCCCCGCGCCGTTGATCGTCACGGCCGGCAGCGGCACGCCCGCCTACCACGCCGACGGCCAACCGCTGCTCGACACGGCGCTGGACCGGCACGACCAGAAGATCCGGGCACTGGCGGCGTTGCCGATCCGCACGCCGTCGACGCGCGGCGCGCTCACCGTCGGCTACCAGCGCCCGCACGACTGGTCGCCGGCCGAGCGGGCGCTGCTGGCCGCCTCCACGGAACTTGTCGCGCAGGCGGCCGAACGGGCCCGCCGGTTCGAGACCCAACACGGCATGTCCCAGCTGCTGCAGCGCAGCATGCTGCCGGAGCACCTGGCCGACCTGCCCCGGATGCGGATCGCCGCCCGGTACGAGCCCGGTGTCGACGGGAACGCCGCCGGCGGCGACTTCTACGACTCGTTCACCCTGCCGGGCGGGCAGCTGGCCGTCGTCCTCGGCGACGTCGCCGGGCACGATGTGCAGGCCGCCGCGTTGATGGGGCAGGTCCGGGCCGCGCTGCGCGCGCTCGCCCTGACCGACCCGGACCCGGCGGTGGTGCTGCACGGGCTGGACCGGCTGGTGCAGAGCCTCGGTGCCGAGGCGCACAGCGACGAGCTCTTCGTCACCGTCGTCTACGGCGTGGTCGAGCCGGAGACCGGACAGCTCACCGTGGCCAGTGCCGGTCATCCGGCCCCGGTGCTGCGCCGGCCGACCGCCGACGGGCCGGTCTCCGCCCGGTTCGTCGAGGTGCCGCCCGGCGTGCCGCTGGGCCTGGACGGCGTCCGGGTGGCGGTCACCGTCGATTTCCGGCCCGGCGACACCCTGCTGCTCTACAGCGACGGGGTGGTGGAGCGTCGCCGCCAGGGGCTCTCCGCCGGGTTGGCGGCGCTGGCCGAGGCGGTCGCCGGCGCGCCGAGCGGGGACCCGCGGGCGCTCTGCGCGGTGGCCACCGGCGCGGTGCCCGGAGCCACCGAGGACGACGTTGCGGTGCTCGCGGTGGAGCACGCCACCGCACCCAGCCGGTCCGCCGGGCTGGAGGTGCCGGCCGAGCCGACCGCGCCCGGTCGGGTCCGGCACTGGTTGACCGCGCAGCTCAACGCCTGGCAGGTGCCCGAGGCGGTGATCGGCTCGGCGGTGCTGTGCACCAGCGAGTTGACCACCAACGCCCTGCTGCACGCCGGGACGGCGGCCCGGGTGGAGATCGACCTGAGCCCGGAGCGGCTGCTGGTGTCGGTGGCCGACAGCGGCACCCGCGGCACGGTGACCCGGACCAGGACCGAGGCGCTGAGCAGCCGGGGGCGCGGCCTGGGCCTGATCGAGCAGCTCAGCGACGCCTGGGGCACCGATCCGACGGTGCGCGGCTCGACCGTCTGGTTCGAGATGCTGATCCCGTCCACCGGTGCTGAGAGCAACGCCACTCGCCCGGACTGACCGGCGAGAGTAGCCGGGGGTCCGGCAGGGAATGGTAAGGCACCTCCCCACCCGCGGGGTGGGCTGGAAGAGGTGTGTGGTGGATCCGATCGACCTCGCGTTCGCGCTGCTGGGACTGGGCGCTCTCCTGGCCGGAGTGCTGCCCCGGCTACTCGAACGGCAGCCACTGTCGATGCCGATCGCCTTCCTCGCGCTGGGCATGCTCGTCTTCGCGCTGCCGATCAGCCTCCCGACGCCGGATCCGCTCAGCCATCCCACCATCGCCACCCACCTCGCCGAGGTGGGGGTGATCGTCGCCCTGATGGGCGCCGGCCTGAAGATCGACCGGCCGCTCGGCTGGCGACGCTGGTCGGCGACCTGGCGGCTGCTCGCCGTCGCCATGCCGCTGACCATCGCCGCCGTGGCGCTGCTCGGCTGGTGGTGGGTCGGCCTGGCGCCGGCCGCCGCGCTGCTGCTCGCCGCCGCGCTGGCGCCGACCGATCCGGTGCTCGCCGCCGACGTGCAGGTCGGCGAGCCCAACGACGTGGAGGACCCGGAGGACGAGGTCCGGTTCGCGCTCACCTCCGAGGCCGGTCTCAACGACGGGCTGGCCTTCCCGTTCGTGTACGCGGCGATGGCGATGGCCGCCGCGGCGGTCGCGGCGGAGGGGCCCTGGTCCTGGGTCGGCCCCTGGGCGACCGTTGACCTCGCGTACAAGGTGGGCATGGGCGTGGTCGGCGGACTGGCGGTGGGATGGCTGCTCGGCCGGCTCTTCTTCCGGGTCCGGTCGGAGGCGCTGCAGTTGGCCCGCCACTCGGAGGGGTTCCTGGCGCTGGCCGCCACCTTCCTGTCGTACGGCGTGGTGGAGGTGCTCGGCGGCTACGGCTTCCTCGCGGTGTTCGTGGCCGCCCGGGCGATCCGGGCGGCCGAGCGGTCGCACGAGTACCACCAGGTGTTGCACGACTTCGCCGAGCAGGTCGAGCGGCTGCTCACGGTGCTGTTGCTGCTGCTGTTCGGCGGCGCGGTGGTGAGCGGGCTGCTCGCGCCGCTCACCTGGCCGGCGGTCGGCGTGGCGCTCGCCCTGATCTTCCTGGTCCGGCCGCTGTTCGGCTGGTTGTCGCTGCGCGGCTCGCCGGGCCGGCCGGCCGAGCACTGGGTGATCGCCTCCTTCGGCATCCGGGGCGTCGGCACCTTCTACTACCTGGCGTACGCGACCGGACAGGAGGCGTTTTCGCAGGAGGAGCTGCTCTGGGCGACGGCAGGGCTGGCCGTGATCGTCTCGGTGGTGGTGCACGGGATCGCCGCCACCCCGGTGATGCGGCTACTGGACGGCGCCGGCCGGCGGATCCCCCGGCAGCACGGCGCCGAGGCGCCGGTGCCGGCCGCTGAGCAGGCCGCCACCGGCGGCTGACCCGGGCGGCCTGCGCACCGGAGATCCGCGGGCGGACCGGCCGGTCGGCGACCACGGTCAGGGTCGCGCTGGCAGCCTCCGCCGTGGCGGACCCGCCGTGGCGGACCCGCCGTCGACTCCGGTCAGGCCGCGGCGAGCGCCCGGCCGAGCTCCCGGCCGGACCGCCAGGCGGTCTGCACCCGGGGCCGACCGAACGCGTCGCCGGCCAGCGCCACCCCGGCATCGTCAAGGTGGAACAGCCGCCCCCCACCGGCCGAGCCAGCCGAACCGGCCGAACCGGCCGAACCGGCCGAACCGGCCGAGCCAGCCGAGCCAGCCGAGCCAGCCGAGCCAGCCGAGCCAGCCGAGCCGGCCGGGCCGGTGGGGCCGGGCGCGCTGGTCGGGTGCGCGTAGCTCCACCGGTGGACGTACCGGTCGCGGGCGGGCCGGGGCAGCCGGAGCAGATCCCGTACCGCCGCCTCGACGGCCGGGCCGGCGGCGGCCGGCTCGGCGAGGTGCCGGCCGGCGAAGTCGGCGGTGGTGTGGGCGACCAGCACGGCGGCGCCGTCGCCGCGCCGGGCACCGTCGTCCCAGATGCCGCCGAGCACCGGGTGGCCGTTGACGAAGGCACCGTCGAAGTCGGCCCAGTCCCGGTCGGCGTAGCGCAGCACGACCGCGAGCACCGGCGACCACCGCTGGCCGCCGGCCGCCGCCACGGCCGCGGTCAGCCGCGGGTCGAGCAGCCGGGCGGCCTGGGGTCCGGGCATCGCCAGCACCACCGCGCGGGCGGGTTCGCCGTCGACGAGTGGGCCGGGTTCGATCCGTTCGACCGGGGCGCCGGTCTCGACCGGCAGGTCGGCGGCGAGCTGCTCGGCCAGGGACCGCAGTCCGGCGGGGGCCGCCCAGCGCATCGGGCCGGGCACCGGCCGCGGCCCGCCGGCCGGTTCACCACCGGCGCCGCACTCGTACGCGACGAAGGTGTCGGTCCACTCGCGGGCCAGTCCGGCCGCCTGCCATCGGCGTACCAGGTCGGCGAAGCCGGGGTCGTCGACGGTGAAGTAGGCGGCGCCGAGGTCGGCCGGGCGCCCGTCGAGCCGCCGGCTCGCCAGCCGCCCACCGGGGACCCGGGAACGCTCCCGGAGTCGGACCGGCACGCCGGCCGAGCGGAGTTCGGCCGCGCAGGCGAGGCCGGCGATGCCGGCTCCGACGACCACGACCTGGGTACGACCATTGCCCGTCATCGCCCGATCGTAGGGCTCGAACTACACATCCTCTTCACACGGACGCAACATACCCGTACGGTGGTGACTGTCTATGGGAGCGCTTCCAGTTACATAGCTCGATCCCCACCGCCCGAAGGGAGCACCGCATGCGCGCGAGAACCGCACTCACCGCGGTCATCGCCACCAGCACCATGGCACTTGCTGTAGCCACCGTGACCGGTGTCGGACTACTGCGACCCAGCCCCGCTGAGGCCGCCGACTCAGTATTTTACGTCGATCCGCAGACGCAGGCCGCCCGCTGGGTGGCCGCGAACCCGGGCGACTCGCGGGCCGCCGTGATCCGGGACCGGATCGCGAACGTGCCGGCGGCCCGCTGGTTCACCCAGCACAACCCGAACACCGTCCGCAACGAGGTGAGCTCATTCGTGGGCGCCGCCGCGGCGGCCGGCAAGATCCCGATCATGGTCATCTACAACATCCCCGACCGGGACTGCAACAACCACAGCGCGGGCGGGGCCCCGAACCACGGCGAGTACCGCCGGTGGATCGACGAGGTGGCCGCCGGGATCGGCGGCCGGGCCGCCACCGTCGTCGTGGAGCCGGACGTGCTGGCCCTGATGACCAGCTGCCAGAACTCGTCCCAGCAGGCCGAGACCACCGCCTCGGTGGCGTACGCCGGGCAGCGGATCAAGGCGGCCTCCTCGCAGGCGAGGGTCTACTTCGACGCCTCGAACTCGGCCTGGCTGCCGGCCGGGGAGATGGCCAGCCGGCTGGTGCGGGCGCAGGTCGCCAGCAGCGCCGACGGCATCGCCCTGAACGTCTCGAACTACCGCAGCAACGCCGAGACGATCCCGTACGCCAGGTCGGTCCTCAACGGAATCGGCGCCTCGCACCTCAAGGCCGTCATCGACACCAGCCGCAACGGCAACGGCCCGGTCGGCACCGAGTGGTGCGACCCGCCCGGCCGGGCGATCGGAGTGCCGAGCACCACGAACACCGGTGACAGCGCCATCGCGGCGTTCCTCTGGGTGAAGCTGCCGGGCGAGGCGGACGGCTGCATCGCCAGCGCCGGCCAGTTCGTCCCGCAGCGGGCCTACGACCTGGCGATCGCGGCCGGCCCGGTGCCGACCACGCCGCCGGTCACCACCCCGCCGCCGGTCACCACCCCGCCGCCGAGCACGACCGCTCCGCCCACCACCCCGCCGCCGGGCAACGGCGCCTGCCGGGTCGCCTACACCACCAACCAGTGGTCGGGTGGCTTCACCGCCGACGTCCGGGTGACAAACGGCGGTTCCGCGCTGAGCAGCTGGACCCTGACCTTCACGGTCGGCTCGAACGTCCAGCTCAGCAACGGCTGGAACGGCACCTGGAGCCAGTCGGGCAGCACCATCACGGTGCGCAACGCCGCCTGGAACGGTTCGCTGCCGGCCGGCGGCACCGCCAGCGTCGGCTACCAGGGCACGTACAGCGGCAGCACGTTGCCGGCCGCGAGTTCGTTCGCCCTCAACGGAAGTGCCTGCACGGCCGGCTGAACCTCGCCGCCGGCCAGGTCCGGTCCGCGCCGGGCGTCCCACGGCGCGGACCGGACCACCGATCCGCCACCATCGCCAAACGTCCGGTCCCGGCCCCGATCGCCGGAAAACGTCGCCGGCCCGGGGGTTACCGCTCCCGGCCGGCCGGGAACCCAGCGCGCTGACGAAGGAGGCAGATCATGAGCACATCCAGGACCCCGACCGAGGCCATGCGGCCAGGTATGCCGGGTATGCCTGGTGGCACCAACCTGCCACCCGGACCCGCCGGCGGCACCTCCGCGCCGGCCGACTACGGCGACCTGGCCTACGGCGATGCCGCCGGGCAGCCGACCGTCACGATGGCGTCCTACCCGGACTACCCGTCGGCGCAGCAGGCGGTCGACTACCTGGCCGACAACAGGTTTCCAGTCGAACGGACCGCCATCGTCGGTACCGACCTGACGCTCGTCGAGACGGTGCTGGGCCGGATGACCACCGGCCGTGCGGCACTGGCCGGTGCGGCGACCGGCGCCTGGTTCGGTCTCTTCATCGGACTGCTGTTCGGCATCTTCACCATCGGAAACTGGCTGGCCGTCATTCTCGCCGGTCTGGTCATCGGTGCCCTCTGGGGCGCGATCTTCGGCGGTATCGCGCACGCGATGACCGGCGGCCGGCGCGACTTCACCTCGGCCAGCTCACTGCGGGCCAACCGGTACGCGGTGACCGTGGACGCCAACTTCGCCGACCAGGCCCGGCAGCTGCTGGCCCGGATGAACTGGCGACCCGCCGAGACGGCGCACTGACCCAGGACCTAACCACCACCACCGAGAGAACGGCCCCGGGGCGGTGCCCCGGGGCCGTTCCGGCATTGCCACGGCTGCCGGCGCGGCGCCGTTGCGGCTACCAGTGCGGCGGCAGGCCGACGAGGAACCCGGCCAGCCGGTCGGCGATGAGTTCGTGGTCCCGGGACGACGGATGCCAGTGGCAACCGCCGTAGTCGAGTTCCGAACCCGGGTAGTACCAGTAGTGGATCCGGCGGTCACCCCGGTCGGCGCGCTCCGCCACGATCTGTCGGGCGGCGTCGACGAGCGCGGGGGTGCCGGCCACGTCCGTCGCACTGACCACGATCGTCGTACCCGGGCCGTACCACGCCCGCAGCCGGTCGAGGAACCCGTGATACGCGGTGCGGTACGCCGCCGCCAGCGTCTCAGGCGTCCACTGCTCGCCGGGTTGATCGCAGTGGAGAAGTCGTTGATGCCCAACCCGACGACGACGAGCTGCGGCCGCCACCGGCGGTCACGCCAGACGTCGCCGTCCACGTTGAGCTGCGCGCGACCGTAGTAGGTGCGGTAGTCGGTGCCGGGTTCGCCGCCGTTGTAGTTGCGGACCATGCCCCGGCCGGAGAAGGCGTTGAGCTGGTAGTCGGCGTTCAACCGCCGGGCGGTGCGGGCGCCGAAGCTGAGGTCGGCGTTCGTGGTGCCGTTGACCTCGTCACCGGTGCAGTCCCGGGTGGCGGAGAGGTTGCCGTAGCCGGCGGTGTAGGAGTCGCCGATGAAGTGGCCGGCACGCCCGATCTGCCCAGCCGGGAGCCGTCGACCGGTTGCCCGGCCGCCGCCGCCTCGGCCGTCCCCGGCAGCAGCACCGCGGTCACCAGCGTGGCGGCCAGTGCCACCGTTGCTCTCGTCGATCGCACGCGCGCCCCTTCCCGCGGCCGGCGTGCTCCGGTCTCCGGGGACCCGGCACCACAGGTAAAGATGATTATCGATGGACGGGCCGGCTATAACCGGCCGGTCCGGACCCGACAACGTCGGCGAGGAAGTCCTCCCAGGTCCGGCGGCCCAGCGCCGGCCCCGGAGCGAGGTTGGCGCCGGCCCGGAACGCCCGGGCCACCGCCCCCGGCAGCGGCGTCGGGACGACGGCCCGGCGCAGGCCGGCGGCCCGCAGATAGCCGCGGAGCAGATCCGCCATCGAGTACGTCCGCGGTCCACCCATCTCCGGCACCAACCCGGCCGGCGGCAGCAGCGCCAGCTCGGCGAGCCGGGCCGCCACCTCGTCGGCGTCGACCGGCTGGAACCGGAAGCCGGCCAGCGCGGGCAGCACCGGCAGCCGCGACAGCTGCCGGGACATGGTCAGGATCAGGTCGTGGAACTGGGTGGCCCGCAGCGTCGTGAACGGCAGGCCGGAGTCGGCCACGATCCGCTCGGTGGCCAGTTTCGACCCGTAGTAGCCGAACATCGCCCGGTCGAGACGGCTCGTCATCGGCACCCGGTCGGCCCCGACGACCGAGACCAGCACGAGCTGCGGGCGACCCGCCTGGGTCGCCGCGCGTACCAGGTTCCCGGTCTTCTGCTCGTCGCCGCGGGGGCTGCCGGCGCAGTGCACGATGATCCCGGCGCCGGCCACCGCCGCCCCGACGCCGGCGCCGGTGGCCAGGTCGCCGGTGACGAACTCGACGCCGGAGTCGGCGGCAGGCGGGCGCCGGCTGAGCACCCGCACCGGACGGCCGGCGGCGCGCAGCCGGGCGACGAGGGGCCGTCCGAGCGTGCCGGTGCCTCCGGTGACCAGGATGGGTGCGGTCATGTTTCCTCCGTACGTCGACGCGTCGTTGCCACCCCTGGGACGAGCCGGTCGGCAACGGTGTGACAGGGCCGGCAGGTGTCAGGAGGCCAGGGTGTCGAGGATCTGCTGGCCGTAGCGGGCCAGCTTGTTCTCTCCGATACCGCTGATCCCGCCCAGGTCGGCCAGGGTCGTCGGCGACTGGGCGGCGATCTGGCGCAGCGTCGCGTCGTGGAAGATCACGTACGCCGGCACGCCCTGCTCCTTGGCAGTGGCGGCCCGCCAGGCCCGCAACCGCTCGAACACCGGCGCGGCGGCCGGCGACAACTCCGCGACCGGGGCAGCGGACCCGGCCGCCCGCGACCTCGCGGGACGGGCGGGCGCCGGGCGGGTGGACTCCCGGCGCATCGTGACGTCCCGCCGGCGGCCCAGCACCTCGGCGCTGGACTCGGTGAGCACCAGCGTGCCGTAGTCGCCCTCGACCGCCAGCAGGCCCTGCGCGAGCAGTTGGCGCACCACCCCGCGCCACTGCACCTCGGTCAACTCGGTGCCGATACCGAAGACGCTGAGCTGGTCGTGCCGGTGGGCGACCACCTTCTCCGTCTCCCGACCGAGCAGGATGTCGATGGACTGACCGGCGCCGAACTTCTGGTTGCGCTCGCGCTGCAGGCGCAGCACGGTCGAGAGGAGCTTCTGCGCGGCGACCGTGCCGTCCCAGGACTCCGGCGGGTCCAGGCAGGTGTCGCAGTTGCCGCAGGCGGCCCCCTGCTGGCCGAAGTACGCCAGCAGCTGCACCCGCCGGCACTGCACCGTCTCGCAGAGCGCCAGCATGGCGTCGAGGTGGGCGGCGAGCACCCGACGGCGGGCCAGGTCACCGTCCGAGCTGTCGATCATCTTGCGCTGCTGCACGACGTCGGCCAGGCCGTACGCCAGCCAGGCCGTGGACGGCAGGCCGTCCCGGCCCGCCCGGCCGGTCTCCTGGTAGTAGCCCTCGACGGACTTGGGCAGGTCGAGGTGGGCGACGAAGCGTACGTCCGGCTTGTCGATGCCCATCCCGAACGCGATCGTCGCCACCATCACCAGCCCGTCGGAGCGCAGGAAGCGCTGCTGGTTGGCCGCCCGGGTGCCGGCGTCCAGCCCGGCGTGGTACGGCAGCGCCGCGATCCCGTTCTGGGTCAGGAACTCGGCGGTCTTCTCGACCGAGGCGCGGGACAGGCAGTAGACGATGCCGGAGTCGCCCGGGTGTTCGTCGCGCAGCAGCTCCAGCAGCTGGCGGCGCGGCTCCCGCTTGGGCACGATCCGGTACTGGATGTTCGGCCGGTCGAAGCTGGCCACGAAGTGCCGGGCGTCGCGCAGGTTCAACCGGGTCGCGATCTCGGCGCGGGTCGCGGTGGTCGCCGTCGCGGTCAGGGCGATCCGGGGTACGGCCGGCCAGCGCTCGTGCAGCATCGACAGCGCCAGGTAGTCGGGGCGGAAGTCGTGGCCCCACTGGGCCACGCAGTGCGCCTCGTCGATCGCGAACAGCGCGATCGTGCCCCGGTCGAGCAGCCGTAGTGTGTACTCCGAGCGCAGCGCCTCGGGCGCGAGGTAGAGCAGGTCGATCTCGCCGGCGAGGAAGGCCGACTCCATCCGGCGGCGCTCGTCGAGGTCCTGGGTGGAGTTGAGGAAGCCGGCCCGCACCCCGAGGGTGGTGAGTGCGTCGACCTGGTCCTGCATGAGGGCGATCAGCGGCGAGATCACCACCGCCACGCCGTCGCGGACCAGCGCCGGGATCTGGTAGCAGAGCGACTTGCCGCCGCCGGTGGGCATCAGCACCAGGGCATCGCCACCACCGACGACGTGGTCGATGATCTCCCGCTGGTTGCCCCGGAAGGTGTCGTAGCCGAAGACCCGGCGCAGCACCCGCGCCGGTTCGTCGGTCAGCTGATCGGTCGGGTTGGCCACCGGGGGATTCTATGGGCAACCCGACCGGTCGCCCGGCGGCGATCGCGGCGCTGTGGATAACTGACCGGCAGGAAGCGAATCCGATCGATCCGGGCCAGAATTGCGGGGTGAGCCAGTCACCCGGCCCGGCCGCCCGCCTCGGCGCGGCGCTGTGGGTCGTCCAGCCGGTCAGTCTGCTGGTGGAGATCCTCACCGCCGCCCGGGTGACCACCCCGTACAGCTTTCTCGACAACACCATCAGCGACCTCGGGGTGACCCGCTGCGGCACCGTGGAGTACCGGTTCGGCCCGGTGCCGGTCTGTTCGCCGTGGCACGACCTGATGAACGTTTCGTTTGTCGCGCTCGGCGTGTTCCTCGCCGTCGGGGCGTTGCTGCTGTGCCGCCGGCTGGGGACCGGTGTCGCCGGTCGGGTGGCGATCGGGCTCTGGGTGGTGGCGGGGCTCGGGTCGGTGGGCACCGGGCTGGTTCCGCTGGACCGTGACGTCGACCTGCACGTGCTGGTGTCGATGCCGGTCCTGATCGCGCAGCCGCTGGCGGTGCTCGCGCTGGGGCTGGCCGTCCGGCGCGCCCATCCGGGGCTGGCCCGGTCGGCGCTGGTGGTGGGGGCCGTCTCGGTGGCCGGTGCGGTCGCCTTCCTGGCCCGCGTCGACACACCCGACCTGGGCGGCCTGTTCGAACGGCTGGCGCTGTGGCCCGGCTATCTCTGGCTCCCCGCCGCCGCCCTCACTCTGCTCGGGCACCGCCGCGCGCGATGATCGAATGATGAAAAGTCCCGGCTTCCAGCCCTGAACCGGGAGTTTTCATCAACTGATCATGGGTGGCGGGACTTGGCGGGCCGCCAGCCGGCGGTGGAGCCAGGTCAGGGCGGCCAGGCCGAGACGACGCTTGGCCCGAGCGATCGGCTCCAGGCCGGGCGGCATCGTCGACAGGCCGCCCCGCACCAGGAAACCGGCGTGCGCCGCGACGAGGGCGTCGACCGTCGCCGCGTCGAGGGGCAGCCCGTCGCCGTGCTCCCGCAGGATCGGGTCCGGGTCGATCCCGTCCGCGGCAGCGCTGACCAGGAGCGTCAGCAGGTCGAGCCCGGGAGCGCCGAGGCGGGCGTGCGGCCAGTCGACGAAGACCACCCGGTCGGGCATCAGCAGCACGTTGTGCGGATACAGGTCGAAGTGCACAAGCGTGTCGCCCTGGGCCGCGGCCAGCCCGTCGGCTTCGAGCCGGACCAGCGCCGGCAGGTTGCCCGCCGCCCACGGCGAGTCGACGGCCAGCCGGGCGGTCGCGGCGGCGTTCCCGGCCAGCGCAGCCCACCCCCCGAGCCGGGGATGGTCCCGGCCGACCGGGACGGGTGACGGGGTCAGCGCCCGGGACATCCCGACCACGGCGGCGACGGTCCGGACGAGGTCGGCCCGCTCCCACGGCAGGGACGGTTCCGCGCCGTCGATGTCCTCGAACACCATCCCCGTCCAGCCATCGTGGTCGAACGAGCCGAGCAGCCGGGGTGCCGGGACCGTCGGTGGCAGGACGGCGTTGACCCGGGCCTCGGCCAGGTAGAACCCGACCTCCCCCGGCCAACGCTCGCCATCGATGGCCTTCGCGACCACCCGCCGGCCGTCGGCGAGCGCGAGCCGGGAGGCGAGCCCGGGCGAGAAGCCGCCCGGACAGTGCGGGCGGCGACCACCCGGCCGCCGGCCAGTAGCTCGATGTGGGCGCGGACGGTCGCCGGTAGCCGGTGCCACCGGGGTCGGCTCCTGCTCCTGCTGATGCTGGCCTCCGTCGGGGGTTGGCCGGTCCGCTGATCTTCACGGCGACGGGTGTGAGAGCGTTGCCGGGTCTTCGAGGGTAGGAGTCCGGATGAGTGTCGCCGCCGCCAATGGCCTCACCGCGCGTTGGGCGGCGGCCCTGGATGACGCCCAGACGGTGCTGTCGGGTGCTGGGGCGTACCCGCTGCTGGCGCTGCTGGCCCGGCACGCCGCCGGACCGGCCCGCGCCGAACTGCTCGCCGTGGCCGCCGATGGCACCCCGTTCGACCTGGCGGACTCCCCCACCACCCGGCTGGCGGTCGGCGTCTGGTCGCGCCACGACCTGCCGCTCACCGAACGGTGGCGGGCCGACGTGCCTGCCGACATGCGCGGCGCGCTGACCGGCGACCCCGCCGTCGACCAGCCGATCCTGGACCGGTGGGCCGCCGAGCACACCGACGGACTGGTCCCGACCATGCCGATCGCGGTGAACCGGGGCACCCTGCTGGTCCTGGCCAGCGCGCTGACCGTGCTGACGACCTGGGCGGAGCCGTTCAGCGAGGGCTGGTACCAACCCGGAGCGGGGCCGTGGCGGGGCCGGCGGGTGACCGGCCTGCACCGGCGCACAAGCGACCTCACCGCGCTGCGGGTCGCCGACACACCGGCGGCCGGGCCGGTCACGCTGCTCACCGTCGCAGGTGATCAGGACGTGGACGTGGTGCTCACCCTCGGTCGACCGGAGCTCGGCCCGGCCCGGCTGCTGCCGGCCGCGATCGGCGCGCTGGCCGGCACCGGGACGCCGCCCGGAGAGCGCGCCCCGGCCGAGCCGACCGAGGAGCCGACCGCCGGGCCCGGCGTCACCGAACAGTTGGTGCCCGCCCGCGACGACCGGCCCGAGCTGGCCGTCTCGACGGTGGCGTTCACCGTCGACGGCGACCACGACCTGCTCCGGCAGGCCGCCCTGTTCGGCCTCGCCACCGCCACCTCCGACACCGCCGGCAGTCACTTCCCGGGCATCAGCCCGGTGCCGCTCGTCGTCTCGCAGGCCCGGCAACGGGCAACGGCGACCTTCGGCCCGCTGGGCTTCCGGGCCGCCGCGGTGACCGCCATCGCCGCCCGGGCCGGTGCCGCGCCGCCCGCCGCGACCACCCGGAAACGGCTGGTACGGGTCGACTTCGATCGCCCGTTCGGCTTCCTCGCCGTGCACCGGCCTACCGGCCTCGTGCTGGTCGCCGGCTGGGTCAGCGACCCGAACTGACCGACCCGCCGCGGCTGCGGGGGCGTCGCTGGTCCCGCCGCTGCGCCCCTTTGGCCGCACCGGATTGGATGCGCGAACGGGCGTTCACCCGTCCGGCTCGTCCGGGTGGTCGGCCCGGTGGTCAAGGGTCAGTTCGAACAGCGCCCGCTGCGCCCGCCGGCCGTACCAGCACAGGCCGGTTTCCTCGCCGAGCGGCAACCCGCAGTGGCAGGTGTCCTCGTCGGCTGCCTCGTGCAGCTTGAGTAGCGCCCGGAGCGTGTCCGCCTGGACGGTCGCGGGGATGGCGTCCGGGAACACGGCCGGCCCGTGGGTCGGCCCCACGGACGGCGCCGGGCGGTCCGGGTCGCGGTGGTCCGGGGCGACCCGGGGCGGGTCGTTCGCGGACTCCAGACAGCCGCCCCAACCGACCGGTGGACCCCAACCACCGGACAGTGTCCCGGTCGGGAACGGCGGAACCCTCCACCGATCCGAGTCCTCCTCCGGGACCTCGACCCCGGGGCCGCTCCCGGTGTCGATCCACTTGAGTCGGGGGCGCCCCCACCCCGGCAGCGGGTGGTGCCCACCGATCCGCCGATCGCTTATCGACCGCCACCGCCGGCCACCACCGGCGCGGGGTCGCGGCTCTTCGTCGTTCTTCTCCATGTGCGCTACCTCCGGTCGGGTCGGCAGGTGCGGTGCGAGGTTCGTAGAGGGCCGGCGCCCGGGGTGCGCCGCTAGGGAGCAACACCCCGGACACCGGGAACCTGGGAGCCCCCGCCGGCCCCTCACTCCGAGGAGGGATGTGGAACCCCTCGGGCAACCTCCGGCGGGGGTCCGGTCAGCCGGCCGGGTGTTGGCGATCCCGACCGGCCGGACCGGTGGCCATCGGGTCGCCGGGAGGGCATCCATCCGCCCGGCCCCTGACGGGTGACCCGTGGTTACCGACCACTCTGGACGAGGCGGCGAGAGGAGCGGAAGATGAATCGACAATCACCGCCGCCCATGCGAACGCACGGACTCGGTAGAGCCTGAGAATGCGAGGGACTATGCCCGCAAGCGATCTTCTGGTAAAGAACCTCCGGATCACGCGCGAGCTGTTGAAGCTCTCCCAGGAAGCGTGGGCTTCTCGCATCCACTACTCGGCTTCCCAGGTGAGCGGAATCGAGCGCGGGGAACGGCCGGTAACCCCGGATTATCTGGACGTCGTCGATCGGGCGTTCGGTACCGCGTTCGTCGAGTACTACGACGAGCATGTGCGCGTGGACCCGTCGCCGGTCTGGCTGAAGTCCTGGCTTGAGCGCCAGAAGGAGGCGACCCTACTGCGATACTTCGAGCTCGCGGTCGTGCCAGCACTCCTGCAGACAGAGGCGTACGCAAGAGAGCTGATCGAGGCGTCAACCACCGGGCCGGCGGCAGAAGACGCCATCGCGACCAGGCTCGCCCGGCGCGAGATCTTGACCCGAGACCTAAAACCAGTTCGGTTGACGGCAATCCTGGACGAGAACGTGTTGTATCGCCATGTGGGCGGCGCACGGGTGATGAGAGAACAGTTGCTCGCCCTGACGGAGGCTCGCCGAGACACGGTGAGTGTCTACGTCGTCCCGGCGGAGGTTGGCTCATACATCGGGCTTGATGGCTCGTTCGCGCTCGCGACGACGCATGGGCGCGTGGTGGGATTCGTGGATGGACCACTGCACGAAGACGCGATCGAGGACATCGACCGGGTCGACGACCTCGAACGCCGGTGGGAGCTGATTCGGCGTTACACTCCAACGCAGGAGCGGTCCCTCGAACTGATCACGAAAGCGGCAGACACATGGGCGACGTAACCCCCCGCTGGCGGAAGTCCAGTCGGAGCAACACCACCGGCGACTGTGTGGAGGTGGCCGACAACATCTCAGGTCGCGTCTTGGTCCGGGACAGCAAGGACCAGGCTGGCCCCGCGCTGACCTTCGGGCCGACCGCGTGGCGGTCCTTCGTCCAGGCCGTCAAGTAGCCCAGAGCCACCAGGAACCCCCGGGCCGTCGTGGTCCGGGGTTCCGTCGTCTCATGGCAGACCTGGACCGCTCACTCTGCGGTCTGCTGGACGGGCACAGGACCGGACCGCCGGTCAGTTGCCAGCGCTGCGGTAAGTCTGTTCGCCGGCTGCGATCCGGGCCGTCAGCCGGTTCTCCGGCGGGGCCAGTGGACAGGCCCAGCGGTCGTCGTACGCGCAGCTGGGGTTGTAGGCGTAGTTGAAGTCGAGCCGCAGGCGGGCGCCGGGCAGCACGGTCACGCCGCGCCCGAACGTGCCCTTCACGGTGTCGGTGAGGTACCGGCCGCCGCCGTACGACTCGGCGCCGCAGGTGCCGTCGCGGAACGGCAGGAACAACCCGCCGCCGTACGCGTCGATCCACCACAGCGTCAGCGGCCCCCACGGCGTCTCGGCCACCCCGACCCGCCGGTAGCGCACCACACCGTCCGGACCGCCGGTGTCGATCTCCTCGGTCCCCTCGGCCGTCCGCAGCGGTACGTCGACCACGGCCTCGGCGCTGGCCGGGAAGTACCGCAGTCCGGTGAAGCCGGCCCGCTGGCCGACCGGGATCGGCGACTGTGGATGACCGGCGAACAGGGTGTCGCGGGCGGCCCGGTAGCCGGCGAGATCCGTCGGCGACAGGTGGAGCCGGGCCATCTGCTCCCGCCAGTCCGCCAGCTCAAGCTCGTCCACCCCACCAGCTTATGACCGCCCGCCGGCACCGCCGGGCGGTGATTGGGGGGCGCGACGCTGGGAAGGCAGCCGGGACCGGTCCGGGCGATCGGTTCAGAAGGCATGGAAGGCGCCAAGAGGGACAACTAGCGCAAGGGAGGGATGGCCATGCGGGCCATGCTCATGGTCGTCGGCGTGATCGCCGCCATTCTCGTCCTGCTCGGCCTCCTGCTGGAGGCGGTCCGCTGGCTGGTGATCATCGGTGTGGTCGCCCTGATCGCCGTGGCGGTGCTCGCCATCTCCAAGGGCCGCCGCGCCTTCCGCTAGGCAGATCCTTCAAACCTGCAAGACGAGACTTCAGCACTCTGAAGCCGTACCCCTGGATGTTTGTTTCGGATTTGAAAGAGAGCTACTCTCGGGGGCATGGCAGAGAGTCTCGACCCGGCTCGGCTGGCCGCCTGGCGCAGCTACATCGAGGCGAGCCAGCGGCTGTTCACCCGGCTCGAAGAGGATCTGCGCACCGACAGCGACCTCACCTTCGCCGACTACCACGTGCTGGTGCTGCTCTCCGAGGCGCCCCGGCACCGGCTGCGGATGGGGCAGCTCGCCAGCCGGCTGGTCTTCTCGCCCAGCCGTCTCACCTACCAGATCTCCGCCATGCAGCGGCGCGGGCTGGTGACCCGGCAGGCCTGCCCGGACGACCGGCGCGGCAGCGAGGCGGTGCTGACCGCCACCGGGCTGCTGGCCCTGCGCGAGGCGGCCCCGCACCACCTGCTGTCGGTACGCCGGCACCTGATGGACGACCTGGACGAGGCCGAGGTCGCCTTCCTGGCCCGGATCTTCACCCGACTCGGCGAGCGGCTGCGCGCCGGCAACACCGACACCACCCACCCCACCGACCTCACCACAACCGGCTAGGAGTGCCCTCATGCCCGCGATCACCGTCGACGACGTCCTGGTCCTGCCGAGGCTGCCCAAGCTCGGCCCGGACACCGAATTCCGGCCGGTCCGCCGGCTGGTCACCGCCCCGAGCGGCTTCGAGGGCGAGGGCTTCCCGGTCCGCCGGGCCTTCGCCGGCGTACCCCTGCACGAGCTGGACCCGTTCATCCACCTGGACCAGATGGGTGAGGTCGACTACGCCCCCGGCGAGCCGAAGGGCACGTCCTGGCATCCGCACCGCGGCTTCGAGACCGTCACCTACATCATCGACGGGATCTTCGACCACCAGGACTCACACGGCGGCGGCGGCACGATCACCAACGGCGACACCCAGTGGATGACCGCCGGCAGCGGCCTGCTGCACATCGAGGCGCCGCCGGAGCACCTGGTGGTCAGCGGCGGGCTCTTCCACGGGCTGCAGCTGTGGGTGAACCTGCCCCGGGTCGCCAAGATGAACCCACCCCGCTACCAGGACATCCGCGGCCGCCAGGCGGCACTGCTCACCACCCCGGACGGCGGCGCGCTGATCCGGGTGATCGCCGGTGAGGTCGCCGGGCACGCCGGCCCGGGCTCGACCCACACCCCGATCACCATCGCCCACCTCACCGTCCAGCCGGGCGCCGAGGTCGACCTGCCGTGGCGGTCGGACTTCAACGCCCTGGTCTACGTGCTCGGCGGGCGGGGCACGGTCGGCACCGACCGGCGGCCGGTGCGGACCGGCCAGCTCGCCGTGCACGGTCCGGGCGAGGCGATCCGGGTCACCGCGGACGAGCGGCAGGAGACCGCCACCCCGGCGCTGGACCTCTACATCATGGGCGGTGAACCCATCCGGGAGCCGGTCGCCCACTACGGCCCGTTCGTGATGAACACCCGCGACGAACTCGTCAAGGCGTTCGAGGACTACCAGGCCGGGCGGCTCGGGGTGATCCCGGCGGCCCGGGTGCCGCACTCCGGCGGCCAGAGCCGGCCCTGAGGGTCGGGCCGGCTGCCGGTCCCACTACCTCACGAGGGGCGGGGCCGGCTGCCGGTCCCGCTGCCTCACGCCGAGACGGCGAAGATCCCCGCCACACCGAGAACCACCATCAGCAGTACGGCGACGAGCGCCCCCCGCTCGCTCTCGACCACCTGCGGTGTCTGTTCCCGATCGTTGTCCATGGTCTCGCTTGTCATTCTGGCCTCCCCTGGGTGGTTTGCTGAGCCCGGCCACGCTCGGCGACCTCGGGAGTCGACTTACCCTGCGGGCACCCGGGAAACCACCTCGGGGCGACCGATTTCACACCCGGTCGGTGAGCGTCCAGGCGGCCGGCACCAGGATCGGCTGATCCGGGTCGCCGCCGGGCGCCATCGTCGTCGACCAGCGGGTGATGGCCGGCTCGCCGAGGCGTACCCAGCGGTCGAGCAGGAGGCCGAGCTGGGCGGCGTACCAGCGGTCCCGGCTGCCGGTGGCCAGGATCGCGCCGTCGGTGCCGAGCAGGGCACCGCCGTCGCCGGCCCCGTCGACCAGGGCGCAGCCGCCGGGTCCGTGGCCGCCGAGCATGCCGGCGAAGGTGACCCGCCGGTCCCAGACGCCGGCCGCGAACCAGAGGTCGTGGTAGCGGTACAGCCCCAGGCCGCGCCGCCACCGCGGCCGCCGCCGCACGGTCGGGGCGGCCAGCGGCTCCCGGGGCGGTTCCGGGTGCGCGCCCGGATAGCGGGCCGACAGCGGCCCGGCGGCGGCCATGAAGCCGGCCGGGAAGATCGGGTCGGCGGTGACGTCGCCGGCGGCCGTCCGGCCGACCCGCAGCACCGGATGGTTGCCGACGTGCCCCACCGGCACCAGGGCGAACCCGCCCGGCGCGAGCTGGTCGAGCCAGTGCGGCGAGACCCCGTTGACCCCCACCGTCACGATCACCCGGTGGTACGGGGCGGCGTCGGGCGCGCCCAGGTAGCCGTCGCCGAGCCGGACCTCGACCCGGGCCGCCTCGGCCACCACCGGCGCCACCGCGGCCAGCGAGGTACGCGCCCGCTCGACCACGTCGGGTTGCACGTCGACGCTTGTCACCTCGGCGCCCGCGGCCGCCATCAACGCGGCGTTGTAGCCGGTGCCGGCGCCGATCTCCAGCACCCGCAGCCCCTCGACCGGCCCCAACGCCTCGATCATCGCCGCCATCAGCGACGGTTGGCTCGACGAGCTGACCGGCGTCCCGTCCCGCACCTTCGTGATCAGCACGTCGTCGCGGTACACCGCGGCGAGGAACCCGTCGTCGCCCGGCCCGACCCGGCGGCCGTCGCGGCCGACGAACCCGTCGGCCACGAACATCTCCCGCGGCACCGTCGCGAACGCCCGGACCACCTCGGCCCGGGTGGCCCTGGCCTCGCGGCGCAGCCGGTCCGCGTACCAGTGGCGCAGCCGCACCGGGTCGGATCGGCGGACGGTCACCTCGGGGCCGTCTCCCCGCCGGGGCAGGCGAACGACGACCGGGGCGAGTAGGACCCCCAGTACAGCTCCAGCGGGTTGGCCGGGCGCAGCGCGTAGACGGGGTGGTCCGGGCGGAGGAACTCGACCGACTCGACCTCGAAATCGTCGACCGGCTCCATGACGTACGGATACTGCCCGACGACCCACCGGCTCTCGAACCGGCTCAGATAGTTGATCTCGCCGCGCCACACCCGGTCACCGCAGTGGCCGGCCCGGGCCACCGTCCGGATCAGCGGAACCCCGTCGACCTCGGTCACGGCCACCACTCTGCCCCGGTCGACGTCGATCGTGGTGACGCCGGGCCGGGCCGGCACCCCCCGGGACCGGGCGTACGAGCGGATCTGGGGACTGGAGGTGAGGTAGTGGTCCCACCACCGGATCGGGCCGGTGACCGCCCCGCCCGGGGAGCCGTCCAGGTCGATGCCGAAGTAGGTGACCGAGTAGGCCCCCGTGCCGGAGGTCTGGGCAAGATCGTCGACGACGTACTGGTTCATCGAGACCGGCTGGTCGGGCAGCGGCTTGACGCCGTCCGGGAGCATCGCCGCCACCGCTTCGGCGTCCGCCGGCAGCCAGCAGAAGTGCAGCATGCGGCTGTTGACGACGAGATGCGCCGCGGTGGGTGCGGTCACCGGGTCTCCTCTCCTGCAGCGGATCGTAGGCGCGACGCTACGGGCCGTCCAATTTGGAGGCAAAGACAGATTACCGACAGTCGGATGTTCCCGGTCCGCTCCATTCTGCCGCCAGTCGCAGCCAGGCGGGCACGTCGGCGGCGTGGAACGGGTGTTCGGACGGCTCGATGCGGGCCAGGAATCCGGCGTACATGGCCGCGTTGCGCAGCGCCGCGACCGGGCGCAGGAGCGCGACCGCCCGGTCCGGGTCGCAGCCGGGCACGTCCCGGCGCCAGCGGTCCCGCCAGGCCGCCAGCAGCTCGGCCGCCGCCGGCGGCGGCAGGCCCTCGGCGAGCCGGAGGATGTCGAACGCGGGGGGTCCGACGAACGAGTCACCCCAGTCGATGATGACGGGGTGGCGCCCGTCGGACCGCACGTTGCCCGGGTGCAGGTCGCCGTGGACCAGGGTCTCCGGCACCCCGCAGGACGCCACCCGCGCCAGCCGGTCCGCCAGCCCGTCGAGCAGGTCCCGGACCGGGCCCAGGTCCGCGCCGTGCCGGGCCAACTCGCCCCGCACGGTCCGCGCCAACGCCACCCCCCGACCATCGGGTACGCCCCGAGCGACGAGTTCCGCGGTCCGGCCGGCGGCCAGCGTCTGGATCCGGTGCTGGCTCGCGCCGATCGCGTGACGTTCGGCCAGCTCCGCTCCGTACCGGTCCTCGCCGGGCACGTGGTCGAGCAGCAGCCGGCCCTGCCCGGCCGGACCGTCGTCGGCGGCGAGCAGGGTCGGCGCCGCGCCCGGGGCGACCTCACCGAGCCAGCGCAGCACCGCCGCCTCGTGCCGGAAGAACGGCGGCACCTGCTTGAGCCACACCGGCCCACCCGGCGCCATCGCCCCGGTCGGTGCGGTCGGTGCGGTCGGTGCGGTCGCCCCGGTCGGCCCGGTCGGTTCCAGCCGCCAGATCGCGGACAGGTTCCAGGCGCGCTGCTGGATCGCGGTGTGGCCGGCCCGGCCCAGCCGGGCCAGGGCGGCCGCCGCCCAGTGCAGACTCCGGGTCGGGCCACCCGGCACCGCCCAGGGCGCCCGCAGCGGATGCGGTGCCAGCACCGCCGGGTCGGGCAGCCCGGCGTCGGCGAAGGTCGGCGCGCCGTCCGGCGCCCGATCGAGCTGGGCCAGGTAGCGGAGCGCCCCGCCGGGCGGTGCACTCCGGTCGGCATCCACCAGCCGCAGCACCGAAACGTCCACCCCGAACCGTTCCCGGGCCCCGTCGACCACGTCGCTGACCTCCTGCCACCAGGGCATCGCCACCTGGTACGGCGGCAGCGCGCCCAGCGGCGCGCCGAGTGGATCGACGAGCAGCAACGTCACGGTCCGGGACACCGCCGCATGCTAGCCCGCGGGCGGCCGATGGGTCAGGCGAGATTCCGGGCACTCCATCGGGCGACGGGCGGCCGCCGGGCACACAATTGCAGTCATGGCGCAACCAGCGGGCGGGGTCGAGAGTGTCCTCGAGTTTCAGGTCTCGGAACCGGCGACGGTGGTCGTCCAGATGGCGTTGCCGGGGCGGCCGGACGGGGAGCGGCTCTCGGTCACCGGCGCGGGTGGGCTGCCGCTGTCGGAGCCACCCGTCGAGCTGCCGCCGGCCGGACGGCTCGACGGCGGCCGGCAGCACCTGCTCCGGCTGCCGGCGGGACCGGTCACCGTGCGCTACACCGCGCCGGTTCCCGCCCCGCCGGCCACTGGTCGGCGGGCCGAGCCGGGTACCGCCGACCAGAGCCAGGAGCCGTTGACCTCCGGCCAGCCGCCCGAGCCGGCGACCTGCGGCCAACAGCCGGAGCCGTTGACCGAGCTGGACCGGGTGCTCGCGCTGCGACCCAGCCGGTACTGCCCGTCCGACCGGCTGGCCGGCTTCGCGCTGGGTACTTTCGGCCACCTGACCGGCGACGCCGAGCGGGTCCGCGCCATCACCGACCATGTGTGGCGGCACCTGGCGTACGAGGCGGGGGTGAGCGGCCCCAGCACGGACGCCGCCGACACGTTGCTGGCCGGACGCGGGGTGTGCCGGGACTTCGCGCACCTGACCACCGCGCTGTGCCGGGCGGTCGACGTCCCGGCCCGGGTGGCCGCCGTCTACGCCCCCGGACTGTCCCCGATGGACTTCCACCTGGTGACCGAGGCGGCGGTCGACGGCGCCTGGTACGTCTGGGACAGCACCCGGCTGGCGCCCCGGCAGAGCCTGCTGCGGATCGCCACCGGCCGGGACGCGGCGGATGTGGCCTTCTCCACGGTGCTGGCCGGGCGGCTGGAGCTGACCGGGATGCAGGTCACCGCCGTGGCCCCCGGCGACCTACCCACCGACGACCACACCGCACCGGTGGCGCTGGCCTGAACGCGGCGGGTCAGCTCCACCACTGGCGGACCGACACCTGCGCGCCGCCGCCGTTGTCGCCGAGGTTCGGATCGTTGAACGAGAAGACCAGCTGCGGTGAACCGACGTCCCGGCCGCTGAACAGCACGCACCAGCTGTCGATGCCGACCGGGAACCACCTGTTCGCCCCGTAGATGACGCCGGTCCGGGGTGACCAGACCGACCCGGCGGTCACCTTCGCGACGAGGGCCCAGCGCGGCGAGTCCGGGGCCGGCCAGCCACTGTTGCGGCCCGGGGCCGGCAACTCGCCGGCGATGTTCTTCGAGGTGCCCCAGTAATCGATCCGGACCGTCCCGTGCGCGGTGATCCGGAGAACGTCGCCGTCCTGGATCCCGGCCGGCGCCGCCCACGGTGTCTGGTGGTTGCCCGGCGCGGCCCAGAAGACGGCATCGCCGTGCTGCGGCCGGGCATTGTCGTAACAGTCGTCGAGCGGCAGGGCCAGCGCCGGCGCGGCCGGCCCCGTCACCGCCAGCGCGGCCCCGGCGAGCACCCCGACCAGCCCGGCCGCCACCGACCTACCCCACCTGCCCGGTCCGAGCCCCATCCGCGTCCCCTCCAGAGTCGGGTCTGAGTCCCATCCGCGTCCCTCCAGAGTCGCGTCTGAACCGGCCCGACCGTAGCCGCCGCCGTCAACCCTCCGACCCGGCCGTCCACTCCGGCCAACCACCGACGATCGCGCGGGCGTGGGCCGGTGGTAACGCGGCCCGCCAGGCGCGACGCAGCTCGGCCAGCCCGGCCGCATCGATTACCCCGGACAGCCGCATCCGGGCCATCCCACCGTCCGGGTAGACGTCCAGCCGGACCTCGGTGACCGTCGGCCCGACGCCGGCCCCGGCCGGACCGGGACTGCCCACGATCGGGCCGAAGCCGACCGGGAACCGGTGCCGGGTGTCCGGCTGCAGCCGGGTCCGGGGCAGGATCTCGACCCAGGCCGCCGGGTCGGCCGGGTCGGCGACCCGGGTGTCCACCCCGGTCAGCCGGGCCGCCGCCGGGGCGTTGCCCTTGAAGTGGCTGGTGTCCAGCTCCACCAGGCGGATCCGGCCGGGCGCGGCGAGCCGGACCCGGACCCAGTCGTTGCCGGCGTCGCGGCGCCGGGCGGTCTCCCAGCCCTCCCCCATCACCCGGGCCAGCCCCGGCATGATCAGCTGCTGCGGCGAGCCGTAGAACATGTCGCTGCAGCCGACCACCAGGCCGCCGTACTCCATCGCCGCGAGATCAACCAGGCCGTCGGGGAAGAGCCGCGGATCGGGTACGACGGTGCCGTGCACCCGCAACCGGGCCACCCCGCCGTCGGGGTAGATCCGCAGCCGGACGTGGGTGTACCGGTGCCGGTCGGTGACCGGGAACGGGTTGCGGGCGTCGCCGCGCAGCGCCGACCGGGCCACGATCGGCGTCCACTCGGCGGCGGCCAGCTCGGCCGGACCCGGATAGCCCTCCATCCCGCACGCCTCCACCGACGCGTACGGCGGGTAGTTGCCGGTGAAGAAGGCGGTGTCCACCACCACCCCGTGGATGACGCCGGGCGCGCCGAGCCGGACGATCGCGTGGTCGTCGCCGGGTTCCCGGCGGCGGCGGGTCTCCCAGCCGTCGTACACCTGGCCCTTGGCGCCGAAGGTGGCCGGGGCGAAGGTCGGCGGCGCGGCGGTGATCAGGTTGTCGCGGGCGGCGAAGAACTCGTCGTTGGCGTGCACGACGGTGCCGCCGAGCGCCCGGGAGGCCAGCTCCGGCAGGTCGGTGAAGTCCGTCATCCGGCCGCCCCGTTCCTGGTCAGCAGCCGGCCGGTCGGCGGGCCGTGCGGGGTCACCGGCCGACCGCCCAGCCAGGCGGCCCGCACCACCCCGGTCAGCCGCTGACCGGCGTACGGGGTGACCGGATGCCGGTGCCACAGCAGCGCCGGGTCGACGGTGAACTCGGCGTCCGGGTCGACGGCGATCAGGTCGGCGTCGGCGCCCGGGGCGATCCGGCCCTTGGTCGGCAGGCCGGCGACCCGGGCCGGGCTGGCGGCCATCCAGCGGGCGACGTCGGCCAGGGTGTGTCCGCGGCGCCGGGCGGCCGTCCAGACCACCGGGAGGCCGAGCTGCACCGACGCGATCCCGCCCCAGGCGGCGGCGAAGTCGCCGGTGTCGAACCGCTTGAGCGCCGGTACGCACGGCGAGTGGTCGGAGACGACGCAGTCGATGTCGCCGTCGGCGAGCGCCGCCCAGAGCGCGTCCCGGTTGGCCTCGTCCCGGATCGGCGGGCAGCACTTGAACTGGGTGCCGCCGTCCGGGACCGCCTCGGCCGACAGGGCCAGGTAGTGCGGGCAGGTCTCCACGGTGACCGCGACGCCGTCGGCGCGGGCCGCCGTGATCAGCGGCAGCGCGTCGGCGGCCGACAGGTGCAGGATGTGCACCTTCGCGCCGGTGGCGCGGGCGGCCTGCAACGCGACCGCGACCGCCCGGGTCTCGGCGGCCGGCGGGCGGCTGGCGACGAAGTCCGCGTACCGGTCGGACGGCGGCGCGGCGGCGACCGCGGCGGGATCCTCGGCGTGCAGCACGAACAGCGCGCCGGGCACCGCCCGCAGCGCGGCGACCAGTCCGGCGGGGTCCAGCGGCGGGAACTCCGGCACCCCGGAGTCGATCAGGAACGCCTTGAATCCGAACACCCCGGCGGCGTGCAGGTCCGGCAGGTCGGCCAGATGGCCCGGCACCGCGCCGCCCCAGAAGCCGACGTCGACGTGGCAGCGGCCGGCCGCGGCCAGCCGTTTGATCCGCAGTGCGTCGGCGGTGACGGTGGGCGGCAACGAGTTGAGCGGCATGTCCACGATGGTGGTCACCCCGCCGGCCAGCGCCGCCCGGGTGGCCGTCTCGAAGCCCTCCCATTCGGTCCGGCCGGGCTCGTTGACGTGCACGTGGGTGTCGACCAGGCCCGGCAGCAGAGCCAGCTCACCGAGGTCGACGCCGTCCGCCGGGAAGTCGTCGTGCTCGGTCAGCCCGACGATCCGTCCGGCGTGGATCCGGACCACCGCGGCCCGCTCCCCGTCGGGGGTGACCACCCGCCGGGACCGTACCGCCAGCACGCCGACTGCCTCGGTCATCCGCCACCTCCTCGCCGGATCATCCGCCACCTCCTCGCCGGGTCAGCCGGCCCGACTGCCGGGATCGCCGGCCCAACTGCCGGGATCGTCCGTTCACCTGCCGGGCCTGACGGCTCACCTGCCCCGGCTCGCCGCTTACCTGCCCCGGCTGGTGGCTCTCCAGCCCCGGCTGGTGGCTCACAGCGCGGCCAGGTCGGCGCGGGAGAAGCCGGTCTCCGACTCGTCCAGGGCGCCGCAGTCCAGGCCGCGCAGCAGGAACCCGGCGAGCGCGCGAGCCGTCGCCGGCTCGTCCAGCACCCCGGTCTCGCGCCGGTCCAGGTAGGCCCGCAGCCGGTCGGTGGCCGCCCGGCTGCCGTCGCGGAAGAACGCGTAGGTGGCCGCGAACCGGGTCGGCAACTGCGCCGGGTGCAGGTCCCAGCCCTGGTAGAAGCCGCGTTCCAGGGAGCGGCGGACCAGGCTGGCGTGCTGCGCCCAGGCGGCGTGCACGGCGGCCGGTTCGCCGACCGGCAGCAGGTTCGTCGAGCCGTCGCAGACCCGTACCCCGGTGCCGGCCGCCGTCACCTGCATCACCGCCTTGGCGAAGTCGGCCACCGGGTGGGCCAGGCTCTGCTGGCCGGCGGCGATGCCGCAGGCCGCGCTGTAGTCGTAGGTGCCGTAGTGCAGGCCCGCGCAGCGCCCGCCGGCGGCGGCGATCAACCGGGCCGGGGTGGCGGTGCCGTCCCCGCCGAACACCGCCGGCGGCGTCTCCACCTGCACCTCGAAGCGCAGCCGACCGGCCGGCAGGGCGTAGGAGCGCTCCAGTCGGTCGCAGAGCACGGCCATCGCCGCCACCTGCTCGGGCACGCTCACCTTTGGCAGCGTCACCAGCACGTCGGCCCGCAGGTCGGCGGGCAGTTCGGCGAGGAGGAGGTCCAGGGTGCGCACCGCCCGGTGCCGGGTGGCCGGCTCCAGGCTCTTGATCCGCAGCCCCCAGAACGGCGGTCGTTCGCCGGTGCGCAGCGCCCGCGCCGCCGCCCGTACGGCGGTGTCCTCCTCGGCGTCGCCGCGCCGGCCGTAGCCGTCCTCGAAGTCGATCCGCAGGTCCTCGACCGGTTCCGCGCGCAGCTTGGCCAGCACCCGGTCGTGCAGCTCCGCCGGGTACGGCAGCGGCGGGTTGGCCCGCAGCGCGGCCAGCGCGGCGGCGCGCCACCGGTCGACCAGGTCGGCGTCGTACCGGTCGGCCGGCACGTAGACGGTGTGCACCGGCTGCCGGCCGGCGGCGTCGCCCGGGTAGCGGCGGCGCAGCTCGGCGTCGACCGGGGCCAGCCGGTCGTCCAGCTCGGCGTAAACCTCGGCCGCGAGCCGGCCCGGCCCCGCCACTCAGCCCACCCCGGTCAGGTGCTCGGGGCGGACCGGCACCCGGGGCAGCGGCAGCCCGGTGGCGGCCCGGATGGCGGCCACCACCGCTGGCGTCGAGGAGATGGTCGGCGGCTCCCCCACCCCGCGCAGCCCGTACGGGGCGTGCGGGTCGGCCAGCTCCAGCACGTCCACCGCCATCGGCGGGACGTCGAGGATGGTCGGGATCAGGTAGTCGGTGAACGACGGGTTGCGGATCAGCCCGTCGACCACCTGGATCTCCTCCATCAGCGCCAGCCCGAGGCCCTGCGCGGTGCCGCCCTGAATCTGGCCGAGCACCGCCGCCGGGTTGACCGCCTTCCCGACGTCCTGGGCGGTGGCGATCTCCACCACCCGGACCAGGCCGAGCTCGGTGTCCACCTCGACGGTGGCCCGGTGCGCGGCGAACGCGTACTGCACGTGCGCGTCGCCCTGGCCGGTGACCGGGTCGAGCGGGTGGGTCGGCCGGTGCCGCCAGCGTACGGTCTCCTCGATCGGCTCGTCACTGACCAGGTCGACCAGGTCGGCCACCACCGCACCACCGGCGTCGACCACCTTGCCGTCGACCAGCCGCAGCTCCGCCGGTCCAGTCGGCAGCCGGGCCAGCAGCCGGGCGCGGACCGCCTGGCAGGCCGCCCGGACCGCGCCGCCGGTGACGTAGGTCTGCCGGGACGCCGACGACGACCCGGCGCTGCCGACCGAGGTGTCGGCGGCCGCGACGGTCACCCGCGCGACGCCCAGCTCGGTGCGGGCGATCTGCGCCTGCACGGTCACCAGGCCCTGGCCGACCTCGGCGGCGGCGGTGTGCACCAGCACCGCCGGCACCCCGCCGAGCAGTTCCAGCCGGACCCGGGCGGTGGAGTAGTCGTCGAAGCCCTCGGAGAAGCAGACGTTCTTGATCCCGATGGCGTAGCCGACGCCGCGGACCACCCCCTCGCCCCGGGTGGTGTTGGCCACCCCGCCCGGCCACTCCCGCGGGTCGCCGCCGGCCGGCGGCGGGGGCGGCCGGTCACGGACCAGCTCCAGCAGCCGGGCCACCGGCGCCGGGCCCTCCACCCGCTGCCCGGTCGGCAGCACCGAACCGGTCTCCATCGCGTTGCGCAGCCGCACCTCGACCGGGTCCAGGCCGAGCGCGGCGGCCAGCTTGTCCATCTGCGACTCGTACGCGAAGCAGGCCTGCACCGCGCCGAAGCCGCGCATCGCCCCGCACGGCGGATTGTTGGTGTGTACGCCGTACGCGTCCATCACCACGTTCGGCACCTGGTACGGGCCGATGCCGAGGGTGGCGGCGTTGGCCACCACCGCCGGGGTGCTGGAGGTGTACGCACCGCCGTCGAGCAGGATGCGCGCCCGCACATAGACCAGCCGGCCGTCGGCGGTGGCGCCGTGCTCGTACCGCAGGGTCGCCGGATGCCGGTGCACGTGGCCGAAGAAGGACTCCTCCCGGGAGTAGACCATCTTCACCGGCCGGCCGGTGCGCAGCGCCAGCAGGCTGGCGTGCACCTGCATCGACAGGTCCTCGCGGGCGCCGAACGCGCCACCGACGCCGGCCAGGTGCAGCCGGACCAGATCGGTGGGCAGGCCGAGCGCGGCGGCCACCTGCCGCTGGTCGACGTGCAGCCACTGGGTGGCGATCCAGAGGTCGACACCGCCGTCGGCGGCCGGCACGGCCAGCCCGGACTCCGGCCCGAGGAATGCCTGGTCCTGCATGCCGACCTGGTAGTCGCCGGTCACCACCACCTCGGCGGTGGCGGCCGGGTCGCCGCGCCGGACCGGTACGTGCCGGACGAGCTGACCGGCGGCCAGCGCCGCCTCCGGGTCGGTGACCGGCGGCCGGACCCGGTAGTCGACGGTGATCAGGGCGGCGGCGCGGCGGGCCGTCTCCGGGTGGTCGGCGGCCACCACCGCGACCGGTTCCCCCTGGTAGCGGATCTCGTCGTAGGCGAGCACCGGCTGGTCGACGACCTCCAGCCCGTAGTGCCGCTCACCCGGCACGTCCTCGGCGGTCAATACGGCGTGCACGCCGGGCAGGGCGAGCGCGGCGGCGAGGTCGATCCGTGCGATCCGGGCGTGCGGGTGCGGGCTGCGCAGGGTCGCCCCCCACAGCATGTCGTCGGCCCAGAGGTCGGAGGAGAAGGCGAACTCGCCCTTGGCCTTGCTGGTGCCGTCCGGTCGCAGCGGGCTCTGCCCCACCCCGCCGGGCACCACGGCGGCCGGCGCCCCGACCCCGGTCGTCACGCTCATCGCTGCCCCCTGACTGCTGGTGCCGACGCTCGTCGCTGGCCCCTGGCTGCCGGTCCCGACGTTCGTCGTTGGCCCTTGACGCCTGGTGCCGACGCTCGTCGCTGGCACTTGACGGCTGGTGCCGACGCTCGTCGCGGTTGCCCGTGCACCGGCGGACCCGTACCTCATCGGCGGGCCTTGCGCAGCAGCGCCCGGTGCGCGCGCCGGCCGCGCCGGACCAGGTCCCGTTCGTCCACTGTGCGCAGTTCGGCGCGCTCCACCACCGGCCGGCCGCCGACCAGCAGCAGCTCCAGCGGGGCCGGCGGGCCCAGCACCAGGGCGGCGACCGGGTCGTCGATGCCGGCGTGCCCGAGCCCGTCGAGCCGCCATAGGGCGACGTCGGCCAGCTTGCCGACCTCCAGCGAACCCAGCTCCGCGGCCCGCCCCAGGCAGCGGGCGCCGCCGACGGTGCCCAGCGCCAGCGCCTCGCGGGCGGTCAGCGCCGCCGGGCCGCCGCGCAGCCGGGCGGCGTAGAGCGCCTGCCGCAGCTCGGCGCCGAGCTGCCCCGCCTCCTGCGAGGCGGGGCCGTCCACCCCGAGGCCGACCGGCACGCCCCGGTCGAGCAGGTCCCGGACCCGGGCGGTGCCGGCACCGAGCCGGGCGTTCGAGCTCGGGCAGTGCGCCACGCCGGTGCCGGTGCCGGCGAGCCGGTCCACCGCGGCGTCGTCGAGGTGTACGCCGTGCGCCAGCCAGACGTCGTCGCCGAGCCAGCCGAGCTGCTCGGCGTACTCGACCGGCGTACAGCCGTGCTCGGTGCGGCAGTAGTGCTCCTCCTCGACGGTCTCGGCGAGGTGGGTGTGCAGCCGGACGCCCGCCGACCGGGCCAGCTTCGCCGCCTCGGTCATCAGCTCCGGGCTGACCGAGAACGGCGAGCAGGGCGCGACCGCGACCCGGACCATCGCGTCGGCGGCGGGATCGTGGAACCGGTCGATCGCGTCGGCGGTGCCGGCGAGCGCGTCGTCGATGGTCTCCACCACGTGGTCCGGCGGCAGCCCGCCCCGGGACGCGCCGAGGTCCATCGAGCCGCGGCACGGGTGGAACCGCAGCCCCACCTCGCCGGCCGCGGCGACCTGGGCGGCCATCAGGTCGCCGGCGCCGGCCGGGTGGACGTAGTGGTGGTCGGTGCTGGTGGTGCAGCCGGACAGCGCCAGCCAGCCGAGGCCGGCGGCGGTGGTGGCGGCGACCGTCTCGGCGTCCAGCCCGGCCCAGACCGGGTAGAGCGTGGTCAGCCAGCCGAACAGGTTCTCCTGCTGGGCCAGCCCCCGGGTGGCCCACTGGTACAGGTGGTGGTGGGTGTTCACCAGTCCCGGGGTGGCCAGGCAGCCGGTGCCGTCGACCCGGCGCACCGAGCGGTGGTAACGGCCGGCGTGCCCAGGGCCGACCGCGACGATGCGGCCCTCGTCGAGGACCAGGTGCCCGTCAGCGTACTCGGTGCCGGCCGCGTCGACGGTGGCGACCGCGCAGTTCTCGATGATGATCACGACTCGGCCCGCCGGGCGGCGGCCAGCCGGACCGCGTCCAGGATCTTCTCGTACCCGGTGCACCGGCACAGGTTGCCGGCGAGCGCCTCCCGGATCTCCGGATCGCTCGGCCGGGCCCGCCGGGCCAGCAGGTCGTGGACGGCGACGATCAGGCCGGGCGTGCAGAATCCACACTGGATGGCGCCGGTCTCGACGAAGGCGCTCTGCACCGGGTCGAGCGGCACGTCCTCCCCGACCGGTTCGGCGGTGCCGGCGGCACCGGCCAGTCCCTCCACGGTGGTCACAATGCGGTCCTGCGCCTGACCAGCCGCGACCAGGCAGGCGCAGACCGGCGTGCCGTCCAGGTAGACCGTGCAGGAGCCGCACTCGCCCTGCTCGCAGGCGTTCTTGGCGCCGGGCAGGCCGAGCCGTTCACGCAGCACGTACAGCAGGCTCTCGCCCGGCCAGACGTCGTCGGCCCGCCTCGGCTGGCCGTTCACCACACAGGTCAGCCGCATCCGTCTCCCCCTTCGCGGTGCTGCGCCCAGGCCCAGGCCAGCGTCCGGCGGGCCAGTACCCGCAGCGCGTGTCGCCGGTAGGCGGCGCTGCCGCGTACGTCGTCGATGGGCGCGGCGGCGGCCGCGACCAGGTCGCCGAACCGGTCGACCACCGGCGCCGGCAGCGCCGCCCGGTCGTGCCAGGGCAGCTCGGCGGCGAGCAGCTCCTCGGCTTCTCTCGCCCGCAGCGGGGTCGGACCGGCCGAGCCGATCCCGGTGCCGGCGGTCCGGGTGGCCGGACGCAGGGCGAGCGCGAACGAGCAGACCGCGATCACCATCGCGTTGCGGGTGCCGACCTTCGCGAACTGCTCCGGCCCGGCCGGGGTCGGCACCAGGACCGCGGCGATCAGCTCGTCCGGTCGCCGGACGCTGCGCTTGGGTCCGGTGCAGAACTCGGCCACCGGCACCCGCCGCACCCCGCCCGCCGAGGCGAGTTCGACGAGCGCGCCGGCCGCCAGCAGGGGCGGCAGCGCGTCGCCGGCCGGCGAGGCGGAGCCGAGGTTGCCGCCGACGGTGCCCCGGTTGCGGATCTGCGGCGAGCCGACGGTCCGGGCGGCCAGCGCCAGCCCGGGCAGCCGGCCGGCGAGTTCGTCGAGAATCCGCCGGTAGGTCACCCCGGCGCCGACCCGCAGCAGGTCCCCGTCGGTGCCCCACTCGGCCAGCTCGGTCACCCGGCCCAGGTCGAGCAGGGCCGGTGGCCGCCGCCGGTCGAAGTTCAGCTCGACCATCACGTCGGTGCCCCCGGCGATCGGCAGCGCGTCCGGGTGGGCGGCCTTCGCGGCCAGCGCCTCGGGCCAGCTGGCCGGCTGCAGGAACTCCATCACGAACCGCCGGCCGGGTGCTCGCGGGTCACCGTCGCCTCGATCAGCCCGTACGGCCGGTCGGTGGCGACGTACACCTCGTCCGGGTTGTCCAGCCCGAACGGGGTGAGGTCGACAAGCAGGTGGTGCCGGTTGGGCAGCCGGAGCCGGATCTCGGCCACCTCGGGCCGCTCCCGCAGCACCCGCTCCCCCATCGCGTAGAGGGTCTGCTGCAGCGAACGGCTGTAGGTTTCCACGAAGGCGCCGACCAGGGCCGCCCGCACCGCCCCGTGCGAGTCGTCGAAGTCGACCTCGACCCCGGTGTGCCGCCAGCGGGCGTCGACGGCGGTGGCGAGGATCCGGTCCGTGGTCTCCGGCAGGGTGGTGTATTCGTCGCGCGGGTAGCCGGTGAACTCCGAGCCGGTGGAGTTGAGCAGCGTCAACCCGATCAGCCCGGACTCGACGGTCACGCTGCCCGGCTGGTCGCTGCCCGGCTGGTCGGTGACGGTGACGGTGGCGAGCCGGGTCTCGCCGCCGTCGCGCTGGAACGAGTGCGGGCCGAGCCGCCGCCACGGGTCCTCCTCGATCCGGACCCGGGCGCTGTGGATCGCCGGCTGGGAGTCCACGAAGTGCCGGGCCAGCCGGAGCGCGAACGTCTCGATCTCGGCGATGCCGTGCCGGCGGGCGAACGCGTACACCGTGTTCTTCTGGGTGTCGGTGGGAAGCACGTGGGCGTTGTCGCCGGTCAGGTGGGTGTCGGCGAGGTCACCGGTGAGCGCGACGCTCACCGTCAGGTCGCGCAGTTCGTGCCGGGCGCCGTCGCGTACCACCCGGACCAGGCGCACCTCCGCCTTGCCGTACCGGTTGGCGCCGAGTGTGATACCCATCAGCTGCCCAGATAGGTCGTGTAGCCGTACGGGCTGAGCAGCAGCGGCACGTGGTGGTGCCGGTCGGGATCGCGGACCTGGAACGCCACGGTGATCTCCGGGAAGAAGGCGCCACCGCCGAGGTACGGCTCCACGTAGAAGATCAGCCGGTACCCGCCGGCCTGCCAGCCGAGTCGGGGCACCCACCGGCGCAGCCGCCCGTCGTCGTCGGTGTGGCCCTGCGCGAGCTGGTTCCATCCGCCGGTGTCGCGGCGCTCCAGCCGGACGTGCACCCCGGCGGCCGGCTCGCCGCGCGCGGTGTCCAGCACGTGGGTGGAGATTCTGGCGTACGCCTGCGCGGCGCCGGCCGGTTCGGTCATCCCAGCAACCTCTCCAGGCGTAGCAGGGCGATCCGGCGCAGCTCCTCCCGGACCACCAGCCGCTCCGTCTCGTCGTCGTTTCCGAGCCGCTCGCGGGCCGCGGCCAGGATCTCCGCCTCGGTCCGCCCGCTCGCGAAGATCAGGAACAGCTGGCCGAAGCGCTGCTCGTACTCGCGGTTCGCCGCCGCCAGCGCGGCCCGGGTGCCGGCGTCGGCGCCGGCGACGCCGGCCTGCTCGCGGCGCGACCAGGCGGACTCGCGGTCCGCGCCGGCCGGTCGTTCACCGATGCGCGGGTGGGCGGCCAGCGCCTGCGCGACGCCGTCGGGGGTCAGCCGCCGCAGCGCGGCGTCGGCGCGGCCGAGCAGCGCCGGCAGGTCCGGGTACGGCCGACCGGCGACCACCTCCCGTACCCAGCCGTCGGCCGCGCAGCAGGTCCGCAGGTCCCGTTCCGCCTCGGCGGCCGGGGCGGTGTTGAAGACGGCCAGACCCGGGTGGTGACCGGCGATTGCGACCACCCCTCTCGACCCCGTTCCGAGAAACTGGTGAGAAGTACAGCACCGGGGTACGGCCACCGGGAACCGGTGGGACGACCGAAGCCGAAACATCGCGGCCCTATCGTTTTTGTAGCTTCCTCCAAACCCCGCCGCCCGGCGGGGCGGACCGACCAGGCGAGCGGAGCCCGTGATGCTGCTGCGTGAGGCGTTGGACCTGCCGGCGCTGCGGCTGACCGTACTCGCCGGCGCCGACGACCTCGACCGACCGGTGTCGCGGGTCTACGTCACCGACCTGCCGGACCCCCGGCGCTACCTGACCGGCGGCGAGATCGTGTTGACCGGGCTGATGTGGCGGCGACGGCCGGCGGATTCGGAGCTCTTCGCGGCCGCCTGCGCGGCCGCCGGGGTGGCCGCGATCGGGGCCGGCGACGCGGCGTACGGCAGCGTGCCGGACGACCTGGTGGCGGCCTGCCGCCGGCACCGGATCCCGCTGTTCGAGGTGCCGGTCGAGGTGTCGTTCCGGGAGATCCTGGACGGGGTGAACCCGACGCTGTGGGCTCGGCGGGCCAGCGGCCTGGCCACCGTGCTGGGTCGTCACCGTGGCCTGGTGGCGGCGATGGCCGGCGGCGCCCGGCTGGCCGATCTGCTCCCGCCGGTCGCCGCCGACCTGGGGGTGGACTGCTGGGTGCTGACCCCGACCGGTCGGCTGGTCGCCGCGACGGCGCCGCTGCCGGCGACGACCGGCGCGGCGGCGGCGACGGCCTACCTGACCGCCGTCCGGCTGCCCACCCCGGTCGTGTTGGACGGCCGCCCGATGGTGCTGGCGGCGGTGCCCGGCCGGCCCGAACACCGGCTGTCCGGCTGGCTGCTCGCGGTGGCCGCCGCCGGCGGACCCCTCGGGCCGAACCGCAACGGTACGGCCGCCGCTGCCGGACCCCTCGGGCCGAACCACACCGGTACGGCCGACGGCGGGCACCCGGGGACGGACCGGGCCGGGATGGCCGTCGCCGGCGAGCCGTCCGCGCCGGATCTGGCCGGGGTGGCGGCCGAACTGGTCAGCCCGGTGGCACTGGAGCGGGCGCAGTTCGACGAGGCGGGCCGGATCGAGCGGCGGCTGGCCGACCAGGTCGGCGCGGTGCTCGCCGGCCGGGGGGCGGGCGCCGACCTGCCGGGCCGGCTGCTCTCCTGCGGGCTGCCGCCCGACGCCACCTTCCTGGCGGTGGCGGCCCGGCTGACCGGGTTGCGCACGCCGCCGGAGCTGGCGGTGGCGGTCTGCGAGGAGGTGGTCCGCACGGCCGGCGCCGGGCAACCGGCGGTGGTCACCGGAGCCGGACCGCCGGACGGCGTACTCGGGGTGCTGGTCGTGGCACCGCCGCAGGTGGCGACGGTGGTGGCCGGCATCCGGGCGGCGGCGACCGGACTCGCCGCCGGGTTGACCGGCACCAGCCGGCTGGCGATCGGCGTCAGCGACCCGGCCGACGGAGCGGGGGCACTGGCCGGCGCCGTGGAGGAGGCCCGGCACGCCCTCGGCGCGGCCACCGCCGGCACCGAAACCGCCGGCACCGAAACCGACGGGACAGCCACCGCCGGGACAGCAGTCGGCGGGGTGGGGCCGGCCGGCGGGACGGCGGGGCCGGGCGGTGCGCCGGAGCGGGTCCGGGTGGTGGCCGCCAGCGAGCTCGCCTCGCACCTGATGCTGCTGGCCGGGCTGCCCGTCGACGCGCGGCGGTCGTTCCGGGACCGGCTGCTCGGTCCGCTGCTCGCCTACGACCGGGCGCACGACGCGGAACTGGTCCGCACCCTCGACTCGTTCTTGGCCAGTTCGGGCTCGTGGAGTCGGTGCGCGGCGCTGCTGCACGTACACGTCAACACGCTGCGGTACCGGATCGGCCGGATCGAACAGCTCACCGGACGCGACCTGACCCGGTTCGAGGACCGGGTGGATTTCTTCCTGGCTCTTCGCCTGCCCGCCGAGACGACCGGGTAGCGGCCCACGGGCCGGCCCGGTTTCCGCCGGCCCGTTTCCGCCGGTCCGCCACCGGTCAGGGCGACGGGGTGTCCAGATCGGTGTCGTCGGCGACGTCGGCGCAGTCGACCACCCGCACCTGCGCCGCCCGCCCGCGCAGGTAGGGGCGCGCTCCGACGTCGCCGACCGCCAGCGCGGCCACCCCCGGCCAGTGCCGCCGGCCGAGCAGCACCGGGTGGCCGCGCCGGGGGCCGTAGCCACCGACCGCGAGCGCGTCCGGGCCGGCCAACGAGACCAGCCTGCGGACCGCCGCCGGGGTGACGCCGGGCATGTCGACGAGCAGCACCATGGCGGCGACCGCCGGGGTGCCGGCCAGCGCGCCCAGCCCGGTCCGCAGCGACGAGCCCATTCCGGTGGCCCAGTCGGGGTTCGTCACGTGCGCAGCGGTGCCCAGATCCGCCTCCGCCAGGATCCGGTCCGCGGCCGCGCCGAGCACCGCCAGCACGGGCGCGCAGCCGCCCTCGGCGGCGGTGCGGACCGCCCGCTCCACCAGCAGCCGGCCGTCGAGGCGGACGAGCGCCTTGGGCCCGCCGTAGCGCCGCCCGGCGCCGGCCGCCAGGACGATCGCGGCCACCGAGGAGGTGGGATCGCCGGGCGTTGCGGGTAGTTGAGCACTGGACGTTCCGGGTGGATGGACCACGCCGGAAGCGTAGTTCAGCAAAATTCTTGGCGAGATTTGCCCGATATGAGTTACATGAGGCTTTTATCCATCAGCCTTTCGGCTAGATTTCCTCGGACTGATCGGGTTAGTGTGTCCACTGAACAGCCAAGCCGGCCGATACGACCGGCGCCTGATTAACCAAACAGCGACTTGTCTTTTTCCGCGGACGAGGTGCAGGGAGGACCACCATGACCGCGTCAACCACCACTGAGCAGACCACAGCTCCGGCGGCCACCACAGCCGACGTCGAGCTCGACCCGAAGGCGCTCTCCGACAGCGCCACCGACCTGCTCCAGGCGATGGCGGCCCTGCCGGCCACGCACCCGTCGCGGGCTGCCCTGCGGGCCAAGGCCATCGAGGCGTGGCTCCCGCTCGCCCAGCACCTCGCGCACCGCTACAGCGGCCGCGGCGAGCCCAGCGACGACCTGGTGCAGACCGCGTCCGTCGGGCTCATCAAGGCGGTCGACAAGTTCGACCCGACGCGCGGCGTCGACTTCGCCGGCTACGCGATCCCGACCATCATCGGCGAGCTCAAGCGCCACTTCCGCGACCGCACCTGGGACATCCGCGTGCCGCGCCGGCTGCAGGAGCTGCGGCTGAGCATCTCCGAGGCGAACAGCAGCCTGCTGCAGACCCTCGGCCGCTCGCCGACGGTCGCCGACATCGCCGCGCACCTCAAGCTCACCGAGGAAGAGGTGCTGGAGGGCCTGGAGGGTGCCCGCGCCTACAACGCGGTTTCGCTCTCCACCCCGACCGGGGACGGCGAGCGGGCCACCGAACTCGGCGACATGCTCGGCGGCGAGGACGGCGAGTTCGAGCTCGCCGAGCTGCGGGTGGCGCTCGGGCCGGCCCTGGCCAGCCTCGACGAGCGCGAGCAGAAGATCCTCACCCTGCGGTTCTACGGCAACCTGACCCAGTCGCAGATCGCCGACCAGATCGGCGTCTCCCAGATGCACGTGTCGCGGCTGCTGGCCCGGGCGCTGACCAAGCTGCGCGGTCAGCTCGGCGACTCCTACTGAGCCACCTGAATCACCTGCTTGCCTGATACACACCGCTGGCGGCGGTCGGTTCCCCTGCGGGGAGCCGGCCGCCGCCGCGTTGTGGTCAGTCCCGACTGACGGCCAGCTGCAACTCGTGCACCCAACGGTCCGGCCGGTCCGGATCGAACTCCAGGCACACCTCACGCGCGAAGCCGACCATCCGGTACCCGTTCTCCTCGATCCACCGGGCCAGCATCTGCATGCTGCGGTCCGCCTCGTCCATCGAGCCGCGGTGCACGATGGTGGCCGCGGTCGGGATCGCCGGCAGATCCCGTACGTCGAAGTCGTACCCGGTCGTCGTGGTGACGCCGACCGGCACCGCCGCGTGCACGGTCACCGCCTCCCCCGAGCCGGCGACCGGTTCGTAGTAGGCGACGCTCGGCCCGGTCGGCGACACCCCCGCGGCCTCGATCCGGCGGAGCACCTCCGGATAGAGCGGCTGGATGACCGGACCGATGTCGGCCCCCTGGTAGCTCGCGGCCACCGCCGTCAGTTCCGCCACCCGGACAGCGGGGACCGCCCTGAGTACGACGTCCTCGGTGCTCATCTGACCCTCCCTTTCGATCATCCGGAGCCGCGCCTCGACGCCGGCCAGCCGGGCGGTGTCCGCCGCCATCCGATCGGCCAGCTCGGCCCGCCGCAGCCGCAGCATGCCGCGCAGTTCCCCACCGTCGACCTGGCCGTCGATGATCATCCGAACCTGCTGGAGCGTGAAGCCGAGATCCTTCAACGCGATCACCCGGTTGAGTCGACCGAGCTGCGCGGCCGTGTAGAAGCGGTACCCACTGGCCTGGTCCACCTTGGCCGGCACGAGCAGGCCGATGGCGTCGTAATGCCGCAACATCCGCACCGACACCCGGCCGAGCCTGGCGAAGTCTCCGATACTGAACATGGTCCCCCTACGGTCGGCCCTGACACGGTGGCAGAGTCAACCGGCGTCCGGCCACGGCACCGGGTGCGGCAGACTTGCCGGGTGTCCGCCGACCTCGCCGCCGATCTGCCGGTCCGGCACCTCCTACCGGCGATCCGGGACACCCTTCGCCGGGCCGGCGCCGCCGTCCTGGTCGCCCCGCCGGGCAGCGGCAAGACCACGCTGGTGCCGCCCGCGCTGCTCGACGACGTGGCCGGGAAGGTCGTCATCGCCCAGCCGCGCCGGGTCGCCGCCCGCGCCGCCGCGCACCGGATCGCCGCGCTGCTGGGCGAGCGGGTCGGCGGCACCGTCGGCTACGCGGTACGCGGCGAGCGGCGGTCCGGTCCCCGTACCCGGGTCGAGGTGGTCACCACCGGCCTGCTGGTCCGGCGGCTGCAGGCCGACCCCGAACTGGCCGGCACCGACGCCGTGCTGCTCGACGAGTGTCACGAACGGCACCTCGACTCCGACCTGGCGCTCGCCTTCTGCGTGGAGGCACGCGCCGCGCTCCGCCCCGATCTGCGGTTGCTGGCGATGTCCGCCACCGCCGAGGCCGAGCGGTTCGCGGCCCTGCTCGGCCCGCCGGGCCACCCGGTGCCGGTGCTGGCCGCCGAGGGGACCCCGCATCCGGTCGAGGTGGTCTGGGCTCCCCCGCCCCGGCCGCTCGACGCGCCGCACGGGCTGCGCGTCGACCCCCGGCTACTCGACCACGTCGCCGCGACCGTCCGGTGGGCGTTGCGCGAGGCCACCGGCGACGTGCTGGTCTTCCTGCCCGGCGCCGGCGAGATAGCCGCGGTCACTGGCCGGCTGGCCGACCTGCGATTTCCAACCGATCCGGCCAAGGACGGACCGGTTGGCAGGGACCGGGCCGGGGGTCCCCGGGAGCCGGAGGGGCGGGTGGAGCTGGTGCCGCTGCACGGCCGGCAGTCCGGCTCGGCGCAGGATGTCGCGCTGCGGGCGGGCGCGCGGCGCCGGGTGGTGCTGGCGACGGCGGTCGCCGAGAGCAGCCTGACCGTGCCCGGCGTCCGGATCGTGGTCGACGCCGGGTTGAGTCGGGTGGCCCGCACCGACCTGGCCCGCGGGCTCGGCGCCCTGGTGACGGTGCCGGTGTCCCGATCGTCGGCCACCCAGCGCGCCGGCCGGGCCGGTCGGCAGGGTCCCGGCCGGGTCTACCGGTGCTGGTCGGAGGCGACCCACGACCGGCTGCCGGAGCACCCGGAACCGGAGATCGCGGTGGCCGACCTGACCGGGTTCGCGCTGCAGCTGGCGGTCTGGGGGCACCCCACCGGCGCCGGGCTCGCCCTGCCCGACGAGCCACCGCCGGCGGCGCTGCGGATCGCCCGGGAGACCCTGGCGGCGCTCGGCGCGGTGGACGCCGACGGGCGGGCGACCGGGCGCGGACGGTCGATGGCCGCCGTCGGTGCCCATCCCAGACTGGCCCGGGCGCTGCTGGACGGCGCCGGTCCGCTCGGCGCCCGCCGGGCCGCCGAGGTGGTCGCCCTGCTCGCCGAGGATTCGCTGCGCGGCACCGCCGGTGGCGACGACCTGGCCGCCGGCTGGCGCCGACTGCGGTCGGGCGCCGACGCGGCGGCAACCGCCCGGTGGCGGGCCGAGGTTGACCGGCTGCACGCGGCCCTGCCACGCCCGACCGGGAAGCAGGTGACCGGCAAGACCACCGGCCCCGGTCGGCTGGACCCGACCAGCAGCCAGTCCCGCCGTTCGACCGCCAGCCAGGTCAGCAACCCGACCAGCGGCCAGGCCGGCAACCCGACCAGCGACCCGGCCAGCGGCCAGGCCGGCCGTTCGGCCGGGTTGCCGGACGATCTGGCGGCTGGGCTGCTGGTCGGGTTCGCGTACCCGGAGCGGCTGGCCCGGCTGCGCGAGCCGGGCGGGACGGCGTACCTGATGGCCGGTGGCACCGCCGCGGACCTGCCGGCCGGCTCGGCGCTGGCCGGCTCGCCCTGGTTGGCGATCGGGGTCGCGGACCGCCCGGCCGGCCGCCGGTCGGCGGTGATCCGGCAGGCCGCGGTCATCGACGAGGCGACCGCCCGGGAGGCCGGCGCCGCGCTGCTGCGGCAGGAGCGGGAGGTGCGCTGGGCCGGCGACGACGTGGTCGCCCGGGACGTCCGATCGCTGGGCGCCATCGTGCTGTCGGAACGCGCCCTGGACCAGCCCGACCGGGATCAGCTCACCGCCGCCCTACTGGACGGTCTGCGCCGGGTCGGGCTCGACCTGCTGCGCTGGTCGGACGGAGCCCGGTCGCTGCGCGCCCGGCTGGCCTTCTGCAGGGCGGCGCTCGGCGACCCGTGGCCGGACGTCGGCGACGAGGCGCTGCTGCGTACCGCCGGGTCCTGGCTCGGCCCGGAGCTGGCGACCGCGCGGCGCCGCACGGACCTGGGCCGGATCGACGTCGCGTCGGCCCTGCGCCGGCTGCTGCCCTGGCCGGCGGCGGCCCGGCTGGACGAGCTGGCCCCGGAGCGGATCGCCGTGCCCAGTGGCTCCCGGCCCCGGGTCGACTACGCCGACCCGGCGGCGCCGGTGCTGGCGGTGAAGCTGCAGGAGACCTTCGGCTGGCGGGCGGCGCCGCGGATCGGCGACGCGCGGGTGCCGGTGCTGCTGCACCTGCTTTCGCCGGCCGGCCGGCCGGTGGCGGTCACCGCCGACCTCGGCTCCTTCTGGCAGACCGGCTACCCGCAGGTCCGGGCGGAGCTGCGGGGCCGCTATCCACGGCATCCGTGGCCGGAGGACCCGACGACCGCCGTGGCGACCGCACGCGCGCAGCCCAGGCGGCGCTGAGGCGGGCTCGGTTCTCGCCGGGCGCGGCGGCGCCAGCCCACAGCGGGCGTCGGGGTGGGTTCAGTCCTCGGCGACCACGTCGGCGACGATGACGGTGATGTTGTCCGGGCCGCCGGCCCGCAACGCGAGGTCGACCAGGCGCTGCGCGCAGTGCTCGCGGTCCGGGTACGAGGTCAGCGCCTCCGCGAGCGTGTCGCCCCGTACCACATTGGAGAGGCCGTCGCTGCAGAGCAGCCAGCGGTCACCGGCCTCCGGCACCAGGGTCAGGTAGGCGGGGCTGACCTTCTCGCCCTGCAGCGCCTGGGTGACCACGGCCCGGCGGGGGTGGCTGCTCGCCTCCTCGGGGGTGATCACGCCGTCGTCGACGAGCATCTGCACGAAGGTGTCGTCCCGGGTGAGCTGCCGGAGGTTCTCGCCGCGCAGCAGGTAGGCGCGGGAGTCGCCGATGTGGCCCAACGCCAGGCAGGTGCCGGTGGCGGAGAAGAGCAGCGCGGTCAGGGTGGTTCCCATCCCCTGCCGGTCCGGGTCCTCGGCGACCGCCTGCCGGATGCCGGCGCTGGCCACCTCCACCGCCTCCTGCAGGGCCCCGACCAGGGCCTCGTCGGGCGTCGCCACGTCCAGCGGCGCGATCGCCTCGATCACTATCGTGCTGGCGAGATCACCGGCGGCCATCCCGCCCATGCCATCGGCGACGGCGACAAGCCAGGGACCGGCATGCACCGAGTCCTGGTTTCCGCTCCGAATCAGGCCACGGTGGGTCACCGCCGCGGAGCGCAGCTTCAGGGTCATGGCAGGCAGCCTGCCAGGAAGAGGGCCACGATGTCTCTAGTAGATCACCACACCGTCACCCCTGCCGACCGAAGTTTACGTTGGGTTGCCAGAATGTGACCTTCCGCGAGCAGAGATCACCCGCCCGGTCGGCGGGACCGAGCCGGTTGGCCGGCCGGGTGCGGGCGGGCCGCCGGCTACCACGGCCACTGCCGTACCGGCACCTCGCGGGCCCCGGGCTGCCGGTCCACGGCGATCGGCTGCGGTAGGTTCATCGGCTGCTCCGGACGCAGATGGCGTTCGAAGGCGTCCTCCCAACGCCGGTCGCGCGGGTCGGTCAGCGACCGGTACAGGCAGAGGTCGACCAGGTCCCGCAGGGCCTCGTTGCTGCCGGTGTTCACCCCCCAGGACTCCTGCACGTCCAGGCCGATGTCGTGGTGCCGCAGCCGCTCCGGATGCCGGGCGACGAAGCCGGCCAGGATCGCCGCGTCGGTGGTGACCGCCTCGACCTTCCCGCGCAGCAGGTCGTCGACGCACTCACTGATCCGCTTCTTGCTGGTCAGGTCGACGCCGGCCCGGCCCGCCGCGGACTCGCTGGTGGCCGTGGAGAGGCTGCAGACCCGGCGGCCGCGCAGATCCTGGAGGGTGTCGACGGAGCCGGCGTAGTCCGTCCGGGTGACCACCGACTGCTCGGTGCTCAGGTACGGCGAGGAGAAGGTCACCCCCTCGACCCGTTCCCGTTCCTCGGTGACGCTGTAGGTGGCGATCACCAGATCGACGGTGAGGAACTGCCCGTCGTCGGTGCGGGCGATCATCCGGGCCCGGTCCTCGCTCTCGATGGCGACGAAGCGTACGGCGTCGGGCCCGAAACCCAGGTCGGCGGCGATCATCAGGGCGATGTCGATGTCGAACCCGGAGTACCTGCCGGTCTCCGGGTCACGCAGCGACACCCCCGGCTGGTCGTCCTTCACCCCGATCAGCAGTTCGCGCTTGCCGACCAGACCCGCCTCGGCGAGCAGGTCCTGCTCCGACGGCGGGCCGGTGAGCACGACCGCGGTGACCACCGCCAGCCCGAGCAGCACCAGGCCCACCAGGAACGCGACCAGGCGTACGCCGCGGGACCGCGGCCGGCGACGGGCCGTGCGGTCGCCGGCGGTGGTGGCGCCGGCCGGGACGCCGGTGGTGGCCCACCCGGGGTCCGGTCCGGCCGGCGGGTTGCGCCGCCACGGCCCGTCAGACTCGTCCACGCCCCTCCTCACCCGCACCCCGTTGAGAACAGGGATTCATCTTTGCCCATCGCGGATGATCGACGACACTCCCCGTCCGCCCGGCGACTGGCTCCGTCCGGCGGTGGCGGGCGGCATCTTCGTCCAGGTCGGAAATGATCCAGTGCCATCGATTGACAGCCCGGAAACAGGGTGGCAACATCGGCACGACACTGGGAGCGCTCCCAATTTTCCGGAAGGATCCCCCCGTGACCCGACCTCGACGCCGCGGGCGGGCGGTGGCGCTGCTGGCCACCGTGGCCGCCGCCGCGCTCGCCGGCACCAGCCTGCTCATCCCCAACGCCCAGGCCCAGGCCGAGCCGACCGAGCACATCGCCAACGGCAGCTTCGACTCCGGCACCGACCCCTGGTGGTCGACCGAGAACGCGCCCATGTCCATCGTGGACGGGCAGCTCTGCGTGGAGGTGCCGGCCGGCCTGGCCAACCCCTGGGACGCCAGCCTCGGCCACAACGACATCCCGCTCGCCGACGGCGCCGGCTACGACGTCACCTTCCGCGCCTCCGCCAGCGCCCCGGTCACGGTCCGCGCGAACGTCCAGCTCAACGAGGACCCGTACACCACGGTCTCGTCCCGGGAGCTGGCGCTCACCGCCGACGGGGAAACCTTCGCGTACGAGTTCACCGGCAACCTGGACTCCGCCAACGGCACCCTGACCTTCCAACTCGGCGGGGCCGCCGAGCCGTTCACCTTCTGCCTCGACGACGTCTCGCTCACCAGCGAGGAAGCCGGGCCGCCGGCCGACGGCGCCGAGCAGCTGCAGAACGGCGACTTCTCCGACGGCACCACCGGCTGGTTCTCGTACGGCACCAGCAGCTTCGGTGTCGACGACGGCCGGCTCTGCTCCGGGGTGCCGGCCGGACTGGCCAACCCGTGGGACGCCGGCGTCGGACAGAACGCGGTGACCCTGCTGGCCGGCGAGGCGTACGCCTTCTCGTTCGACGCCTCGGCCGACCCCGGCGCCACCGTCCGGGTCGCCGTGCAACTGGGCGCCGAGCCGTACACCTCGTACTTCTCCGAGGAGCTGACGCTCACCGCGACCGCGCAGCGGTTCGAGCGGACCTTCACCGCCCCCGAGGACACCGAAGCCGCCCAGGTCGTCTTCCAGGTCGGCGGGAACGCCGACGCCTACACCCTCTGCGTCGACAACGCCTCGCTGCGCGGCGGCGAGGAGGAGCCGCCGTACGTGCCGGACACCGGCCCCCGGGTCCGGGTCAACCAGGTCGGCTACCTGCCGGGCGGGCCGAAGCACGCCACCGTCGTCACCGAGGCGACCGAGGCACTGGACTGGGAGCTGCACTCGGCGGCCGGCGCGGTCGTCGCCTCCGGCCAGAGCACCCCGCGCGGCGTGGACCAGGCGTCGGCCCAGAACGTGCAGACCATCGACTTCTCGTCCTACCGCACAGCCGGCACCGGCTACACCCTCGTCGCCGACGGCGAGACCAGCCACCCGTTCGACATCGCCGCCGACCTCTACGAGCAGCTCCGGTCGGACTCGATGCAGTTCTTCTACATCCAGCGCAGCGGCATCGCCATCGACGGCGACCTGGTCGGCGAGGAGTACGCCCGCCCGGCCGGCCACCTCGGGGTGGCGCCGAACCGGGGCGACACCGACGTGCCCTGCCAGCCCGGGGTCTGCGACTACCGGCTGGACGTGCGCGGCGGCTGGTACGACGCGGGCGACCACGGCAAGTACGTGGTCAACGGCGGCATCGCCACCTATCAGCTGCTGAGCGCGTTCGAGCGGACCAAGACCGCGCCCACCGCCGACGGCGGCGCCGGCCTGGCCGACGGCACCCTGCGGCTGCCGGAGAACGACAACGGCGTGCCGGACATCCTCGACGAGGCCCGCTGGGAGCTGGAGTTTCTGCTGCGCATGCAGGTCCCGGCCGGTCAGCCGCTGGCCGGGATGGCGCACCACAAGATGCACGACCGGAACTGGACCGGCCTGCCGCTGCAGCCGGAGGACGACCCGGAGCTGCGCGAGCTGCACCCGCCGTCGACCGCCGCGACGCTCAACCTGGCCGCCACCGCCGCCCAGTGCGCCCGGCTCTTCGCGCCGTACGACGCGGCGTTCGCGCAGCGCTGCCGCACCGCCGCGACCACCGCGTACGCGGCGGCCAAGGCCAACCCGACCCGGTACGCCGACCCGAACGACGGCAACGGCGGCGGCACCTACAGCGACAACAACGTGACCGACGAGTTCTACTGGGCGGCCGCCGAGCTGTACCTGACCACCGGCGGGCAGCAGTACCTGAACGACCTGACCGCGTCGCCGCACCACACCGGCGACGTGTTCGAGCCGAACGGCTTCGGCTGGGGCAGCACCGCCGCGCTGGGCCGGCTCGACCTGGCCACCGTGCCCAGCGGCCTGACCACCGCCGAGCGCGACCGGCTGCGGGCCTCGGTGGTCGAGGCCGCCGACGCCTACCTGGCCACCGCCGCCGGGCAGGCGTACGGGCTGCCGATGCCGGGCAGCCCGGGCAGCTACTTCTGGGGCGCCAACAGCAACATCATCAACAACGCCGTGGTGCTCGTCACCGCCTACGACCTGACCGGTCAGGTGTCCTACCGGGACGGGGCGGTCGAGGCGATGGACTACATCCTCGGCCGCAACGCGCTGAACCAGTCGTACGTGACCGGCTGGGGCGAGAACGCGGCGGAGAACCAGCACAGCCGGATCTTCGGCAACCAGTACGACGAGTCGCTGCCGAATCCGCCGGCCGGCTCGATCGCCGGTGGCGCGAACGCCAGCCTGGACGACCCGTTCGCCAAGCAGCTGCTGGACGGCTGCGCGCCGATGTTCTGCTACGTCGACGACATCGCCTCGTACGCGACGAACGAGGTGGCGATCAACTGGAACTCGGCGCTGGCCTGGATCTCGTCGTTCCTGGCCGACCAGGGCGGGGCGAGTGCACCGGTCGCGTCGTCGTGCAGGGTCACCTACACCAACTACGGCTCCTGGGCCGGTGGCGGCGGTTTCACCTCGCAGGTGACGATCACCAACACCGGTGACGCCGTGATCGACGGCTGGACGCTGCGGTTCTCGTTCCTGGGTGACCAGAAGCTGCGGGAGGCGTGGATGGTGCAGGCCAGCCAGACCGGCGCCACGTTGACCGCCCGCAACGAGAGCTACAACCGCCGGATCCAACCGGGCGCCACGGTCACCTTCGGCTTCAACGCCACCACCGGCGGCGGCCCCAACCCGTCGCCCGGACTCTTCACCCTCAACGGCGCGGCCTGCTCCTGAGGCGCCCGTGGTCGAGGGTCGGCCCGCCCACCGGCAGGGGCGGGCCGGCCCTCGACGCACCCAACCTGGATCTTGGTAACTTCGGCCCCAGGGGGCGATTTCTTGCCAGGATCACGTGTCCGGGTCGTCCTCGTCGCCCAGGAGGTCGTGGAGGCGTTGCTGGGCCTGTCGGCCGTACCAGCACAGGCCGGTCTCCTCGCCGAGTTGTTGACCGCACAGGCAGGTGATGTCGTCCCGTGGCTGGTGCCGGGCCAGCATCATCCGCAGGGTGTCCGCCTGGACGTGGGCCGGAGTACGATCAGGAACCGGATCACCGAAGCCGCCGGACAGGGTGCCGGTGGGAAATGCCGGCGCGACGAATCCGCCGCCGTTCGGAATATCCGGTCCCGGCCCACCATCGGTGTCGACCCACCGGTCCAACGGCCGATTACCCGGCCGCGAAAGATCGTGATGTCCACCGATCCGCCGGCCGTTGATCGGCCGCCACTTCCTGCGTTTCACCGGCCGTTCCTGATCCTCGTCTTCCGGATTCACGATTTGCCCCCCAATCCGTGAGTGCCGATTCCCGGACGCCCCGCACCGCACATCCACGCCACCCCGGGCACCGGCGCCTGGCTGCCTTTCCTGTCGTGTCCACCCTGGACCGAGACGGCTCCCCGATGGAAGATGGGAAATGGCGTCGCGTGCCGCCGTACGCCCGGAACAGGGGACCAACACCGTCTGGCGAGATGTGAGGAACGTGAAGGGCTATGTCAGCGAGCGAGTATCTGATAGGGGAACTGCGCCGTACCCGCGAATCGTTGGGGTTGACCCAGGAAGCGTGGGGTGCGCGCATCAAGTTCTCGGCACAGCACGTCAGCTCCGTGGAGCGCGGGGTGCGCCCCGCGCTCCCCGACTATCTGACCGCCGTCGATCGCGCTTTCGGAACGAACTACCTGACCTTCTACCGCAAGTTCGTCCTTGAGGAGTCGTCCCCGGTGTGGCTGCGCCCGTGGCTCGACCACGAACGGGAGGCCACCCTGCTCCGGTACTTCGAACTCGCGGTGATCCCCGGCCTGTTCCAAACCGAGGCGTACGCACGCGCGGTCATCGGCACGACCAAGGCCGGCCGGCCCGCCGAGGACACCCTGGCGACCCGCCTCGCCCGCAAGGAGATCATCACTCGCGAGGACAACCCGCCCCGGATCGTCGCGATCCTCGACGAGGGCGCCCTCTACCGCTCGGTGGGCGGCGCGGAGGTCATGCGCGAGCAACTGCTCGCCCTCATCGAGGCCATCGAACTCCCGAACGTCAGCGTATTCATCGTGCCGTCCCACGTCGGCGCCTACGCCGGCCTCGACGGCCCGGTCGCGCTCGCCACCGCACATGGGCACACGGTCGGCGTGAGGGACGCCCCCGGGGCAGGTGACGTGGTCGAGGACCCTGCCCGCCTCGACATTCTCGAACGACAGTGGGAGGCCATCCGGGAGTACGCTCTGCCACAAGATATGAGCCTCGATCTCATCAAGAAGGCGGCGGACTCGTGGACCTGAACGTGCCGCGCTGGCGGAAGTCGACCCGCAGCAACGGCAACAGCAACTGTGTCGAGGTGGCCGGAAACCTGCCCGGCCGGGTGCTGGTCCGGGACAGCAAGGACCACTCCGGCCCAGCACTGACCTTTCACCCGACCGCCTGGCGCTCCTTCGTGACGGCCGTCCCGTCCGGCGAGGTGGCGAACTGATCAAATGTCGAAAAGGGTCGCTGCGGAGCCTCGCAGCGACCCTTTTCATCATTTGATCTCTGGTCGCCTGGGCCATCGCGGCTATCCGAGACCGGCTCCACCACCGGGTAGACCCGAGCCGACGCGCCCGCGCACATGCCGACCGCACGGCGTCCGCGGCACCGGGAACCCATGCAGGTCAGGCATGAAGGGGATGCGGAACAGGTCTTGGACGGGTGAATCCGGCCGTTCGTAGCGTCATGCCGTGATCTCCCGAGCCAAGGAGGAGTGTGCATGGCTACCCAGATGCAGGCGGTCGTCGTTCCGAAGGTGAACGCCCCGTGGGAACTACAGAACGTGGATCGGCCGGAGGCCGGCCCCAACCAGGTGCTGGTGCGCGTCCGCGCCTGCGCGATCTGCGGCACGGACGTGTGGATGGCGAACGGCACATTGTCGTTCCGCGAGTTCCCCCTGGTCCTCGGACACGAAGGCGTCGGTGAGGTGGTGGCCGTGGGCGCGGGGGTCACCCAACGCGCGATCGGCGACCGCGTCGGCCTCCCGATGGTGCAGAAGCGGTGCGGTAGGTGCGACTTCTGCCGTGAGCAGCACCCGAACAGCTTCGTCACCGCCGCGAACTGCGCGGCCCCGATCCTCACCGGCGTCAACGTCGACGGCGCGCACGCCGAGTACATCGTCGCCGACGTCGATGGGACCGTGCTGCTGCCCGACGGGGTCTCTTACGAGCTCGCGGCGCCGACCCTGTGTGCCGGCTTCACCGTCTGGGCCGGCCTGCGCCGGGCGGAGGTCAAGCCGTCCGGTCGGGTCGCCGTAGTCGGCATCGGCGGACTCGGTCACCTCGCGATCCAGTACGCGACGGCCGCGGGTTACCACGTCACCGCGGTGACCCACAGCCCCGACAAGGAGGACCTCGCCCGGCAGCTCGGCGCCGACGAGGTCGTCGCCGACGGCGCGGGGCTCCAAGCCGTCGGTGGCGCTGATCTGATCATGTACACGGGCAGCAACCACGCGGCGCTCGCCAGCGCGATGGGCGGCCTGCGCCCGTGGGGCAAGGTCGTCATGATGGGCATCGCCACCGACGAGCTGACGCTGCCCGCGCTGCCCCTGGTGTCGAACAGCCACCAGATCATCGGCTCCGCCCACAACGGCTACGAGTACCTCGTCGAGGCGCTCGACTTCGTCGCACGCGGCGCCGTCAAACCGATGATCGAGCTCTTCCCCAAGGATCGCGTGGCCGAGGCGTACGACAGGGTCGTCAACGGCGACGTCCGGTTCAAGGCTGTGGTCACCTACTGACTTTTTACCTACCATGCGTGCATGGCGGACCTCGACCTCCGACTGGTGCGGTACTTCACGGTCGTGGCCGCTCATCAGCACATCGGCCGGGCCGCCGCCGAGCTGCGCGTCGCGCAACCGTCGCTGAGTCGTCAGATCCAGCGGCTCGAGGAGCAGCTCGGTGTCCGGCTGTTCGACCGCACCGCACACGGCAGCCAACTCACGCCGGCCGGCCGCGCCTTCCTCGTGCAGGCGAACGAACTGCTCGGGGCCGCCCGCCACGCCGTCACGAACGTCCGGGCCGCCGCGACATCGGGAACGATCACCATCGGCTACATGCCCGGCCTGCCGATCACACCGGCGGTGCGCGACCTGCGCGAGCGCCACCCCGAGGCGGAGATCCACACCCGCTACCTGACGTGGGAGGACACCCGGTGCCTCGCGGAGCACCGGGTCGACGTGGTGATCGCCTGGCAGCCGTTCGTGTTCCCGATGGAGGGCTACCGCGTCACGGTCCTGTACGAGGACCCCCGGGTGCTCGTGGTTCCCACCACGCACCGGCTGGCCGGGCGCACGTCCGTCACCCTTGCCGACTTCGCCGACGAACCGTTCGTGGAGTTCCCGATGCCCGGCGCGTCGGCGCAGTGGCGGGCCTTCTGGTGGCCGGAGCGTCCGGACGGCGGCCGGCGCCCGGTGGGCCCGGCCGTGCACACCGTGCAGGACAAGTTCGAGGTGGTCGCGTGCGGCAAGGCCGTGATCATGCATCCGCGCAGCGACCGGAGCGGCCTGATCCGCCCCGACCTGACCTCGATCCCGATCGACGACCTACCGCCGTGCCAGGCCGTGATGTTGACCCGCCCCGTCGAGGACAACAGCATGGTCGACGAGTTCCGCCGGTCGGCGCTGAACTGTCTCCCCGGCTAGCGACCGCA